>CACWLF010000169.1 GCA_902761645.1 uncultured Aeromonadales bacterium | reverse complement strand
TTGCAACGGTTCCTGGCAGATTTGAATTCGTCTTTACTCCGAAGCATGGTTCCTGGCTTAATATGGTAGAGGGCTTCTTCAGCAAGATGACCAAGCAGACGCTTCGGGGTATTCGGGTTAGATCAAAACAGGAACTTGCTGATCGCATATACAAGTATTTTGAGGAAGTCAATGCCGATCCGGTGGTGTTCCACTGGAAGTACAAGATGGACGACATCGATGTTTCGGAAGAGCTTCATGTGGAGACATTAATTCCGGCATGATTTAGTCTAGATGTTTCGAGGACATTATACTAGTCTCAATAAGAGCCAAGCTTACTCCTTGACTATTGCTCCTTATCAAAGGCGATAATTAAGCATGTTCAAGTGCGAAATGTAAGATATATTAACTGCAATATCTGGACTGCAACCCGCAAAATTGAACTGATTCAGCTCAAGGCGCCGGACTTTCCTAGAGAACTTGCTTCGCCGGGAAGCATAAAAACTCACAATCCTGAGGAACTGGGAGTGTTTAAGCAGATCCGGCATAAAATTGATTCCATGTGCAAAAAGTACGGAAGCAGTTTCTGCGGCAACTGGATCATTCCGAATGAAAAGCTTGATCTGGTTACAGCCGAACTGGACCGGTTCAAAGGTGAATTTGCCGAGGCAAAAAGAATTTTGTCAGCAGATACACTGAACTGTGCCGCACATGGATCGAGCAGCATCCTGAGTATGCAGATATTATCAGGCAGCGATTCTATTTTGACTACATTACCTACCAGATAGGGATGGAGACGCTTCAGAACCTTAATAAGGCACTCGATATGGTTGTGGGCAGTGAACTGCGCCATGTGGCGGCAGATCTCAAAACCATCATGGTTGACAGTATTTTCGGAGCTGACAGTATCGGTTCCAGAGTGCTTCACCGGTTGTGAACGCCTGGATGATTTCCGCAATCTTGATCCCCGTTTCAGTTTTGTTCCTTACTTCTACCGTGCCGCAACGGACGGTCTGATCCGGGACACCAGAATAACGGGTAGTGAATTTATCTATGATCTGATTCAGAATGAATTGACTGATCCTGCCGAAATTCTGAGGATCCACCTGATCAAGGAAAATCTTCTCATTGAGAAAGATGCTCCTGCCAGGGTGGAACAGGAGGAGCGACTGGAGAAACATTCCAATCAGGTAACCGGTGCCTTGACCGTGCCTGCTGAAATGCCGGAACAGTCTGAGGCGCTGTCAGCCACTGATAAAGCTACGGGTGAACCTGCGTCTGTGTCGGAACCGGACGGAACCGTTTTGAAAGTTGAATCTGTAATGCAGCCGGAAGACTGTGATGAAGGTGCGACTGAACAGAATAACTCCGAATCCTGTGATGAACTGAACGATGATGAGCCTGACGATGAAACTGATGATTATCCTGATGATGAATATTCAGAAGATGATTTTTCCGCATCTGCCGATGAAGCTTATTCAGTTGAGGAACGCTATGCTGACTACGGTGATGAACCGGATGAGGCGTGCAGTTTTTCTGACGACGAGCTGCTTGGCGGTTCGGGCTGGTTCTAATCCTGACTGATTATCTTTACTGCGGTATCAGCAATGAACTTTGCTGCGGCTGATACTTTTAAATTCTCCATTTCTCTTTATGAGTTTTGGAGGATTTTTTTGGGGCCCGCAGTTCCCGTTACAGTTTTGGGATTTTTCGCCGACTCTGAAATTTGAAACTTCAAAACAATTAATTTTTCAATTTTCTGTAACCTAGGATTTTTATCCGTTGAAAGGGTAAAGCAAAACAAAACGGCTTGAGAGTGCAGAACCGGAAAGCCGGAAGGATTTAGAAAAACAGAAAACAGAGAGGTGAAAAAATGGCTCAGTTATTCATGAGAATACGCGGTATCGAAGATATCAAGGGCGCATCTGCAATCAAAGGAGATGCACAGCTTTCAAAGGGCGGATCAGCAATCGAGATCGACAGCATTTCCTGGGGAGTTGAAAGAGGCATTACCATGGATGTAGGTAACGGCAACAACAATGATGAAGGTGCAATTACCGATAATCAGGTGACAGTAACCAAGAAAATCGACGGCATCTCACCATCATTGATGACTCTTCTGTTCAAACCGGTAAAAGGACGTGTGGTA
>CACWLF010000168.1 GCA_902761645.1 uncultured Aeromonadales bacterium | reverse complement strand
GCTTAGACCTTAGCTATTCCTTCGATTTACGATCGCCTAAATTTTATACTATTATTTAGAGTACTGTTGCATATAGTCCTAATATTTGTGAAAGTTTTATTTGATCGAAACGTTGTAATATTTGCGACAAACCTTTATGATCAAAAAGATGTAAGATAATTTTGTTGCAGAAGATGACAGGATCATGCTGAATACGATTGATGTTGGAACCGAAGTTTTTAATAAAATGATCGAGGAGAACAAATACTATGTGGATAAAACCGACCTTCTGCGCACAGTTTTCAAAGAAAACGACTCTGAATTGTTGCTGATATAACCAGACCGCGCAGATTAGGCAAAACCCTGACCATGTAGACTTTCCGTAATTTTCTTGCTCATAACGGCGGTACCTAACATCAGGAAAAATAATTAAGGAATACTGAAATCTTTGCAGACATGGAACTCCGCAACAAGTTCCATAACACTGAAGATCTATCTTCTGATATCATCAAAATCAAAATTCAGATCATCAAAAAATGTCATACTGTTGCCGTGGATCTTCTTGCTTTCATACATTGCAAAATCCGCCTCGCGGTATAAACTTTCAAATCTCGACTGTCTGCCGGCTCCAAAGAACGCAATTCCGACACTGAGGTTTATTTTAAAATTTCCAAGTTCTTTGATTACTATCTTATCAATATGATTAAACAACTTGCGCATCAATGCCGATGCAGCGTCTCGATCAGTAACTGACATGACATAAACCGCAAACTCGTCACCTCCGAGCCTCATAACAACATCATAATTACTGAATGTTTTACGCAGACATTCAGCAACGGCGACAATCACCTTGTCACCGACATCATGACCGAAATTATCATTAACGGATTTAAACTTATCAGCATCAAAAAGTGCATACAAGCCATGCTTTTCGCCTGCGATCAAAGATTTAATTTTTGATTCACCGCTCCTGCGATTTAATATCCCGGTAAGAGGATCCGTTTCGGACAGATAAATCAGTTTTTCACGCTCTCGTTTTTCTAGATCAATATTTTCAATCAGAAACAAAATCTTATCCGGATTATCTGCACCAGGAGAACGTGATGAAATGAATCTTGCGCGGTTCCACAACTGGTCATGATTTAAAAATTCCAGAATCAGATTTTTACCGCTGGCAAGCCTATCCGGCAGTGTATTTAAATTCACAAACTCAGTAAGAACTCTCTTTGATGAATCATCCACCAGTTTATTCATTTCAGAAACGATAAAAATCTGGGCATCATCAATATCGCTGCCTAGAACATCTGATTGTTCAGAAGCATTACTGCATAGACGCATGCAGGTGTTTGCAGACAGAGAAAATTCATACATATGCTCATAAACTTCAGCCAGCATAACCATATTTTCATTAAGTTTATCTATTTTTCTACGGCTAAACACAATTTTGATGAAAACAACGGCAACCACGGTCAAAACGAAGAGAATGGTAATTGTGGAAACTATAAAAACGGATTTAAGAGATGAAAAATATTCAGCCGAATCAGCAATACCCACCACATGCCAATGATCGCCTATGCACCTGGAATAAACCACATAATCCATTTGAAAAATCTTTTTCATCAAGTAAACTGATAACATATTCGTAAATGTTGTCGACCGTGCCGTCAGAAAGATCGTATACTTTACCTACCATATCGGCATCAGAATGGGCTATAACTACACCGTCGTCACTGACCACCATGTGGTCATAACCGTCATCACGACTTACTTTTTCAATCATCTTCTGGATTTTATCGAGTCGTATATCAAACGCCATAACATTACGGTTGTCATTAAGGGTCGTTGCAACAGTCATAACGATAGAACTGGTATAAACGTCCAGGTAGGGTTCAACAAAAACTATCTGCTTCGGGGATGAAACAGCCTTCTTATACCACGGTCTGTCAACAGGATTGTAATTTTCATCCGGAGTCCAATCAATACCAGTGAGATATTTACCGTTAAAATATGAGTATAGACCTAGAAATGAATCATCAATAATTTTCGAATATACAGCATTCTGATCTATCAGAAATTGTCCTACCACGTCAGCAGAAACACCGCCTTCAGTATGCTCATCCAGGTAATTGATTTTGTAGGCGGAAATTTTAGCCAGTTCAATGAGAGGAATAAGAATTGCTTCAAAACTTGATGTTACAATAACAGTATTCTTCTGACCTACGCCCATGATTTTGGTTTTCTGACTGGAATAGAGCTGAGCAGAGCAGCACCACAGAGAGCATCGCTAAAGCAAGGAATAGAAAAGATCTAACGCCTAGCGTTCTGAAAAATTCAGTAAATTTATTTGGAACAAACATATACAGCATCCTTACAGCAAATATTTTGATTTGCTATCTCTACCTGACAGTCCAAAAAGAAAGCTGTTCATAATATTCAAGGAAGCGTATCTTATGAAATTTACAAACGAAAACACATTGAAAAAGAAAACAGTGTGTTCATGTTCATGAGGCGGTTCCTGTGCTCTTTTTAATAATATCCTTAAAACATGATAATTATTTGGTTCTGTTGTAAACTTGTATTGATCATCCTCAGAATTCTGTTTAATTCGGTCTTACTTATAAAGTTCTTATGCTCTTTGTAATGATTGTTTATCACATATCTGCCTTGATTATACAGATGTCTAGAATAAAGAAACTGCTCTTCAAACTATTCTGTTTTATCTTTTATCTATGTAGAAGCATGCGCATAAAATCATAGTAAAAGCTCTTTGTTTGGTTATGTATTTAGTATATGACTGATTATAACATTACATACCCGTAAATCAAATACCCGTCTTTGGAGTTTCTCACTATAATCTTTTGAATTTAAGATCAATTTTTTATCAAATTTTTTAATTTTTGATCATCGCTGATCCCTTATAGAATAAGGCTCTCCAAGAAATTTATTTTTAAATTTTTACTTGATTGACAAATTTTTTTAGTGTAAAATATATCATGTGAGTACTGTGAG
>CACWLF010000167.1 GCA_902761645.1 uncultured Aeromonadales bacterium | reverse complement strand
TTCTTGTCGGAGTTGTTGCGACAGGGGGAGGATATTGCGACAGAGTAGGGGAATAGGGTTAGATCGTGTCGTAAAGCGCGCTTTCATATCCTCTTTTTTCACCTGTGCCACAATCGTTCTGGTGGAAAGTTTGACGTAATGAAATGTTTCATTTCTGATATTTATTATACTCGTTGATGATTTTTTGGCCTAATGCTGATGGAGTTCGGCCTATTTTCTTGTTATAAGTATCATAAAGACCAATGATTTTGACCAAAGTTCCATTCTGTTTTAATTCAGTGTATATTTCCTCATCATTATGTAGAGCAAAGAATTCTTCTAAGCCTTTTAAAATCTTGTCCATTTCTTCCCTTATAGTTCCTTGTTCATCGAGACGATAAATTAATGCTATTACTTCTTCCAGTTTTGCTGATTGCGCAATTGTCCTATCACGATTCTTTACAGCCTCATCACGATTCTTTAAAGCCTTTCTAGTAGCGCCATCCTCTATTGATTCTGCAATTTCATATTTATAGTCGTTATCGCCTTGTGGCCCCTGTACGTCTTTCGCCTTCGTAAACTCCTTCTTCCCTACGATTAGCATTTCAAGTGCCATCAGAACTATGGTTCGCTTATCCTTCTCGCTCTTTATATCTTCTTCGAATAGCTCCATATTTTCATGTATCTCCTCGTTGAGCATGGCGATAGAGTGTGGTTTCAGTACTTTCATTTTGTCGAAGATGGTCTTAAAATACTCTTCATACTGCGGATAGTATTTATGAACATCTGCAGGAGCCTGACCAACATAATCAGGGATAGACTGCTGGGTTTGTGAGTCAGTAGGTAATGTTGCTAACCACAACGTGATAAATAAAAGAATGCGTACTAACATAAATTATTGTTCATTATAAATTATAATTTCTCATTGCCGCAAAGGTACTAAGAAAAACTGAAAACCACCAAAGCTTTTATTATTTTTAGCACAATTTCTTGGAGGAATGGATTGTTTGTTTTATCTTTGCAACATAAAACTATAAAAGTTATGAAAAGATTAGTAAGCATCTTATTATTGGTGTTCGCAGTGGCAACTGGCTTTGCTCAGTCATCAACTCCAGACTATGTACAGAAAGCCAAGGTTGGACTCAATCAATATTATCCCCAGTTCAAGGATTACTTCGAGCCGATATTTGCGGATACAGATAATCTTTCATTATCAGGTTGGAAAAAAGTAATCAACAAAAAAATACAAGAGTATTTTGATATTTTCGATGAAGAAATAACTACTGAGAGAGATAAGTGTGCTACAATACTTACTACTTTGGATGACTTGTTGGGCGACAAGACTTTTAAAAGAAGCAAGAAACATGTTGATACTTCTGATGGCGAAGATTTAATAAATAGTATTGCAAGCGAAATAGCAAGTGATATTAAAGTCCAGTTTTCCAGAGAATTAAGAGAATCGAGAGAAAAGAAAGATTGGCTAATGAAAAAGAAAGATTGGCTAATGAAAAAGAAAGATTGGCTAATGAAAAAGAAAGATTGGCTAATGAAAAAGAAAGATTGGCTAAAGAGAAAGAGAGATCGATTAGAATAAATAACGTAAAGGATGCGATTAAAAAAGTAAAGGATACCATAAATGCAAGTAATAGTAATACAAAGCAGGTCCTATTGGCTATAGAAGATTTGTTTGATGTTTCTGAATTGAGTGATGTCAAAGAAAGCCCAGGAACTCAGGAGATCATCAAACACTATATCAGCATCAGCCAAAAGGCAAATCATACCCCAAGCCCTACGGCTCAGAAGTTTATTGATGAATATAATCGCATCACAAAGAGCAAGTAGATGAAAATCCTCTCCTATAACAGCAAAAAGGCTCGCTGTCTCAGCGAACCCTGTATGCTACATTACTAACCAATAACCAAACATTATGAGAAAACTAACTATTCAAATGAAACTCAAATTATTAATGTATGAACTTGCTGCAAAGGTACGGTGATTTTGGGCTGATTCCAAGAAATTAGCCAGTTTCTTGTCGGAGTTGTTGCGACAAGGGGAACGTATTGCGACAGAGTGGGGGATAGAGGGTTAAAGTGTGTCGTATACCTATAATTCTTAGGGGGCATAAGGTTTTTTAAGAGAAATTATTTGTATATGTGATAAAATCCGTATAATTTTGCAAGCCGAATATCAAAAGTGACTATAAAAAGAGTATGAATCAACTATCCCCTGGATCGATTTGTTGGGCGGCATTCCTGAAAATGGGTGCCCTCCAGGAGAACTCACCCACTATTCCTATTTCCATTTGTGAGAGATGAAATAGGAGAAATTCTATTTTTTTGTTGAGAATAAACAAGTAAGGGTGAAAGCCCTTAAGGACTCTTTGTGTAACAAATTTAAAGATCAAAATTAAAAATGGCAAAGTATAACATTCGTGAACTTAAAGAAATGGA
>CACWLF010000166.1 GCA_902761645.1 uncultured Aeromonadales bacterium | reverse complement strand
GCGAAGATGGCGGGTGTAAAATCAGTGATTTCATTTATTCGTTCGGTTCCGCAAAGTACACAATCATCGATGCATACCCTGAGTGCATGACTAAAAATCCGTAACTACTCGATTACAACAGAGCTTAATTATTTTCTTGAGGTATCTGTAAAAAAATCAATTTTCCCTTAATCAAAACTTAAGTTTAATGGAAAGTTTCTTACTACTGCATCTGGCAATGTACGCAATTCGAGCCGACAAAGATCATGGAGTAAGCCTTTACCTGTCGATCCCGGAATTCTAGAGCAGACTTGTATTTAGCAACCTGCTCTGAAGCTTCCTTAATCAAGTTCTGAATTTTTGAATCCGAGGCATCAGTCTTTGTAGCATACTTTAATCCAGCTTTGTAAAAAGCGTAAGATTAAGAGCCATCTCGCTCATGTGAGTCAGCACCTGGTTGGTGAAAATACTGCTAAGAAATTCCGTGCAGGATGCGGCAAATGTTGAGATGTCATCATCCAGGTTCTGTAATGACGATATATCCAATATCGAATCAGTAAACACCTTGCTTGGCTTTAATCGCATATCAGCGGTGCACTGTGCAAACAGCTTTGACATGAACAGGTTCGGAATTTTGAGAGGCAGTTTGTCATTTGGAGCCGGACTGGTATCAATTGTGAGATACCCCAGATAGTAAAGCATGGATAGCAGCTGTATGCGGTTATATTTCGCGTCTTTGTTGAGATTGATGTTCTCAGCAAGTTCCTTTAATAAAAACCGTTCCCCGCTAAGATAGGTTTCAATAATTTCATCAGCAAGACCATCTTCAGCAATAGCAAACAGTTGTTGCAGTTTGGAACCGTCGTGATCAGAGGCCGGATCCATATAATCTTCCGGAGGAAGAAAACGTCCTTTTATTCGCATCTCGTCAAGGTAGTATAGGCACATTGACGAGTTGAATACCGTTTGTTTAGTTTCCTGACTGAAACAGTAACCGTCGTACACAGGTTTCATTCTGGCTACGACTTCATCTGCACTGATCCCAAGTTGTTTAAGATCTATAAGTTGCGGTACCAATTTAGCAAGTTCAGCTTCAGTAAATCCGGCATATTCATTAAAGCAGGCGCGTGATGTAACATTGCGGGAAATATTGAATCCGGATGTAAGAGAATCAAGCGATACAGATGACACTCCGGTAATAAAGGTTCTGGCGATACAGTCCGAATCTGCCGCTGCGGCTTTGATGGAAGCATAAAATGCTTTCAGTAATCCGTTATTACCGGTGATGGTACGAAATAGTTCAACATCCTGTGAAAGAATCTGATTTGCAAAATTATCGTATTCGTCAATCATTACATAAAGTCTGCCTATACTGCCTTTAGTAAAACAATTTTTGGCATACTTCGAATAAGCGGAGGCGAAGTTGTTGAACAGTGTGACCGAGTCTGATGTATCAAGTTCACTGTAATCGAATACGAAATCAGGATATCTTCTTTTGAAGTTGTCAATACCGTTTGCAACAGCAGAAAAAAAGCTGTTCAGCATGGCGGTATTGCTTTGGGTGTTAACCCTTGAAAAGTCAAAATTGATAACATGGTAGGTGTTGTGGCTCGGAAGATTTTCCGTATAGATGTCCTTCCCGTTAAAGATTTCATCGTATCTGTCTTTGTATGAGATGTCGTAGAAACATTTCAGCATTTGGATGAAGGTACTTTTACCGAAACGTCTCGGGCGAAGCAGAACAGGATAAAGGGGGGTCTTGCTATCTTCCAGATCTTTAATTACCGAACTTTTGTCGACAAATGCCCGGCCAAGTTCGCGGAACGTTTCATAGGCGACCTCACCGTACGGAGTGCTCAACAGTTCAACCTTATCTTCGCTCATAATGAATCCTTAATCCCATTCTTTCTTATATCATTATGCTACACTGCAAATGCACCTTGATAAGTTTTTATTGTCAGTGCGCACATGATGTCAGTCATTGATTAAAACCATAAACAACTGTTTTGTGGAACGGATGACTCAGATGTTCAATATGTTCTTAAATCGCAGATAACGTTAATTCTCAATATGTTCTATTTCCAAATTGAACGAATATGTGGGAATTAATGTTTATTAAAATGATTGTCTCCTTGCATGTCGAGACAGTGGTTTTACTGTCAAGGGAGAAATAAATACCGTCTGAAAGCCCTTGAAATCAAAGGTTTTGCGAGATGTGATGCTTTTTTGAACACGACGATAAAACCGGATTTATGCTGTATGTAAGAACATATCAAGTGCGGGAGATACAGCATAGTTGAGAATACTGTTTTGCTTTTGGGTAGGTAAAAGCAGGGTTGTAGATAGCATATTGATGTCACACAAATAGTGTTCCGTAAAAAAACAAATTTAAAGTGACAATAACGGAATCATTCCTCTCCGGGCAGGGCACTGAGGTTCAGGAGTACGATGATGCTTTGGTACGACGGTTGGTAGAGACCATCACTGTCTATGATGACCGCTTTAAGGTTAAGTTCAAGTCTGGGATCGAAATTGAGGTAGACTCATAAGTTTGTTTTGCAATTTTTATTATTGCATAGCGGTTGACTTTTGTTTGATCCTAAGTTGTATTCATTAAAAGAAAGTCAACCTTTAATTTTTTTTGAAAAAGTTTGGTTTATTCCCTTATTACTTACGTTATTCCCTTTTTTTATGCTATAATTTAAGGGAATATTGTAGGAGTAAGGGAATGCGACAGTTTAATTATTCATTGATCAAAGACCAAAAATGGGATTCTGAGCTTCTTGGATTAATTGCGGCTATATATCGTGAAGCCGGAAAGCAGGAAATGTATCTGAAACAACGCCCTCAAGAGCTGAAAAAACTGGTAGAAATAGCGAAAATTCAAAGTACAGAAGCGTCAAATGCAATAGAAGGAATAGTAACCACCAGTACCCGCATCAGACAGCTTGTCGAAGAAAAAACTACTCCTAAAAATCGTGATGAACAGGAAATAGCCGGATACAGA
>CACWLF010000165.1 GCA_902761645.1 uncultured Aeromonadales bacterium | reverse complement strand
AACAGGCTGTAAAAAACAGGGCAGATTTTACCTTTGAAACAGTACTTTCAACTGAGCGAAACTTAAATTTGTTGAAAAAAGCAAAAGAAAAAGGCTTTTTCGTCCGTTGCATTTATGTTCTTACGGTTAATCCTGATATTAATGTTGCAAGAGTACAGAGCCGGGAAGCTGACGGTGGGCATGGTGTGCCGGAGGAGAAAGTGCGTTCCCGGTATTATCTGGCGCTGGATTTGATACCGGAGCTGATTAACATATGTGACATACTTCACATCTATGATAATACGATAAAGCCTCATCGAATATTTAAAAAGCGTAAAGATCAATATTTCCGTTGGCCTAATGAATTTTGGGACGAAGAGGCGATTGAAAAATTGACGGGGATTAGTAATTATACTGTGAAGTGACGATTTTTTTGATTCCTTTTTAGCGAAATAGGGTTCGCTGATTTTGGTATTGAAAACTGATTTTATACCACCATAAAAATAGAAAAAAGAAAAAGTTGTTAGCATGGTCAATATCTAGCCATGCTATTTTTTATAATAAATATAGCAAGAGGGTTGGAGGCTTAGAGAAGGGAGGCATAGAGAGAATGTGGGAACAAACAATGATCCTTTCCGCATTGCCAGCATGAGGCAGACAATGCAAAGCTGGAACGAATGGCTTCGCCGCCGGATAAGGATGTACATATGGAAGCAATGGAAGAAGCCCAAAACGAAGGTGACAAACCTGAAGAAGCTGGGGATTCCTGACGAGAAAGCTCATGAGTGGAGTAATACCCGGCTAGGGTACTGGCGCATTTCCAATTCACCAGTTTTGAAGTGTTCTATAACAAATGAAAGACTCGCACGGGCTGGGTATTTTGACATACTCAGCAAGTACGAGTCTGTGCGCTTATAAGGTTGAACCGCCGTATACCGAACGGTACGTACGGTGGTGTGAGAGGTCGGCTACTCAAATAATGGGTAGCCTCCTACTCGATTGTGCTATTGTCGAACTGTGGTATAATAATTATTAATAGAAATGTGAGGAAACATGGCGATACATAAACATCGTAAGCATAGGAGGTGATTCATCAGATGACTCCGAAGGAAGTGCTTGAAAAATTTAAAATTGTGGACGGGCATGTGGAGCCGGGACAAAAGACCGTTGATGTGGAAGGGAACCTGGACAGGATAGTCTGTAATGAGAACGGTATGTTTGCCGGGTATATATACGATGCCGAGCTGTCAGAACCTGGGAATAAAAGAGAGAAAATCCGCGTATATCTGCCTAATGGAGAATATCCGACGATCGATGACCTTCAGTTCCTGCTGTTCAAACATGTTATAGTTACCGGGGAAGTGACTGTACGACCTGACAGGAATCCCAATGACGGTTATAATTCGGAAGAACTGCAAATTACCGTCAAAGCTGGCAAGAAGAAACATGATATAAGGGTTCTTGGCGAATCCGCATCGGCATACAGGGTCATTGTGAACAAGGACAAGCATCCGCACAAGCGGCGTGAACTGCCGGAAGGGCCACTGAACATAGCAGTGATCTCTCCAGCAGGGAGCAAGGGCTGTAATGATTTTGCCTGCGTTATTGATGATGGGGTATATGACACCCTGAACTATTTTCATCCTGTCCCGTTTATACCCGGAAAAATCAAAGAGACAATCAATGATATTGTTAATAAAGGGGAGTACAACTGCCTGTGCATCGTTCGTGGCGGCGGGCCGCCGGAAAGTCTGGCTGTGTTCGATGACCCGGGGGTCGTCAAAAGTTTAAGAAACGCCAGGAAGACAATGTATATCGTGACAGGAATAGGGCATTCCAATGATTCTACAAAGTGCGACGAGGTGGCCGATTACTGTTCGTATACACCAACGGACACAGCTTATTTTTTGAATATGAGTGTAAGTGTTTAATTTTCTTAATTTTTTTCGAAGAAAAGATAGTGGTTATAATAAGGAGCAGGCTTAACTCAAACTTCGCACCTTTCAAACAGGCTATAAACCTTGAAAACACTGTGCTGCGCAGTTAGCAGATATATTTTCAAGCACAGATTTACAGACTGTATTTCCACAAAGACGGCAGTTCTTCAATGAATGCATCCAAAAGCTTCAAGACTTCATTTTCTTCCAAGACTGTTTTCTTCTGTATCAGTTCTGCAAATCGGGCAAGTATCAGCCGAAGTGCATCCATGTACTGAATATCTGGCAATTCATCCACACTCAGATAAAACAGTTCGCCCAGGCTTCGCATATCCCTGTTTTCGCGCTGTTCCACTGCCAAAAGCATGTACCGGGCAAACACAATCGCCACATGAGCGACCATGGCGTCATAGGAAACCGAACGGTATTCCTTGCTTAATCGCAGATAGGACTTGCACATTTTGAAGAACACTTCGATGCTCCAGCGTTTTCCGTACAGACGGACAATCTCTTCTTCGCTGAGCTTCATGTCTGTCGTAACCAGTACCAGATAGTCGTTCTTCTTGGCTCGGTTGCGCACATATACGAAGCGGACTGGAACTATTATTCCGTCCTTTACCGCTTCAGCCTCTACAGAAAGAAGGATTTTTGCCTTGCCACGCCGTTTTTTCCCCCGCTCATAGATTGTTTTTACATTCATCCACTTCCCCTGATGCCGATACTGTTGTGATGCTGTTTTCCGCACCATAGCGATGACATCATACTTCAGTTGCTTGACCGCAATCAGAAACGAAGGCGAACAAAACCAGCTGTCAAATAAAACATAATGAGCAGGAATTCTTTCTGCTTTGGCTTCTTTCAGAAGATGGATGGCGATGTCCGTCATCTTCTGTTGCGCCATCGCCTTTTGTTTGCCCCCATTGGTACGGAGGTCTGTTGCAGGGGACACGTCATTGATACGGTATTTCGGATTCTCAGTAGAGAGCAGGCAGTGGTTTACCGGCAAGAAGGAGTTCCCATCCGTCCACCCCAGTGTGAGCATCCGAAACCCGAAGGTGTAAACATGGTTGGCGTGGTCATAGAGCTTTGCCAGCAGCTCTACCTTTTTAGACCGGGAGCGGCTGAAAATAGAATCGTCGAGAATCAGTACATTCTGCCGTTTTTTATCTGTTAGTGGTTCGATGGTATCCCTGATGATCCTGCCCGAAAGCAAGAGCACGAACCTGCGCCAGTTGGTATGACAGGAATTGAGGAAGCGGTAAACCGTATCCTTTCCAAACGGGACAGACGCCGGATGCAGGTTCATCTGCATGAAGAAGGACCGGTGGCAGAAGACCATGGTAAAGAGTAACCGCAGGATTTGGATGGAAGAAAAGCCTTGCATCTTATTCCCATTTGACGCTTTCAGAATTTTGCCAATCTGGTACTGTTGAAAAAACCGGTTAGATTTTTCAGAAATGCATTTCGTAGAATGGTCGTCTTGTGTTATACTGTACATAGCATGAGCCTCCATTTTTGCTTGATTTTTTTTTGGTCAATTAAATTATAACAAAATGGATGTGTCTCATGCTATTTTATTTTTATTATTAAAATAATTATAGCAGTAGCATTTGCAAGCTTGTTATTACAGCTTTTTATTGAATCAGTTGGTGCTCGCAGCTATCTAACTATGTTAATGAATGTAATGCTTGCATGTTTAGGTGCATTGTTTGGACTTCTTTTTTCTGCGGGAGATGAAAAGTTTAATGATTGGTTCAATAAAGATATAATATCTGAATTCATCATGGATAAGCTTAATACTACTATTAATCAGTTAAAAGTAGACGGCGATAAAAATTGGGGAGATGCTTGCCAATTCACTTGTTTTGATGATCCCAAGGAATTTGTTTTATTAGAAGATGATGCGCAAGAAGATGATGCGCATGATAAAGCCGAAAGCAAAAAATATCGATACATTACTTTTTTAGCTAAAAAAGCATTTTTATATAGATATATAAATAAAAATGGAGATACGAATGAGTTTGATTTACATCTAAAAATAGTTTTTCGGTGCCCAGATTATAATAATGACCAATTATCGTCTAGAAGACGTATTTATACAAGGTGCACTGTTTATTCAGATAATGAAAAAATATCAAAGTATCAGCCGGTTATGGATTCATTGAATAAGAAACTCCGTAGTACTGATTTAAAGGTCGAAAAATCTTGGTGTGATGAATTATTTGGTGAGAATGTAACAAGGAAAAGCGAAAACTTGGAATTAAGGAAGAATGAGAACAAAAGGCCCTTGCAGTATTGGATTGGTGATGTAATTGAACCACAGAAGCTTATGGCTGAAGATGAAAATTTAAAACTAATAAGCTACGCCTTAATTACAAGTATTAGAAATTATATGAAATCAATTTCGTGCGCTCTTTCTAACATGAAGGAAGAGAATACCAATAGTGATGAGAATAAGGACAATAAAACACCTGAAGCCTTAGAGACTGATAATTCGTTAGAAATTACGATGAATGAAGAGTATTTCTTCAACCACGAACAATACAAAAAGAAATATTACTTAGGTTATGATATTATAAAGAGTCTTATTAAAACAAAGAATATGAAAGCCGATGAAATCAAGAGCTTGGCAGAAGATTTAAAGAAAAAAAATAGTGATAATAATATTGATCCGGACCAACAAAAAGAAATAATCAAGCAAGAAGGTGATTGGATAATTAGTAAATCTTGGTTCGATATACCAGTTCATTCTTTTGATGATAAGAAGTTTTATATTATTAAATATTGGAGCAAGGAGCACATAGAGAATTTGATGGAAGTATTAAAAGAGAAAAAACTCTTAATTTCGATAACTTATAAATTCTAAAAAGCCTTTTACTCGTGAGAATTCACTTATATTGTGTGTTACCAATTGTATGTGTGGAGTGTGAGCAGAACCCTTGTGCGTGCGTTTTACCAGATACAATGGCAACTTTACTGTAATATTGTGGATTCATATGATGATTTTCGCGCGAAAATTTCGCGAAACTTTTTGCA
>CACWLF010000164.1 GCA_902761645.1 uncultured Aeromonadales bacterium | reverse complement strand
TGACGAAAATCGGGTTAAAAGAAAAATCGGGTAAAGTGACTACTTCAATCGATTATTCAAATATTAAAGGCAAAGTAAAGCTGATCAATCAATCCGTTACCGGTTTGTTTGAAAATGTATATGTAATCAAATAAGGAGAAATAATGGGCTGGCGTACTGTTGTTATTACTAAAACCTCTAAGTTGGATTACAGCTTAGGATATATGGTAGTGCGTGATGTGGAAAATACGATGAAAATACATATCAGTGAAATTTCAATTATAATAGTCGGCAGTACGTCTGTTTCATTAACAGCATACCTTTTGAATGAACTGACAAAGTCAAAGGTCAAAGTTATCTTTTGTGATGAAAAACGAAATCCTTCTTTTGAACTGGTGCCTTATTTCGGTTGCCACGATTGCAGCTTAAAAATAAAAAAACAAATAGCATGGGATGATAATACCAAGAAGTATATTTGGACAGAAATCGTAAGCGAAAAGATTAGAAAGCAGGCAGAGGTTCTTTGTATTTTTGAATCAGACAAATCCGAAATGCTGTTGCGGTATGTTGATGAGATTGAATTCGGTGACTGCACAAACAGAGAAGGCCATGCTGCAAAAGTGTATTTTAATGAGTTGTTTGGAATGAAATTTTCGCGCAGTCAAGATACTCCGGTTAATTCGGCATTAAATTTTGGATATAGTCTGATTCTGTCAGTCGTTAACAGAGAAGTTGTTTGCAGCGGATATTTAACCCAGATTGGAATATTTCACGACAATATGTATAATCAATTTAATCTGAGCTGCGATTTGATGGAACCGATTCGTCCGGTTGTGGATTTATGCGTAAAAGAAATGAATCCGCAAACTTTTGGAAAAAATGAAAAAATCACTCTGTTAGAGTTGCTTAACAAAGAATTCCGAGTTTCCGGGAGAACAAATACCCTTTTAAATGCAATAAAAATATATTGTCGGAGTGTTTTTTGCGCTTTGGAAGAAAAAGATGTTACACTGATTAGTTTTATTGATTATGAGTTATAGATATATGCGTATTATAGTGTTTTTTGATCTTCCAACAGAGACGGCATTAGACCGTCGTGAATACGGAAAATTCAGAAGAAATCTGATTAAGAACGGTTTTATGATGATGCAGGAGTCTGTTTATATTAAGCTCGCGTTAAATCAGACAAATGCAGCACTTGTGATTGAAAACATAAAAAAATATAAGCCGCCGAAAGGATTGATTCAGGTTTTGACAATTACTGAAAAACAGTTCCAAAAAATGGAATTTATTATCGGAGATTTTCGCGGTAATATTGTTAACAGCGATGAAAGGTTACTTATAATATGATGATAGCATACAAATATCTATCCAAGCCGATTAATCTCAAAAACGGAGTATATCATTTGGTTATAGAAAATAAATCGTTATTCCGTAAAACGCTTACAGCCTTATCTGAAAAAGACGGAGATGACTGGTTTGTGATTTCTGAAAACTTTAATCCTATGGATCTTAATAAAACTTCATTTTTTGCAGATAACGCGCTGTTGTTTGAAATGAATAATAAAAAATTGATGACAAAAATCTATTCGGATCTAACGCAAAGAGCAAATGAAGTTTTATATGAGGAAATGATGAGATTGCGTTCGGCTATTCTGAATTTTGCCGAGAAATTGTCTTTTGAATTTGATTTTGATTATATCTATGATGGCGATATTGATGCAAGCGATATTATTAAGATGTTGAATTTTAAAGTGAGAAATGAGAGCGAGGAACATGGAGAGTCGTTAATGCTGTTTTTCAGTTTATTGCAAAAATATTTAGGAATAAAACTATTTATCTGCTGTAACCTGAATACATATTTTTCGGATGAGGAAATCAGTGCGTTATCTCTAATGGCGGAATCAGCAAATATATCCATATTAAATATTGAAAGCTTTTTGTTTAATAACTACGGGAAAGATAGAATATCTATAATTGACAAGGATCTTTGCGAGATTATTGACAGTGAACCATAATTAATGTATGAT
>CACWLF010000163.1 GCA_902761645.1 uncultured Aeromonadales bacterium | reverse complement strand
ATCCTTAATTCAAGTTAAAAAATCAAATAGATCAGTGATTTATACGATTTTTTGAAAAAATTATTGATTAGTACTTATCTAGATTAGAAAAGTTTGGGTACATATTGAGAATATTTGAACAAATTTTTGTGTTTTTTTTTTCAATAAAATCCGAAGTTCGACAGTTGGCGTAATATATATTTCCCCCAACCCTTGAAATTATTGGGCTGAGGGGTTGTTCTTTTATTTTTGAGTTTTGATCATTTTTGGACTTTTCTTAATATTTTTTAAAATTTTTTTCATACTGTTCTTCATAACTACCATATGTTCAAATTCCTTAAGATCAAAGCAATCCAGCAGATCTGTTACAAGTTGAGAATTGTTGTAATCAGGCTGATAGCCTGCGCCTCCATCCAGTGCGATAACACGAAGATCTTTTAAAGTTTTCAGTATCTGTGTAATGGTATATTTAGATTCAGGATACTTTATTTTGTTACTGTTGCGCTCCGAAATTTTCCTCTCAATTCCTCTTATCAGCAAAAGTGCCATAAAGCATGTCATGAAGTGGGATATGATTCTTTGATCTTTGCTGTGATAGAACGGTCTGGCTTCCAAATCAGTTTTCATTATTCTGAAACACTCTTCGATTTCCCATCTGCGTGAATTTATTTTTATAATTTTCCCGATTTGCAAATCAAATAAATTAGTCGCAACGGCATAAAAACCATCAAACATTTCATCGGAAGCAATTTTATCCGTATCAATGGAAGCAGCCTTGTGCCTGGCCACTTCTCCGTTATCTGTTGCATAAGTTTTTTTAATTAGTGCTCTTGGACTGCGCTCATTTTCAATGTAACAGCGGCCTGAATCAATCATTTTAAGAGCCCGGTTGATTTTGCGCTCGCGAAGAGAACGCATATAATCCATATACTTAAGAGAAAATGTAACAATAAGTCTTGAATCAAGACCGTTTTCCGAGGTTGTACGTTCCTTGAAGAATACCGTATTGTAATATTCAGAATATAAATCATCAGAATTATAAAGGTCTTCGAGATTAAACCCGGTTACAGTTTCAGAATGACCGTCAGGTCTGCGTCTGCAGAAAGACCAATCAGAAGGTTCTAGAGCCCATTTTTTAAGAAAATCCTTCAGTTTTTTGAGAGATTGAGTACAGATGAAATGTCGCTGACCCTTAAATCCCCCTTTAACCAGAATATCGTCAGAATCAACATTGTTGAATTTACGGTTGTCATCACCGGACAGACCGCAGTCGGTGCAGACAATGATATCTTCAGTGTTAAAATTTTTGATAATCTTTTCCTCCAGAGGAATCATTGTCTTCTGTTCATTGGTACAGCCTGGATTGATGCAAAATCCCAAAGGCATTCCGTCACCATCCATGAACAGTCCCATCTGAACAACAGGATTAGGTCTGTTTTCTTTTGATTTACCATATTTTCGCAGGGTGTGCTCACTATGCCATTCATCTGACATATGAGTTCTGTCGCAGTCTTCGAGTTCTTTTTCGGTATAGAAATTGGTGCAGTCATAATACAATCTTGAAACATCTCTGCAGCATTCCTGAGAAGAATACTGATACAGCCTGTTCTGAATTAAATTACTGTTTTCATGGAGCAAATCCATGGCACGATAGACATGCTGCAATTCAATTTTGCTGTTTTCAAGAAGACGATACTGATAATCTGATACAAGAGCGGCTTTGGATGATGGATACAGAATTCTGCCGAACAGCATGGTTTTCAGGATATCGTTTAAATCAAATCCGTTAATGTGGGGGTGATTATTCATAATTTCATCGCAAATATTAGCGATACCGAAAGAATAGTAAAGTTTTTCAAGGATTAAGTAACCGACATTAAAAATGCTGCTGGAAGAATTCTTGGGTAAATCCTCACGAAGCTTTATGGTTAACACTCTTTTGTTATTAATTTTTGAATTCTGCAGTTCTTCATTCTTTTGAGCTACATAATTTTTACACCATGCCTCGGCATCAGGAACATTATATTTTTCTCTGATTACTCTTGCGCAGCCTAATGATTCAACAGTTCTGGTTTTCTTTCGTCCATTTTCATCACGATAGTCTTCAATAATGTAATAGTAAAAATTAT
>CACWLF010000162.1 GCA_902761645.1 uncultured Aeromonadales bacterium | reverse complement strand
GGACTTACAGCTTCGCGTTCTCAAGATGATGCATGCGTCTCTCTGCGATGCTGACGGCAACCTCACCGAAAAGCCGGAGGACTTCAATGCCTTTATGGAATCCGTGCCGAACAAGGTGCTGAACGCTTTGGTGAATGCCTTCTCGGCTCTCAACATCACCAGCGAGACCAGCTTAAAAAACTAATCCGGGGCAGTTTTACTTTCAGACTGGCGGTGAGAATTGCCCGGGAAATCCACCGCCCAATCTCTGAAGTTCTGGAATATCCCACCACCGAGTTTAACTACTGGGCGGTGGTTTTTCAGGAGGAATACTATGAGGCTCATCCGAAAGAAAGGTACAAAGCCGGAATGACGGAGAGCGATTGTGCCAGAGAGGTTGAGAAGTTTAAACAAATGATGAACAAACGGTAGCGTTATTGATGTACGATTTATCAACAGATTAGGCATCAGATAACAGTTGAATTATTTGTTGATACTAGTTAAATTACTGACATATGAATAGTACGGCCAATTGTTCACAGGAAGTTCCGTCCTGTATCACGGATAAAAATTCAGTGCTGTGATAAAATGACAGCCGATGATGTTGAGTTCGGGGAGGTTAAAGTCATGGGAAGTATTCTGAATCCGACCATGGAAAACAGCTTTGAAACACTGGTTAATTTCAAAGATAAAGACATATTTGTTGATAAAACGGATTTTATAGAAAAGATGTCTGCAAAGATCAATGCAGATAAACGTTTTTTTGCCGTAACCCGTCCCCGCAGATTCGGAAAAACCGTAACGGCCCATATGCTTTTAGCCTATTATTCCAAAGGGTATATCGGCACAAAAATATTTGACGGTCTGCATATTGCTGATAAAGACAACTATGCTGAACATCTCAATAAATATGATGTTATTTACATTGATATGAATACCATCGACGGATTGTTTGATGGTTATTCAGGTCAGAAACAGAAAGTCGAAGGTGTTAATGATCTGGTTGACTATTTCGAGTATTCAGTAATTAAAGATTTAAAATCGAGTAATGAATTTTCAAAATGTCTTGAAAAGCATCAAATTGGAAATATGGGACTTCTGGAAACTTTACTTGCAATCACCCAAGATTTAAATACCAGATTCATTTTTATTATGGATGAATGGGATCTGGTATATCGTGAATACCGTGATGACGAGGTTTTGCAGAAGAAATTTATCAAACTGTTAAAAAATCTGTTTAAATCTGATGGCGGTAAAGCTTGCTTTGCCTTAGCTTATCTCACCGGTATTCTGCCAATCAAAAAATACAATTCCCAATCAGCATTGAATGGCTTTGATGAATATAACATGCTCTCTCCTGGGGATTATGCTCCTTACTTTGGTTTTACGGAAGATGAGGTAGCCAACATTGTAAAATCGCCTAATTGTAAAGTTTCACATCATGATTTAAAGAGCTGGTACGAGGGTTATAAAATCAAAGGTGTGGATATTTACAACCCTAACTCTGTGTGTAAGGCAGTAACTAGAAATGAATGTATCAGTTACTGGAGCGGAACTTCGTCCAATGAGGAATTTGTACGTTTGATCAATATGGATTTTGACGGCATAAAGGAAGACATCATCAATTTAATCGAAGGTGATGAAGTTACTTTCAGCTGTGCCAATTTCCAGAATGATATGGTAACCATAAAAGATAAAAATGATGTCTTCAGTCTTCTGGTATGCCTCGGTTACCTTGGATGTGCCGAAACAAAAAATCAATATCGTAAAGTTGCCTATGTTCCGAATGCCGAAATCAAAGCAGTGCTGATGGATATTGTCAGAGAGCAGAACTGGTATGAACGAATGGAAACCATCAGACGTTCAGAAAACCTGCTCAAAGCTATCAAGGAACTTGACGGAACAACCGTAGCCACAATTATTCAGGATATTCACAATTCTCCGGCTGTAGCTCTGCTCGACTACAATGATGAGGAATCTCTTACGTATTGTGTGATGACCGGTCTTTTATGGTCAACTCTTGATGATTACAGCTATCACCGGGAAGATCAGGCAGGAAAGGGTCGTGTTGATTTAGTGTATGAGCCGATAACAAGGAGACAGCCTCTTATTCTGATTGAATTTAAGTATGATGACTCTGCCGAAGAAGCCATTAAGCAGATTAAGGAAAAAGAGTATTTCAAACGCTATGCCGGACAGTACAGAAATATCATACTTGTCGGAATAAATTTCAGCACCAAGACCAAGGATCACCAGTGCCTGATTGAAAAACTGGATAACTAATTTCACAACCAAAACCATTTCCCATGAAGGATCTCCTAACCGAG
>CACWLF010000161.1 GCA_902761645.1 uncultured Aeromonadales bacterium | reverse complement strand
ATCCTTAATTCAAGTTAAAAAATCAAATAGATCAGTGATTTATACGATTTTTTGAAAAAATTATTGATTAGTACTTATCTAGATTAGAAAAGTTTGGGGCTGCAGGGAGTCGGCTTTTTTTGTTTGTATAATTACGGCTTGATTTTAGAAACGCATGTTACGTCCCTGTTATTTGTTTGTTGTACCGTGATTAAGGAAATTGAAATGTTGAAATTATTTATAGAGGCTGCTGCGGCTGCATGTTTTATCGCAGGAATATCCGATGTCGCCGCTGCCGATATTTTATGGGACAAGACGTTTAAAAAATCAGACAGGGTTGACGTGCAGAAAGTTGAATTCACCAACAGATACGGAATTATGATTGTCGGGGATTTATATCTGCCGTCGAGTGCT
Organism: uncultured Aeromonadales bacterium; assembly: GCA_902761645.1. GTDB lineage: Bacteria > Pseudomonadota > Gammaproteobacteria > Enterobacterales > Succinivibrionaceae > UBA2804. Next base: position 1,942 of record CACWLF010000161.1, on the reverse strand, counting down.
TCCGGCAAATATCCTGCCGTTGCAGTTTCCGGACCTTTCTGAGCGGTTAAGGAACAGTCAAGCGGATTTTATGCTCAGGCTCTTGCAGAACGAGGATTTGCAGCACTGGCGTTTGAGCCTTCATTTACCGGTGAAAGCAGCGGTACTCCTAGAAATGTTGCAAGTCCTGATATCAATACCGAGGATTTTTCCGCTGCGGTTGATTTTTTGAGTAACAGTGAATATGTAAAGAGCGATGCGGTTGGTATTCTCGGAATCTGCGGTTTCGGCGGTTTTGCTCTGAATGCCGCCGCCATGGATACGAGAATAAAAGCAACTGTTACAAGTACCATGAATGATATGACCCGCGAATCTGAACGCGGCTACAATGATTCCGTTGATGCCGAAGCCGCTATCAGATGAAGACAGCTCTCAATAAAACCGAACGAGGTTTCCATACGAGATCTATAAATTCAAACGGCAGCTGGAATATGAATTCGGCTCTTTCGCTGATCAATATGCCGATTCTGCAGTACAGCGATGAAATCAGAAATCCGGTACTGATGATTCACGGTGAAAAGGCGCACAGCCGCTATTTCAGCGAGGATGCATTTAAAAAGCTTAAAGGCGGCAACAAGGAACTCCTTGTTATCAGAGATGCAAGTCCTGTGGATTTGTATGACAATCCGGAAAAAATACCTTTTGACAGAATAGCTGAATTTTACAGAAACAATCTCAGGTAGCGGCTGAATCATCCGGAATTTACTGCCGGTAACGCGTGATACGGCGGACGTTGAACAGCAGAAAAAATAAAGGAGACAGCAAATATGTCTCCTTTATTCTGAATTATGCGGACCGGTAATTAATCCACACTGTTAAAGAAATAAACCTTGCGGTGTCCCTTGTTGCGGATTTTGATTTTTTTTACCATTCTGAAATGAGAACGTGCGCGAACAGGTCTCTTTTTAAAAATCGACTTTTTCATATATTTCTGCCTGTATTGTTAATCAAGAATTAATTGACGATAAGTACTGAATAAATTCCGGACTGTTGCGGTTATAGTATTTTATTCCCCAGTTGTCAAAGTTGTACTGTTCGGAATATTCATTCAGTTCATAGTCAACATAAAACAAATCGTTGTTGTGAACTACAAAATTGGTAGGGAAGTAGTCTATGTTTATTTTGTTGTTTCTGCAGATTTCCTGAAATCCTCTTACCTGCTCGATATAGCTGTCAATCGGAGTTCCCTGCATAATCAGATCAACAAGAACAGGACCGTCTATATATTCCTTGAGAATTATTTCCTGACTCTTGTCAAAATCGATCATCATGGGCATTTTGATTCCGATCCTTCTGAGGAAATCATAATGAGCAAGTTCCAGTCCTATTTTATCTTCAGGGAATGTGTAGTAATCACATTTTTCATGGTGGATTTTTTTTACTGTGAAAGGATTGTTTTCTTCATCCCTAACCAGGTATGAGTAGCCACCTTTTCCTTTTCCGAGCAAACGCTCAACCTCATACTGGGCATTATGAATATCAAAAACCTGCATAGCTGAAACCGCCGACATTAAAAATCAAAACCTGTCTATTTTGTTAAGTGTATCATATTTTGAACATTTTTCGTATAAAGCAACTTGATTTCTTGTGTAAAAACTGTTCGTTTGTATATTTTTTGATAATATGATTTTTGTAATGCGGCAGTGAGTTTTGCGCATTTCAGAACATGTTGCAACAACAGATGTATTTTTTTGCTTTGCGCAATGTTTCTCAGAAAAAAAACGTACAGAAAATCGTATGCAAATGATTGCGGCGGTCGTGATGACGAATGAAATGTCAAAGCGTGAAAATCAGAATAATCAACTAAAAGTTTCACAATTCTACGGACTATAACCTCTAATTTTCAGTGTTTTGTGAGACTGTAACCTTTCTTGGTCTCCCCCTCGGTCTACGAGGTGTTGTT
>CACWLF010000160.1 GCA_902761645.1 uncultured Aeromonadales bacterium | reverse complement strand
TGTCTCCGCCCTGATCGCATGAACCCTTGATTTCGCCCTGGTTTTTGCCGGTAACTTTCATATACATTGTAAGTGCCATAATACACGCTCCATAAATTCTGTTGTTAATGTTTAACGTTCTTTTGTTTTGTTATCCTTTAAACGATCCTGAAAACAGAAGGTTACAGATTTTTTATTAATTTATTTTTGGTCCTTAAAAGAAAGAACCTTTAAAAATATTATCAAAACTTTTCTGCTACAGAACCCAGGGAAAAACAGCAGGATTATTGCTCACTGAACAAGTGATTCTATGACACACTGATGTTCTTTTGTTTTTGAATTATAACTTAGTCCAATCATAACAACTTCATTGTCAGCCCTGTCACTGCAGTATCTGCTGACATAGTTATTCTCTTTGATCTGTTTAAGAGCAGCGTCAGCTCCGGCATCACGTTTAAATTCAATTAGCAGCACAGGCAAATCAACTTTGATTTTTGGAACATATACCAAATCAACAAAGCCTGCTCCTGATTGCACTTCTCTGTAACATTCATAATCAGTTCCAATTGACCACATCAGTCCGGCAATAAGGCAGAATATCAAAGCTTCTTCCCGGTTGTATCCAAGAACAGAAACATACGTGGAATTATGGATATTCTCAATAATCTGAGCCACCGTTTCCGCATCACAGTTCTTTATTGCCTGAAAGAGCTTTTCTGAACGTTCAATTATAGGTAACGAGTTATACCAGGGTTGTTTCCGAACTATTGAATTCAGTGCTGATCTTATTTCCTTATTGGGAACAAAGGCAAGACGTTGTGTATCACCTGCATTTATACAGCCAAGGTATCCCAGACAGACAAGGAGAGATAAAGCCTGATCTTTGTTATCAATAGAAACAAGGTCATTCTGAAAGGTTTCAAAATCAAACTCAACCATGCTTCCTGCAATCATGTTGAGAATATCATCTTTAATACCGTCAAAATTCATATTGATAAGACGAATGATCTCTTCATTCGAAGATGTACCACTCCAAAAACTCCTGCATTTTCCTTTCTTTATCGCTAAAGCCACAGAATTTGGATTATAAATATCCTTTCCATTAAATCTATATCCATCATACCATTCTTTCAATTCTGCAAGAGATAATCCGCTGTCCGACTTGTTTACCGTTTTTTCCACTTCTTCTTCGGTAAAACCCAGATACTCTTCATACGGTTCAGGTGACAACATGTTGAATTCTTCAAAATTATTAAGAGCTGATTCTGAATTATATTTTTTGATAGGCAGTATACCTGTCAAATAGACCAGGGAAAAACATTCCAGACCATCATAAGCCTTGAACAATCCTGTCAGCAGATCAATAAATTTTTTCTGAAGTTGTTCATCTTCACGATAATCACGATAAATTAAATCCCACTCATCCATAATGAGCACAAATTTGTTTTGTGTGGTGACTAAAGCCTGTTTTAATGATTTTTTTCCGATCAGAGGGTTATTACTTATTTTTTCTTCAAATTCTCTGTTCTGTTTAAGTTCCAAAACAGTTATAAATTGCAAATAATCAACAAGATCATCAATTCCTTCAATATGAAGGCTTGCATCACACTGGTAAGCAGTGAAATCACCTTTTATAGAGTTTAGATCCCAATAAATTACATCAAACTTATTGAGATATTCTTCATAATTGAAATCCGTACCTTTTTTATAATCTGTAGCAATGTTCAACCTGGAAAATATATTTTTAGTATCTGCTCCTTTAGAATAAAAAGAAGCCAGCATATGCGCAGTAACAGTCTTTCCAAATCTGCGGGGTCTGGTAAAAGCAATTAGTTTACGGTCACTGGAATCAAGCCTTTCTATTGTTTTGCCAATAAAAACTGTTTTATCAACAAAATAATTTTCAACCACAAGAGAAGTAAAAGAATTTTTGCCATTTGGATTGAAAATTGTTCTACTCATTAGTCACCTCTATCAAAGGATAATAACAACAATTGATAAAGATTAATATAACACAAGGCTCTGTTATACAATAGTGTTGAACATATAAATTTCAATCGTCATATAATATGACAATACATTACAACATATAAAAATAATAAAATATTAGTGATATGTATCTTATATTAAATACATAATTTTTGAAACAACCTGCCCCAATTATGGCTTATTGCACACGCTTCCATGACTATTGCAGAACCATCTATACCAAGTTTAACAATCCCATCGTGGAATTTGCTACGGCTAAATTTATACTTCTTAACCTTGCCTTCTCCATCTGTTCTGCCAACACATACCTGAAAGCTGTTTTTTGCGGTATCAATAGCAATAATCTTAGTGTAATTTTTAACGATACT
>CACWLF010000159.1 GCA_902761645.1 uncultured Aeromonadales bacterium | reverse complement strand
CCACCTTCCTGCCTGAGAACAAGCCATATCATGATATGGAAGACGTAAGCTTTACCTACTCAAAGATCACATGGGCCTACACGGACGGCAACATTGAATTTACCGATGACTGGAAAGCATAGTATAAACGGAATTTTGAGAAAAAATCTCAGAAGAGTCTCATGATATGAGGCTCTTTGTTTTTTCCTGGTTTTAGAAATTGTCTGTTTGTAGTAAACTACTGCTCAAATCCTTATAATCGTTAATCTAAATATACATGAAAAACATTACCGAACTTGATAATATCCTGTCGTTAGATAATTGCCGCAAGTTGCTCATCGTGGAAGGTTCTGAGCAGTTTATTGATCAGATCCTTGCTAATTACTGTGATTTTTACATTAATGAGACCAATTTTAAAACCTACAGTAAGTCAAATGCTCATTTAGGGAATGAGTTTAAAGTTGTGGGATATAACGGCTGTAATCGGATAAATCCGGAAATGCTTTACTCATTGGCCGGACTGATTCAATTCGGCGGTACGCTGATCCTGGGTGTGAAGGATTTTTCAAATCTGGCAAATCAGGATGTTTTTGCAGATAGCGATAAAGATCGCTTTCGTGCAGATAAAAAGACTGTGCTGCATAATAATTTTTTATCACGTATGAGGCGGATAATTGCAGACAGCTCAATTTATGCTGTTTATTCTGAAGAGAAAGGTCTGTACATCAATAAGATAGATGAAAATCAATCTTCTCTTCACGACAGTAACGATTCTGAAAATAATGAAATCCCTTTGACTGTTCGCTTCTGGCTGAAGTCCGCGGACAAAGTGCTATTCATTACAGGTGACAGAGGAGCCGGAAAATCCACTCTGCTGGGAAAAATCGCAAACTGTTTGCAGGGAAATGTGCTGGTATCCGCTCCCGGCAAATCATCTCTTGTTAATTTTGATCGCGCGGTTATTTCCGGTAATGCTGAATTTGTAAGTATCGATCAGCTAATCGAAAGGGAAAATTACGAAGGCTTGATTCTGATTGATGAGATTGCATCAATTCCTGTTCACCAGCTAAAACAGATCATTTCAAAATATCCCAAGGTTATACTCAGTGGAACAATTGACGGATATGAAGGAACTGCAAACGGTATAAAGTTAAGGCTTCTGCCTGAACTTGAAGAGGAAAATATCGGATATAAGACAGTTGAATTAAAGCAAGGCTACAGAAATTCCCGAAATGACAAATTGGGAATCCTGTGGAACAAATTGTTCAATCCTGTAATTGAGGTGCCGCAGAACAATGCGGATTACAGTAAACTGGCAATTAAAACCGTAACCTGCGAAGAACTTCTTGATAATGAAGAACTTCTTTTGGCGATCTTCAGTATTCTGTCTAAGAATCATTATCAGAGTCAGCCGTCTGATTTGAGACAGATTCTGGATGTTCCTTCAAATATTATTGTTTATATGGAGTCGGAAGGAACAGTAGTAGGTGTTTTATGGGGTGTTCAGGAGAGTATTCCGTCCAAGCTTGTTTCAGGTGTATTTCTTGGAACGAGACGACCGAAGGGAAATTTAATTCCTCAGACCCTTGCTGCTCACGCAGGTTTTAAAAATGCCGGTTTTTATCGTTTTTTTCGAATAGTCAGAATTGCAGTGGTGGAAAAATATCGGCGCAGCAATTTGGGAACAATGCTTGTCTCCTATATCTATGATCATTTCTGCCGAACTTTTGATTATCTCGGTGTTTCATTCGGAGTTACTCTTCCTTTGGTGCAGTTTTGGAAAAATAACGGATTTACCTGTGTCAAACTGGGAATGAAGCCGGATCATGTTACAGGACTGTATTCAGTTGTAATGTTAAAGCCGGGAGGAAAACTTCTAGATTCTGTTCAATATGACTGGTATAAATCTTTTATTGATAACCTCGTGCTGCAGGCTTCATGGCAATATAAAAATCTGGATCCGAGAATAATTGCTGAAATGATTAGCAAACCTCATGACGAGCAGTTTCTCAATAATCAGTACTGGCGGGATCTTGAGTCCATAGCTTGCGGGCACAGAACACCGGAGCAGGCATTAGGTTCCGTGGTCAAATGGATTGTTGCGGAACCTCTGTGGAACAGTATTCCTCTGGAGAAGAGGGGTAGACTGGCCGGGTATTTTATAATGCATAGAGATATGCTTCCAAATGCTGATTTGGACTGTTTGCGTCAGATGATGGCGAAAACATTTGAAAAGAAAACGTGTAAAAAACCTTCTGACAGTTAATGCTGCCGGAAGGTTTGCTGGTTGCGGTTAAAATGAAAACTTATGCTTTCCAGTCATCGGTGAATTCGATATTGCCGTCCTGGTAAGCCCATGTAATCTTTGAGTATGTGAAGCTTACGTCCTCCATATCGTGGTATGGCTTGTTC
>CACWLF010000158.1 GCA_902761645.1 uncultured Aeromonadales bacterium | reverse complement strand
TTAGACCTTAGCTATTCCTTCGATTTACGATCGCCTAAATTTTATACTATTATTTAGAGTACTGTTGCATATAGTCCTAATATTTGTGAAAGTTTTAATTAATGCACAAAGGTTTTTAAGTAAATCGACTTCTTCATTAAATTCTAATTACAGAAATCTGTCATCAGGTCTTCGTATAAATAGTGCCAGGGATGACGCGTCAGGTTTGCAGATTTCAGATCGTCTTACAAGTCAGATTAAAGGTCTAGAACAGGGTAATCTTAATGCGCTCAACGGAATATCAATGCTGCAGGTTGCAGAAGGTGCTTTGGATGAAATTACCAATAATCTGCAAAGGATCAGAGTGCTGGCTATTCAGTCTGCCAATGGCTCCAATTCCGATCAGGAAAGGCTGGCAATACAGGAGGAGGTTGCACAGTTATCAACTGAAATAAATCGTATTGCTGCAGATACCCATTTCGGAGGAAAGAAGATCCTTAACGGTGAACATGACTATAAGGTAACTCAGGAAACCAGTATGCAAGATCAATTCATAACGGTGAGACCTACCATGGTGTTTCCGGCAGGAGCTGATCACGCTGCACAGGGTGTTATTGACAAATATCATGAAAGTCATACATATTCTTTTCAAATTGGAGCAGATGCCTATCAGACCGTAGATGTGGCAATGGGAATTAAATTTACCGGAAATCTTGTTCATTATGATGAGAATGGAAATTTTATGTGCAACTATTCGGCATACGGTTCAAATGTGGATACTTTCTTGGGATTTGATTTAAACGGTCTATATCTGACATCTGGCAGTCCGAATACGCAAAATACCAGAGTAGTGGGAAACGATGAGGCATTAAGTCAGCACACGACAGGTTTTACTTTAGGTTCGGATCAGAAGGTAAGTTTTTACGTCTCAACATTTGATGCTGCAGAATCAGTTATTAAATATGCCGGACAGTTTATATCAGTCATTGACGGTTGCAGAGCTCAAATGGGTGCTGCACAAAATAGACTGGAGTCAGCAATCAACAATCAGGAAAATGTAATTGAAAATGCAGGTGACGCAAGAAGCAGAATTCGAGACTGCGATTATGCTGCAGAAATAGCGATTATGACACAGAATTCAATTATGCAGCAGTCAGGCATAGCTATATTAACTCAGGCAAACACTCTTCCGGAAATTGCACTGAATCTGCTTAATATTCAGTAAATATGAAAGTGTGGTATTATCTGTCTTTCTTTTATTTAATTTTTTATATTTCTGTCAAAATTTTGATCGCACGGTGAATCATCATCTAAAAATTACAGCACAGCAACAAAAGTATTATTCAAAAATCCGTCATATTTATGCCTTTGCTTAAAGAATTTTGATTTTACGTGCTTGATTTGGAATGACGACACAGCGGACTGAAATGATTTTGTGATACAGATTAAAAAATAATTTCAGATATTGGCTTTTTGACATTTAATTGTCATTCCTGGCAGCAAGATTGCATTTTTATGAATAAAAACGGGAAATTTTATCGGTTCTCCGGAATTTGATAAAAACTTTTTATTCATAATAACAAACAAAAAGAGGTGTGATATGAGTATTTTAACTAATATCCAGGTTGCATTATTAGATTCAATCATCAAACAGACAAAGGAATTAACCAGTGCTATTGAGGAAAACCGCGAGTCTGACATAAACAGACTGTACTTGTTCCGCAGCAAGAATATGTCCCTTTTATCTGAACTGAAATCACAGGAATTAAGAGGATTAAAGAATTACCGCGAATTTTTAGTATGCATCCAGAATTTTGAAGCCAAATTTACATCTTACTGCTAGAGTCAACATCATAATGAATTTATCAATCTGAACTGGATTGTTGCTGTAAAAGTGACAATCCAGAATTTTTTTTCAAAATTAATTCTTATTACCTCTTCCTGTTTATTGTTTTTATGCTGCCTTTTATGAATTTTGAGTTTGTTTTTTGACAGTTTAAATTCTGGCAAATAATTTGCATTGGTTTAGATATAGAAAATTTATCAAATATTTTCTGAAGAATATGAAAGTTTATCAGTGGATTTGCAGAAGGAATATAGAAATGGTTAATTTAACAAATGTACAGGGCGCTTTACTTGATTCAATTATCAGACAGACCAAGGAATTAATGGATGCTATTGAAGAAAATCGTATTTATGATGCAGGAAGACTGTATTCCCAGCGCAACCATAATATGGAATTATTATCCACTATCAAGACATCAGATTTAAGCAAACTGAATAATTACAGTGCCTTTATGAATTGTCTGCACAATTTTAATGCCAAATTTGCTTCAGTATAATTTATCTTTTAAAAAGCCGATGTTAGTTCGCCGGACTGTCTGGAGTTTCAGATGGTCCGATTTTTTATTCTGCATGTAAATTTTTCCCGGAGAGAAAATCATGAA
>CACWLF010000157.1 GCA_902761645.1 uncultured Aeromonadales bacterium | reverse complement strand
ATTGCATGTGTAGTGACCGCCGGAAATGTAGGATTGACAGGTAGTAAATAATTTAATTATACTAGAAAATTACGTGTTTGCCGAATATGAACATTTTTTTGTGAACTGGATCGCTACATGATTTCACTCTAAATTCAGTCTTCTTTTGAAACACAAAACATGCTTATACTCTATATAGGAGGATTGTCGTTTTTACTGAACCTTTTAACCCATGTTCAAAAAACAGACACATCCTTCTTTACAAGTATGATTCAGTAATAGTAGTATTGAAACCGAGGAATGCAGCATCGGTAATGTTGCGGATTTATCATAGGGATATGTGATTCCACAGATTAAGAGTGGAGAGATTTGTTATGAAAAGATACAATGCTGACGCTTATTCAGGTATGAAGGCTAATGGTTTTACCTTAATAGAATTAGTGATCGTTATTGTTATTTTAGGCATACTTTCAGCCACGGCCGTTCCAAAATTCATGAATATGCAGGGGGATGCCAGAGCATCAACGCTGATAGCAATAAAAGGTGCCGTGAAATCGGCAAACTCCATGATTTACGCAAAGTCACTTACAAACAACATCAACAACAGTTACTCTGAAAAAATCGATCAAAACAAGACTTGGCCGGAAGACTGCAGTACCGGCAGTTGCGTTAATATTGGAAATATCTGGGTCTATACAAAATTCGGATATGTTGATCGTAATTCTGTGGCTTATCTTCTGGATACGGATATCAGTGGCAATCAGGATACCAAGGTTGTCACGAACAAAAAAACCAATGAGAGAATAACCGTTCCGGCGCGAAATACCACACAGGGAGGCTCAAACTACAATTGCCCTACAGGTAATAATTCGGTACTGTGCAAGGATCATGATTTCTGTCAGTGCAGAGTCAACAAATATGCCGCATTGGAAAACAGAGATACCCAGTTCATTGTACCGAAGGGATTCGATTATAACATTAACAAACATCCTAATGGCGGGTGCTATTTCGGCTACACGACTTCCGATGTAGTCAACAACTCAGTAAAACCTCCTGTGTACACACTCAAGACCGGAGGATGCTAAAACATATCAGTCGATAGAATAAAATTGCATTTCCACTTCTCGGCTACAGGTTTATTACTGTAGCCGTTTTTACATATATACCTGGATAAGATTCTGATGGTATTCCTCTCAGTTATGTGCGATCCGTCCAATCCTAATCCGTCCAAAATGATATAATCCGATTATCTGCATATGCCAGAATAATATTTTTTATATTTAGGGGCAATCACTTTTTTTATGTGATTGCAAAAAATAAAAATTATTTATGCATTGAATAAAAAAGGATCTTCCTTTATGTTTGAGTTGCATCCTGCAAGATGTAACATCTCAACCAAAATGAAGATCCATGCCATGAATTATATAAACAATACAACTACCTTTCAAGAAGCTCTTACTTCTTCTGCAAAGTATCTTATGTACCCCTCAAATCTTTCTGGTTTTCACAATACCGAAACAACCTTAAGGCGTTCAATGTCCGGAAGAAATGTCTTTTGTCACACGGGACATTTGAATTTACCTGAAAGAGAAAGGCTTTGTTCATGTGGGTGCAGGATGCATCTCAACAGCAGTCGTAACATTTACATACGTCATTTAAGTATAGGTGAACATCTGACGTGTCTGGAATTTCCTCACCATCAGTTACGCTGTCCGTCATGCGGTGCTACCAAAAGTCAGAATATTCCCTTCAAAGCTCAGGGGCACATGATTACGGAACCTTTGCACACATATACCAGAGATCTATTGGCTAAAGGAACCTACACCAACAAACAGGTGGCAGAAATCACCGGTCTCGGTGAAAACGTGGTAAAAGACATCGATAAGAAAAGGCTTCAGGAGCTTTATACAACCGACGGAGGAACAAAACTCATAAAGCCTGAAAAGCAGGCAAGATTTCTGGGTATAGACGAGTTCAAACTGCATAACGGGCATCGCTATGCCACTCATATAATCGACCTTGAAACAGGGCATATTCTGTGGATTCAGAACGGTAAAAAGAAGCAGGTAGTTTATGACTTCATCGACCATGTTGGAATGGACTGGATGGATGGTATAGAGGCAGTTGCCTGCGACATGAATTCTGATTTTGAAGAAGCCTTTGAGGAAAAGTGCCCTTGGATTCAGGTGGTTTTTGACTATTTCCATATCGTTAAAAACTTTAATGATAAAGTGGTAAGTGAGGTTCGTAAAGATGAACAGAGACGTCTGTACGAAGAAGGAAATATCGAAGCAGCGAAAGCCCTAAAGAAAACCAGATACATACTAACCTCCAATCGTTCAACTCTGCAGAAGCAGAATTTTGTGCGCTAGGAGACGCTCCCTTATCAGCGGTTGTTATGATTGGTAGTATTCTAGAGGGAATTCTTTTAGGGCTGGCGGTAATGTA
>CACWLF010000156.1 GCA_902761645.1 uncultured Aeromonadales bacterium | reverse complement strand
GAACGGTAAATCAATAACAGCGGAAATAAGAACATCCCTGTGTTACGGCGATTTGCAGAACCATAACATAAATGACTTCTGGACTTTAATGCTTTATACATAAAATTCCAAATTTACTCCACTAATTCGCAGGATACTACAGAACGGTTGAAACTGATGAGAACCGACTCACATACGATTAGACTACTGTTTTATTTCTTGGCTTTGGACCCGGTTTCTGTCTTAGTGAGCCATCATTCTTGTATAGGTTACGCTTAGTGCCAACCTGAACTCCCGGCTTCTTTCTTTGGGTTCCATCTTTATTGAAGTCTCCTCTTTTGGTTCCTGGTTTTACTCCGCGCTTTTTAGGTTCAGCACTGAGATGAGGCTGGATATCTGATTGTTCACATGAAGATTGAGTCACTGTTAGATCAGAAAGATTAGCATTTCCGCTGGAGTTTTCTTGAGTGTGCGGTGCGTTTGGTCTGTCAGCCGCACCTGTTGAAACATCCGAGCCTGAAATTTCAGATGCAACTGGTGATCTGTTTTTATCATTTGTCTTATCTTTGGGCTTTGGTCCCGGTTTGCGATAACTTGGCGTTGGACGACGACCGGCAATCCGATCATTATCCTCTTTCACGCATTTATCAATCAAAGTTTCAGAACAGCCGAAAAATTCAAGAAAACTCAATTGGCGCTTGTTTTCAATATGTGAAAATGTGTACACATCATTAATTTTTATTTCCGATAGCATATTCATTTCCCGGATCATGCTCGATGTGCTTTGATCAATGCTTCTTGCATGAAGCTGCATTTGATATCTGATGATGGAAGAAATAAAACCTACGGCAAATTTTGAATACAGACTTGAAGTAAAATGAATGCGAGTGGTACCGTATCCAAGTTCCGTCTTAAAGATTTTGTACTGAATCTCAGAAGATGAACGGGATGAATACAATTTATCTATATCTGCCGGACTCAATTCTTCAGAAGACAAAATACTGTACAAACCTTTTCTGTTAATGGCGTTTTGAAAATTTTCGGTATTGATAGTAACCTCGTACTGTGAAGACTTGTTATTGTCAGATTTACCATCATCAGATTTGTTATTTTCGGATTGAGCATTTACTTTTATTGACAAAAAATCTTTCAAATTATCCGAGACCTTTGGAAGTTCGGGTTTTACTAAATTTTCTTTTTCTACATCCTTGCCTTCGTCAATAAGTTTAAGAGCCCTGGAATAATAATTCAAAAGTTTATCTGTGTACGTTGCAAGAGCGTTGACAAGACGACTTTTCTCACGATTAATCTTTTTCATGAGAGTGGTAATCCTGTCTGAAGCGTTCGTACAGTCGAAAAAGAGAGTCAGATAATCAATATGCTTGTAATCCTTAAAAATTTGGTACGGCTTCTGTACTCCAAACAAGGTTGTACCCTCAATGAAGTAGGAAGCGTTGCCTTTGATTGCTTCTCCATACTCAGTAACGATTTGTTCAGCTCCTAAAGGAGAACCTTTTACGATAACAATGTAGGGTATCTTGTTATCGCATAAGAACTTTATGGCTTTTGAGTTGCAATATCCTCTGTCAAGGATGACGCCGCGAATACCTATATTACACTCCTGAAGAAAATCGGTAATCTGTTTCATGGCCTTTGCATCTACCAATCCACCGCGATATACATTGAAAGTAACAGGCAAACCAGAAGATGTTACAGCATATGAGAAACTGACAATATTAATATTCTTATGGGATTTTGCGTGACCCTTCTCAGCAAGTTCAACACCTTTACTGGTGCAGTCGTCGTTTGAACCGTCAATGCAAAGCCATACATTATCAATACCTTTGGTCCGACAATGAAGAGCCCACGATTTCTTGAATTTAAGAATCGAACTTTGACTTATTTCTTTTTGAAAAAGATTACTGTAGTAACTGTCGCTCTTTGGTGATTTGTTGAACAGCATCTGTTCGGACATGGACTTCTGAAATAATGACAGGGTAGCCGATTTATGAAGGATTGAATACATTGCGAAATCCAAAATACTGTCAGAAATTTCGTCACCAAACGACTCTTTTACCAAATCAATTATTTTTTCCTTATTGTTAATGGCTTTGAGAGCACAGTACATTCCAATTTTCTTATATGCCGGCGTTGCAGGTTCGTTGGAATTTGTCGACCATTCATCAGGAAATATTTGTCTGTATTGCGAATTAGGAAACATCATATTCGGAGAATCTGCGCAGACATACCCAATGATTGTTCTTTTAATATCAGCAGTTTTTTTTCTTTTATCATAGGTTTGTTCAAGTACATATTCGCGTTGTAGAAGACAGTCATGGCAGTTATTTAATTCCAAATTATTTAATAAGATTCGTGTGTATAACTATGTGTAATCTACACATAGTTATATTATACCATTTTATTAAATAATGTAAATAATTATCTCTAAAAAACAGTCAGAAATTTTCATCTTGAAAATTACTCAAAATATTCGATAAGGACAGATAAAACGAGGTGTTGATTATGATTTGAGAACAGATCAAAAAATTGATATTTAAATCGTAATGTCATTGTATGACATACATAAAAATAATTACAGGAAGGGGTTAGTGTAGTTCGTTGGAAATTTTATGTATATATGGATCTGATTGCCGATTGCAGTCCCTCGAAGGTTGCATATCTTTCCTGCGAAGACTCCGAACAGAGACTTGCCAACAGAAGCCGCGAGGCC
>CACWLF010000155.1 GCA_902761645.1 uncultured Aeromonadales bacterium | reverse complement strand
CCTCTGCGCTCAGCGTGAGGGTTGGTGAGCAAAAACGTTAGGGATACGTTACCCTTTTTTCGTATCCCTAACGTGCCCCAATCCCTTTGTACATCGGCACTTGAGACCTATGACGTTAGGGTGTTAGGGATATTTTGAAAAATTCTCTAAAAATGATCAGTCTCTGGTCTGTTCTGTGTGACAACGAATGATCAGTAGAGACCCCATGATCGAAGGGAGTGTCGCGTCTCATCGTCGCATTGTCTCATAAGGACTATCCATGTGTATCTATATAGGTAGTGTTATAGGATTATGATAAATAGAATACTTATAATACTACTATTATACTCCTTATGCGACATTGAGACAATGAGATGAGACACAACTTTTCGAGATCAAGGGGGAGATCAAGGGGTCTCATGACCCTTAGATATGTAGCAGACGATTCAGTGCTACTCAATTCAGGCCATCATTAGATGTCCGATTGTATTTTTTGTAAAGATATAGAGCTTTGACAGCATTATGGTAAGTCTTGTAATAATACTTAGACCCAAAGAAACCTTGATCAACATACCAACCTTTCTCGTCCCAGAAAAGAAGACCCATTATTCCATCTTTCCATGTTATAATCTCAAAATTTCTATCTCTACTTATATTTTCAATTTGGGGAATTGGTTTATTCCCTTTTTCTATTGCATCTGCTTCTTCGTTTTGCAGGCTTATTTTCTTATCGAGTTCTCTAGATTTCCTCTCCTTCCAGTCACTATACCAATTCCACTCCTTTGTAATTTTTGTTTCTATTGCATTATTCTTCTCTTCCAATTTCGGACGACAATAATTACAGAAAGGTTCAAAACCATATTGACTCTTTTTAGACAAAGTTTCAAAGGCTTTTCTCATAATTGTTCTCTCATGGCTAACTCTATTTGCATGCCAGCTATAATAACCATTAAATTCTCCAAATATATTATGGTCTTTACTATAATATGTAGATGAAGGCTGGAGTTTCATGGCATCACACAAAGAATAAAAACCAGAGATCTCTTTCGCCAATTTCATCTTTCCCTTATCGTCAAGGCCATTATAACATCTTATAAATCTATCTACACTTGGATCAGCCTCAATATCGATAGACTTATTATTGGCATATTTCAAGGCGTCATTATAAGCAGATTCCAAACGTGGCAAATCCTCGTCCAGACGATCTCTTCTATACGCGTCAATTTTGTCAAGGATGGTTCTGTCATTTGTTTTTTGCCAATAGACCGTCAAATCATACACGTCGGGGCTGCTTATCTCTGCACTACTTATTTTATTATTTGAGGAATTTTTTCCAAATCCTCTGAATATGCTTTTTGATGAAACCAATCCATGTTTAAAAGTTCCTGATAAGAAAATATAGACATTTTCGACATTCCCTGTAAATGAAGCTGAACTTAAGCCCAATATCGCAGGAACGTTCTTCTTGTCAGTCATCTTGAATATTCCAAAACCTGTCCCATCTATGAAACCATTATCTATATTTCCAGACCAGAGGATATCGTCTACTTTAGCAACTATTGTTCCCAATCGCCTATTCGCTCCAACCAATATTACTGATCCTTTATTTTTTAATTGACTGAAGTCTGGGGAATCGGATAATTTAAATTTGTCATAGGCCACTTTTATTTCTCGTGATCCAGACAATCCCTCTTTTTTGATTTCTTCTCCATTCTTTATGCTCTTTAATCTTTTTTGCACGAGTACTGGGTCATTTTCATGCAAGAAATAAGATGATTTCACATAATCACTTTTGTCATCCCAAGTTTTCGAACGAGTATCTCCCCATGTCTCAATTGTATAATCCATGATGACAAAGAGATTGGATTCTGCCCATTCGAAAAAATCAGATACGGAAATTGCATTACCCTTTGCGATATCGTCACCGCTATGGCCTGCAAGTCCTTTACCACTTATGTCAGTTACTAAATAATAGCCATTAGCTTGTTTTTCTTGTTTCATTGCCTTTTTAAACATAGGCAACAACTTGTCTACTGGTTTCTTCTTAGAAAAAGCAACTATTGGCAATATAGCCAAAAGTAATACTAAAATTTTCTTCATATAGATTTTTTTAGAATACACTTTGGCTGCAAAGATAAAAATAAAAAATGAAAAAATCAAGGAATGTGATACTAATATATAGCTTTTACAATATATTTTGTATAGTTGAACGCTTATGGTAACTATATTTTCAAAATAAACTCCACCCAATAGCTTTTCAAATAGAGCTGCTCAAGGGTCATGGGGGCAATCCTGTCCTCACGACCCTTTAATCTGCACAAAGGTACACAATTATTTGGATAATGAAGCATTTTCTTATATTTTTCTCATCAATTCGAACAGATCAGTAGACCCCATGATCGTTTATTCACATTTAATGTATATAAGTAGTCGTTTCATGGGTGCAAAGATACAAAAAAGTAAGGGAGGAAACCCCGTTTCAGTATAAAAAAGATTAAATCTTTTGTACTGCACATAACTTTATGTATCTTTGTGACGATGAATCTGAAAATGATAGATGATGAAAAAGATTACAATGACCCTGGTGATGCTGATGGTTACGATGTTGACCATCCAAGCGCAGACCTATCCACCCAAGGACACTCCACAACTGGAGTTTGCCCTGCAGTTGAGA
>CACWLF010000154.1 GCA_902761645.1 uncultured Aeromonadales bacterium | reverse complement strand
TGCCATTAAAGAAGGTGCTGAGACTTGTATTGCCAAAACCTTTATTACCGGAGTATCATCCGTATCCCTGGATTCCCTTACCTCCGGATTCAATATTTCACTGAATGTCACTTCGGATAAATGCTTTAATGAATATGCTGGGTTTACAGAAAAGGAACTTGAAAAACTTATTCCAGAACTGGTTGATGTAGACAGCCTTGGCGTATCAGTGGATGAAATAATTTCCCGAATGAAGCCGGTGTATGACGGATACTGTTTCAGCAGGCATGCTAAACACACGCTATATAATTCCTCCATGTGTCTGTACTATTTAAACAAAATGCGGCATGAACATGAATTTCTACCTCCGGAAGATTATCTGGATCCTGCATCAGACCATGACGGTTCGAAACTGCAACAGTTGTTTGACATTGCCGAAAACAGTCTGGTAGATGAGATCGTGGAGAGTTATTTGAGTAATGATCTGTTCTTTCTGGATAAACTGGCGGAAAACATCAATTTAAATAAAGTAACCAAATATAACCGGGATCAGCTTCTCTCCATGCTTTATTATCTCGGGTATCTGACTATTGATAAGGTTGCTTCCGACAGTTCCGCTCTGGCTCTCAAAATACCTAATCTTTTTATGTCAAAACTGTTTGCTCAATGCATTGCTGACATGCGGTTAAAAACAAATACGGTATTTACTGATACTGTTCTGGATATATCATCGTTACGTGATGTTGATGATGACATTGGTTCATTTGCCTCATCCTGTACGGAATTCCTAAGCGGAATCTTCACCAATCAGGTACTGACTCACATGAGCGAAATGGCACTTAATCTGACACTCTACACCAAACTGAAATCTTTACGCGGTATATTTGTTGAAATGCAGAAATCTCTGAGAGTTGTCGGAAAAGGTGAAAAGTTTGCCGATCTGGTTATAACCGTTAACAAGGGAAAAAGTAACCAGTGCATCTATCTTATCGAACTGAAATACATCACAAAGACTGATGCCACTGAAGCAAAGATTCAAAACACCGTAAAAGATGCAACCGAACAGGTTCAGAGATACAAAGCAGCTCTGGAGTTCCGGGACAGACAGGTTAAGGCATATGCCATGGTCTTTGCCGGTTCTGACTGTGTGTACTGTGGGTAACAAAATTTTTTTGCAAAAAAGTAAAGGATATCACGAACATACTTAAACAGTTTCATTTTTCTCTTTTTTTGATATATTCTGAATACAGATCGAGAAATGATACTGAAAAACAGAAGTCGTTTTTTTTTAACATTCGTACATTCGAAAAAGTAAACGATCCATAATAACCTTTAAGGTAATTATGGCTTTTGCTTAGTCTAAGTGAGAGAATGAATTTATGTAAATAAATTCAAATAGTTACCTTCGGATGTTCATCTAGTCTGAAGCTCTAAGGTGTATGATTAAACAGTCGGTAATGCTGACGGCAACCTCACCGAAAAGCCGGAGGACTTCAATGCCTTTATGGACGCTGTTCCAAACAAGGTGCTGAACGCATTGGTGAATGCCTTCTCGGCTCTCAACATCACGGGCGAGACACACTTAAAAAACTAATCCGGGGCAGTTTTGTATTCAGACTGGCGGTGAGAATTGCCCGGGAGATCCACCGCCCAATCTCTGAAGTCCTGGAATATCCCACCACCGAGTTCAACTACTGGGCGGTGGTATTTCAGGAGGAATACTATGAGGCTCATCCGAAAGAACGATTCAGAACCGAAATGACGGAGAGCGATTGTGCAAAAGAGGTTGAGAAGTTTAAACGGATGATGAACAGATTATGATATGAGTATAACAGTTATTTTTTCAGTTCTGTGCTAGACTTATGAGCTTTTTTGAAATAAATAATTAACATCTTGAAAACTGGAGGTGTTTTATGGAAATTAACGATAACAAAAAGCTTGTTGAAATACTGAATTGTTTTCTTTGGGAAATTGTCAGCGATTATGTTGATCATGATGCAGAAAGCCTGAAGGAAGTTCTCAGATCAAAATGTTATCTTGATATTGATTGCATAGATAAAATCAGCACGGCCGAGGTGCAAACCTCTGATGAATTCATAATCCGTGGTTTTACGGAAAAGGACGGGATTCTTGCGATAAATTTTGAGATGCCAGCAATCATTATTGCGAAGAGTGCTAACGGCTGCGTCTGTTACAGCGTAACGGCATGTTGTGAAGGAATTGCGGAAGTTCCCGATGTAAATTCCTGCGAATGGAATTCCGTGAATATGAATTTCGAAGACATGGGGAGAGTGAAACTTCTTTCCTTCAGTCATTTGGTGAAGTCATTATGTCTGTCGTATGAGGAAGCTGAAGCAGATGATCTCAATGCCTGATATTGTGCGTGACGGAGAGAGTCGGGATCGGCTCATCTTGGAGATGTGTATAAAATTGGGGCTCTGCAGGCATTCCGGTAGCTTTTAGTCTTACTTTTTACGGAGGTATTGATGGGGTTTCTTTCGCGCTGCATGCTGACTCTAACTGGACACGTTAAAAACTCTTTAACAGGCAATCTGATGCTTGGAAGTATCGTGGTCTTTGGAAACTATCCGTCTGTCACCGGAACAAAACAGCCTTTGACATGGCGAGTATTGTTTTCTCATGGTGGGAAAGTGCTCTTGATTACGGAACATTCCATTACCGAGAGACTGTATCATCACACGCATGCCCAGGCAAACTGGGAAAAGAGCGACCTGAGACAATGGCTGAACGGGGAATTTTTTGAAGATACCTTTACCGAATCCGAGAAAAAGGTAATCATGTATGCATCATCTGTCAGTTCTGTTGACATCTTCCCTAAAGGTTCAGCGGTCAGCGATATGCTTCCTAAAGATGAACCTCCGCTCTGCTCCGGTGATCATGTATTTATACTCAGCGAAGCCGAGGTCAGACGATTTTTTAAGAATGAAGAAGATGCATGCTGCTCTACTTTTGGGGATCAGCATGAACCCAAATGCAGTCAAAACGTCGAAGGTGCAAGTTGGTGGTTGCGATCACCTGGGACTATAGCAGGCTGTGCTGCATATGTAGATAAAAAAGGCAATGTCAGTAAACACGGCATCAATGTGTTTCTGCCGGGAACTTTTGTGCGTCCCGCAATATGGATAAGGCCTAAGGAGCCCCTTATGGTGCTGAAAACTGATGCTTTGAAAACTGAAAATTCAGATGGATGGCGTGATTGGAAATATGAAGAATATCGAAAGTCATTAGTCGTAAATCCGTTTTTTAAGCTTGAAGGTACCCATCGTCAAGGAGCTATACGTTCCAATGAGGAAATGGCATCGGTTGACAAAGAAAACGCTGAAGCCAGCTTTAAAAAGCAGAAAAAGATTCTCACTGATTTCATGAAGGAACACGGCTTCATAAAATACAAAACCAATGCCTATATCCGAAGGAATGAGTGTGACGTGCTGGAATATCTGAATCTTCAGAAGGAGCAGTACGGTTCTAAAACTTTGACCGTAAATTACGCGCTGATTCCGCTTTACATCCCCCATGATTTTATCTCCTTTGATTTGGGAGGTCGGCTGGGAGAACTGATATGCGGAAATGATGTCTGGTGGGATTACGCAAATGACAGTGTGGCAGAAACCAGTTTTCGGAACATTATTAAGGCAATAGACGAGGTTTTGCTGCCGTGGTTTGATAATCATGCTTCCAGTGAGGCTTTAAAATTGGAGCTTCAGAAGATGAAAAGTGCGAGGTATTCGATATCTCGTATACAGCAAAATTGGCTTGATTTACTGCTACAAGATAGGCCTTTTTACGACCCTGAAATAATAAGAAGAAATCTGGAGATGTTCGGTATACCAAATATACAAAAGAGGAAAATTCCCTAATGAATGTGTTTAGCTAACGAACAAGATTACTAACCTACAATTTTTCCTTTGAAGGATCTCCTAACCGAGGTCCTTTTTTATTTTCAGGAGTTTCAAAATGAACGACAGCACCATCGTAAGCGTAACAGCAATCCGCGTTATTTACGTGATTGCAGAACTGTTTTATTAGTAATTGGTCGGAAATGATTTTTTATCCCCTTTTTTCATAATGTAAATATGGCAAAAATATTTGTTGATTTACATCACACTCCTATGCAATTTTGTTTT
>CACWLF010000153.1 GCA_902761645.1 uncultured Aeromonadales bacterium | reverse complement strand
GTTCGTAGGGGATAAGGAGGTGCTGTGAATGAAGTTTTCTAATCCTTTTAAGAAAAAACAGCAACCGATGCCCGATGATACGGTTCGTAATGATGAAGATATGCAAAACGAAAACGAAGGTCGTTATGAGGATTTTGTAAATCAAGACCGTGATGATAATTATGAAGGTCGTGATGATCAGATTCGTGATGATTATGATGACTTATCGTTTGACAGATACCGTGAAACTGGTGACTTAGATAATCCTTTTAGTGGTGGCGAACAAGAAATTGATACTTCTGGTGTAGAAAAACAATCTCGTAAAGGTCGTCGCTTAAAAGGTGGTTTGGTTGCTGGTGTTGTAGCTGCTATTGCAATGATTGCAGTGGGTGCTATGGCATATAATTTCTTAAAGCCAAAAGAAGGTCCTATTATTCAGCGTGGTACTGGAGAATCTAAACAAACTGTTAGTGCTAATGTTAGTTCTACTCCTGCTGCTAATTTACCAGGTTCTTATAGCGATTTAGCTAAATATGAAGCTGAAATGAAACAAAAAGAGCGTGAGCAGTTGATTAAATCAGGACAATTAAATCCTGCGGCTGACCATGTTCGTGCTGTAGAAGCAAAACAGGCGGCAGAACGGGCACAACGTGAACGTGAAGCTGCAGAACGGGAACGGCAACAAAATAGAGTTCCTGATGTAACTCCGCCTTCTCGTCCTTCTATGCCGCAAAATCAAGGGTACAATGGTTACAATCAGGGGTATAATAATGGTGGACAACCTATGCAACCACCTACAAATCCTTATGCGAAATATAATACACCTGTTGGTTTCCAAGTTACCGAGTCTGGTAAAGTTTCTAATAGTGATAGTGTTAATTCCATTTTTACTGCTTTACCTGGTTCTTCTCAAGCAGTTGGTAAGAAATATACCATTCATTCTGGAACTATCATTCCTGTTACTTTATTAACTGGTATTACAAGTGATTCTCGTTCTGCTGGTGTTACTGCTCAGGTTCGTCAAGATGTCTATGACTCTTTGACTGGAACTCACTTGTTAATTCCGCAAGGTTCTAAAGTAATTGGTAAAACTGGTGGAAAACAGGGTCGTCGTATGGCAGTTACTTTTGACCGCATTATTCTTCCGAATGGTGCGAGTATTAAGTTGTCTGGTCCTGTTGGAACAGATGGTCAAGGTTACAGTGGATTACGGGACGAGTATGATGAAAAGTGGGGTCCTACTATGAAAGGTGCATTCCTTTCTGGTATTATTGCAGGTATTGCTGATATGGTCGGCGATATTGACAATCGTGTGGAAGATGGAACTACTATTCAAAGTGCGTGGGGTACAGTTGCTACTAAGATTGGTGACCGCTTAAGCGATAAAGCTGATTCTTTAGATAAGAGTGACCCGCCTGCTGTCAAAATTCGTCCTGGTTTCCAATTTAATGTATTCTTGACTTTTGTAACCTTTTTTATTGCGATTTGGAAAGCAACGCAACATGTTGCAGCCTCTTTAAAGTATGACCCATTATTGGGTTCTCCTTTAATGGTTGATAAGGGTGTTCCATTTTATGGACCTTGGAAATACATTGCTTGGTTTTTCCAAGTAAGACCTCATGTTCCTAATTTGTTTTCCGAAACTTATGTTTATTTTCTATTTGCTTTTGTTGGTGGGATTGCCATTTGTGCTTTACATTTTGCGTTATTTAGAAATAAGCTTTCTGACAATTATGGTAGTGCAAAGTTTGCCGACAGAAAAGATATTTCTAAAATGGATTTAATTTCATCTAAAGGTGTAGTTGTTGGTTTATATGACGACCAATGGAAACGCAAATTTACGAATTTTATTCGTGAGTTTGATGCTATGCAAAAAGACCGTAAAGCAATGGCTGAAATGGCATTTGACCAAGAAATTGCAAAAAAGCGTGATAAGTGGATTTTAGAACGGGATAAACTTCAAGATAAACTCAATGATGACCCTGATAATACATCTTTACAAGTAAAAATTGAAAAGATTCAGGAAAAAATTGATAATCCGCCGAAGTTTAAAGAACCTTTCAATGTAAAGGTTCTTACCGTTCCTTATAAAAAGTTATATAAGTTATATAAGAAACTTCCGCATTTTTATTTGCGGGATAACAGTAACAAACACATGGCAGTTATTGCCCCGACTCGTTCTGGTAAGGGCGTAGGTTTAATTATTCCGACTTTATTAGGACAATGGGATTCCAGTTGTATTGTAAATGATATTAAATCGGAAAACTGGGGCGTTACTGCTGGGTATCGTAAAAAGATGGGACAAACTTGTATTAAGTTTGAACCAACAGCTGCGGATGGTTCTTCTGCACGCTGGAATCCGTTAGATGAAATTCCAATTGGTACTCCAAAAGAACAGTCTATGGCTGTTAATATTGCTCATGTTCTTGCCGATTATGAAGGCAAAGGTAAACTTGACCACTGGGGTGCGAATGCAGAAACAGTTATTATGACTGTTATTTTACATCTTTCGTATGCTCATTATGCTGACCCTGAAAATTATCCAATGAAGCCTACTTTTTCTACGGTAGCAAACTTCTTGAAGGCAAATATCGTAGAAGAAGAAGCTATGGATGAAAATGGTGAACCTATTTACGATGAAGATACAGGTGATATCAAAACCGAAATTAACCCGAAGGGATTTGTTGATACTTTAAAAGCTATTATGGATTTTGAACATGTTCCTGAAGGCGGTATTGAAATCGAGTATTGGGACAGGGATTTAAATGATGAACAAGGTGGTTTTGCCACAAGGCATTTTGATGCCGATATGTTGCATGATATGTATCCTACTTATACGGATATTTACAAAATTAATCCTCATGTTCATCCTCTGATTTATAAGAACTTTATGGAAATTTCTTCAAAGCCTGCTAATGAATGTGGTTCTATTGTATCTACTGCAAATACAGCTTTGAAAGAATATTTAGACCCTGTTTTAAGTGAAAATACATCCGTCAGCGATTTTTGTATCGATGATGTAATGAATTATAAAAAACCTGTTAGCTTGTATTTGGTTACACCACCATCCGATTTACTTCGGTTAGCACCAATTTTCCGTTTGTTCTTTGAAATGATGGTTAAACATCATGCTGAGAAAATCGGTGAATTTAAAAATGGGCAAGCTATTACATTGTATAAGCATAAATGCTTATTCTTAATGGACGAATTTAGTTCATTAGGTAATTTGCAGAGCTTTGCTGCTACTTTATCGTATATTGCTGGTTATGGTATGAAAGTATTCTTGATTAACCAGGGATTACCGCAGATTAATAGTATTTATACGAAAGATAATCAGATTTTAATGAATTGTCATTTGCAGATTATATATGCACCGAATGACAATGATACTGCTCAATATGCCGAAGGTATGTTAGGTAAGAAAACTGTTGCCACTACAAGTAGCAGTGATAACGGTAAGTTGTTAGGAAGAAATTATAGTTACAATGAAACGGGTCGTGCCTTATTATCGGCTGATGAAATTAAGCGTTTAGGCGAACATGAATTAATTGTTCCGTCTGGTTTCCCGCCGATTTATACTGATAAGGTTAAATACTATGAAGATAGTTTCTTTACATCTAAACTTTGTGATGCACCGTTAGTGAGCGATGTAACAAGAGTCGATGAGGAAAGGCTTGCCAATCCAAAACGGCAAAAATTGTTACAACAAAAGGCAGATGAAAAGAATAAAAAGAAAAAACATATTGTTTTTGAATTTGACCCTGAGTTGGAAGATACTGGTTTTCGTTCTAAGAAAACTCACAGAAGGCAGTTTGAGCATGATGAGACATTATTCCCAACTCGTGTTATGCGTGAGGGATAATGGATAGATAAAGGGGGAATGTGTAGTGGCGAATTTAAAAGATTTGGTTGGTCGCTATAATGATGCGAACGAGAAAGCCAAACGCCGTAGAGAAGCGTGGGAAGAACGTCGCAAAAAAGTAGAGGCTGAACAAGCTAAGCAAGCTAAAAAACTTGCTGAAGAGCGTTTTAATTTGCTTGGTGAAGTGGTTTCACAGACGCAGTTTACTGAACTGTATCAAACGGAAGATGGTATTGTCAATTTCCCTTTGTTAGTCGGTATTATATTAGATGGTATGGACAAACTTGAGAAAGATGATAATGCCTTCGACCATTATCTTAAACGGTATGAAGCATTTGTTGCTAAGCAAGAGGCTGTGTCACCAAGTGCAAGTACAGAAGGCGTAGGTGATGAGTAACGCATA
>CACWLF010000152.1:2294-5109 GCA_902761645.1 uncultured Aeromonadales bacterium | reverse complement strand
ACGGATTTTTATAATTAACACAAACATATTCAGCAAAAAAATATTGATTTCGTCTCTGAATGTATAAATATTATTCATATTGATTATTATTTATACCGTATTTTTGATTTTATTTGATTTGTATCACATATTTTTAGGTTAATTTATCCGACAATAATATTGATTATCTATTTATAAAATAATTTTCCGACCTCATTTCTGACGGAAATCATCTGAAAAATTAATAAATATCCTCTGAAAGGCAGCAGGCATAAAAATAATAACAAATGAGTTCAAGCTTAAACCATAACAGTTGCAAATTATCCTCTTCTGAGATCAGTTTTTCTTTTTTCGGCAGATTAGTTTTCTACTTTGAGCAGATCATCTGATCTACTTCATTCAGATCACTAATTCTTCTCCTTCTGACACCCCATGTGGCCCCTTCAAATTCATCCTTCTAACACCAGGATAAAGAGAATGATAAAACAGATTACAGTTTAATCTGCATTAATATATGTCATAAATAAAATTTATAATTCTTATATGTAAAAATATAGTATTTGCGTGCATATAAGCAGTATAAATGCATATAATTTATTGTGTCGCATCCAAAATATCCCTGAGGTTAACATGAATTGAAATCATGTCTTAAATTCGCCGGACGACATTACTGATGAGCTGATAGAAAGAATTATCAATAACGATCCGGATTCGCTGACAATAAATTATTAATTCACCAGGAGACTGAACAAGTACGCCCGAAAGGTTGATATTAAAAAACGGTTTCATAAATGGTAAGAAGAACAGTTT
The DNA here is from genome assembly GCA_902761645.1 of uncultured Aeromonadales bacterium. GTDB lineage: Bacteria > Pseudomonadota > Gammaproteobacteria > Enterobacterales > Succinivibrionaceae > UBA2804. Next base: position 4,320 of record CACWLF010000152.1, on the reverse strand, counting down.
CGTATTAACCCTTTCAGGATGGCTAATAAAAAAAAGATCAACCGAAGCGATTGATCTTTTTAATTGGTTATATTATCTTATTTTTTCTTGTTTTATTTATATTGCAATGACTACTTAACATACTCAAAGTAATATTTCTTGGTTACAGGAGAGTATCCTTTGTTACTTTCCTTAAATAATCTGTTCAGCATTTTCATAGTTTGTCTCCTAAAAAATGAATTGTAATTTTTATTTTAAATTTCCGAGCTTATTTTCCGTAACTGAAAAAATATTTTCTGGTTGCCGGTGCATATACTGCATTCTGCTTTTTTTCTGCGGCAGACGATATATTAAAAAATTTCATAACCATGTCCTCCAAGAAATTTCATAAAACTTAAAAGTTCAACAGGTCTTAAAAATCCAGCTTTTCATACTCGAAATAATATTTTCTGGTTACCGGTGATACATGTTCAACTGAATAACCTTTAAAAAAATTTGATAACATTTTCATTTTTTATCTCCTTATGTTCCTGTGATTCACATCACATTTTTCATGATACGAATTTTTTTTTCTTAACACAATTTATTTTTTCAAAAAAAATTATTTTTGCTATCCGCATGTATATATAATAATCTATCTGATGATATTATATACTGTTATCTAAAAATAATTTGATACACTTCACATATTTTTAAGTTATATCAGTGCTTATTTTTTGTAAATTTCGATTATTTTTTATTCCAATTTCGATATTTTTACAGAAATAATAAAAAATTTTTTTGAGTAAATTTCCGGAAATTAATTTTTTTTCTCTGATTAAAAAAAAATTTGATTGTTATTTTCAATATTGAAAAAATAAAATCTGCACCGGAAATTAATTTTCAGAGTGAAAAATCAAAGTTTGAATCATATTTTTTTATGATGAATTCGATTAAAATTCAGTATGTTTTTTGTACGATTTCATTATAAAAATTAATTTCATACAGAGGAGATATTTCGGTTTGTGCAGCATGATCTATTTACCGACTGCACAGAAAACAGACAAATTATAAAAATGCATTTTCCGATTGGCAGATGACACATTCATCTGTATGTTCAATGCAGTTCAGATCTTTTCTTCCATCTTTTTTTATATCCAGGACGGCCGGTATGAGGATTGACATTTCCTTCCACTGACCAGTTGTTGTTGTGATATCCGTCTTTGGAAGATCTGTAATGAGGTGCAACATATACACCGTTGCTGCGGTAATATCCTTTGACTTTCTGATGTTTCATGCATGAACCTGAGTGGCATCCATGATGCCTATTGTAATGCCTGGCTTCGGCAATACCAGCTGCAGCCATGCATACAGTCATCAGCAACGCTGCAGATAACTTTATGTATATTGCTTTCATTTTTTTAAACCTAACTTAATCATGACAACCGCTTCTCCTGCTTATTTCAGCATTGCGGCGATTCTGTACGCCGTCTGCATTGTATTTACCCTGATATTCTTTACTGACAGTGAAATCATTGAATTAAGCCGTCCGATTTCAAACATATCATGAATGAGCATAATTTTATCACTGCCATGTGCAATTTGATATATTTCCGCTGCAAGACCCTGCATTAATTATTTTTTCGGATATGTTCCGATCTTCAGCCTGCATGTGTTTTCTGCCGAATGAGTCTTTAACAAAGCAACCGGATAAATTCGGATACATGTTCAGATGAAAAAAAAATTTACTAATGCAAATACAGACATCACAGCGCAGATCAGACGATCTCCATGCCATGATAAAGTTTCTGCTTATCAGTAAAAAAATCAGTTTCAGACATATCCGCATGACGGCAGACAAAAAAAAGACCGGTCATGTACATAGCCGGTCCCCTTATCTGTTGGTTATATTTTCTTCTTTCCTGTTTATACTGCTCTGACTATCTTACATACTCAAAGTAGTATTTTTTGGTTACAGGTGAATAACTCTCGTTATTTTCCCTGAATAATCTGTTAATCATTTTCATATGTTTGTCTCCGTAAATTAATTTTATTAATTCCTGAACCT
>CACWLF010000152.1:0-2190 GCA_902761645.1 uncultured Aeromonadales bacterium | reverse complement strand
ATACTTTCTGGTTACCGGTGAAACATGTTCCACTGAATAACCCTTGAATAAATTTGTTAAAACTTTCATTTTTCATCTCCTTGTCAATCCGTGATTCACGTCACACTTTTTATAATACGGATTTTTATAATTAACACAAACATATTCAGCAAAAAAATATTGATTTCGTCTCTGAATGTACAAATATTATTCATATTGATTATTATTTATACCGTATTTTTGATTTTATTTGATTTATATCACACATTTTTAGAATTCACACATAAAAAATCAGGATCCTTTTTAACGGATCCTGACTTTATCAGCAATGCAGTTTATTCACTTCGGCGATAGTCAACTGCGGTTTATTTCCTCTATGTAATAATCGTTATTATGAATATCATCAATATCCTGCATGTAGATTTTCACAACCTTGCTGCGATTTATACTGTCGGCATCCGGAATCACGGTTGTCCAGAGCCCTGCAAATATAACCGGATCCCGTCCGCTGATATGAACCTGATAATACGGAGCATATCTGGTTACAATACCGCCGTTATCCTTGCTGTCGACTTTCTTTTCGTAACCTTCAATACATGAACCCAGCACATACTGATTATTTTCACGCAGAAAAATCGCTCTTTTATTCGTTTTATATGTGAACCTTGCCATAAGGAAAAACAGCAGTGCAATCACACCAATACCTATAAATTTACTTAAATCGTGAAAAACCTCATCCGGCTCAGGTGTATATGCGCTCATCGGATGTCTTTTGTTAAAATTCACATCAATGATTTCTCCTTTGCCCGGAGGTGCATCATTGTAAGTCAACTTTACTATTGTCCCGTCACTGGTTTCGGCGGAAACTACATAATATACAGATACCGGCGTTCTGTTCCCTTTCCTTATGGCAGCAGAACGTCTGAAGTCGTTGTCATACACTTCCTTCTTTACCACATCAATCACCTGTGCACTTGTTTCAACAAAATTGCCGTTGATCCTGGCAGCAAATGCCAGCAGATAATTGCTTACGCTCAAAAGATCAATCAGTACCAGAAACATGCACGCCATATACATAGCGAATATTCTTGTTTTATCATTGCGCGGCAGCCTTGAACTGTTGCGGAAAACAGGAATTTTTCTTTCTGCTATTTTCTGCAGCAGATCATATGATGAATACTTTACAAAAGAAGGATCAGAACTCATAAAACAACCTCCGTCACTGTCCCGTCACAGCCTGAATATCACTCATGACGGCATTAGGTGAACAGTAATTCATTACCGCACCTCCGATTAAAACCGTTCATGATCTTAAAGAATAAAATACCGTTTGCTTTTAATATTCTCAACATCAAACATATAAATCCTTGCCTTGCGACCCGTCTCTATATAATCCTCCTTGTTCTTGAAAATTGCCACGGTTTTCCACGAATCATTGAATATGACGGCGTTTCCGTCGCGAAGATACAGAGCAAAATGCTGCGCCACAAAAGTTGTTCCTTTATAGGTTTTGGAATCATAATCCGGCAGAGCCTCAACATTCACATACAGTTCCTGTTCAATAAGTCTCCTGAGAAGTCTGACCCTGCCGAATCTGATAAAGTAGATAACCGCCACAACAACAGGAAACAGCAGCATATACAGGTTTACGGACAGAAATTCATACAGAAATCTCTTTTCAGGCACAATAAAATTTTCAGGATTGTTTCTGTCATAAACAACACTGATCCTCTCCCCCTCCATCAGAGAAAAAGTAGCGGGTTCGATTCTGAAGGTATTGCCGTCATCTGATTCATAGGTGAATCGGATATAACCGTTCATCGGTTTGTTCCTCCTGCTGACGGTTACCATGGTCTCGGCACTGTTTCCGGCAACATATGCGGCGCCGAGACTGATATATCTGTTAAAATACCAGCCGGCAATTGCAACCGCCAGTATCAAACCCAGTGTATAAATAACTGTTCTCGGCAGACTCAGCAGTTTTGCTCCGTCGTGACAACTTACAAAATGCCGTGTACTTCTGGCACCTATTAAATTCACCAGATCATCCCTGGTCAGACGCGATATTTCATCCATGAATGCTTCTCTCCTGCAAATATGGTTTAATCATTGATGGCTCTGTTGTAATTATGTATTGATTATATCCTTGTTAACAATAATCATCAAACAGACTTTAAATTCCAAAATATTACTTGTTGTTTGAATTTTAAA
>CACWLF010000151.1 GCA_902761645.1 uncultured Aeromonadales bacterium | reverse complement strand
AGGTACAGAATATGAAATTGGCGATGTACAGAACCTTGCACAAATGATCGTAGATCCCGATGGCAAAGGTTTGGACGGTCCCGACGGACACTGGAAAAAAACCGCATTTGCACTCTATACCGGATTGATCCTGTTTGTGATAGAAAAATCAAAACAGGTAAAAGCAAAACCAAACCCTACTGATGAAGAAAAGAAATTTCTCAAAGCCAATTTGCAAACTATCGATTATTTACTAGCCAATTCTGCACAAATCAAAGATTTGTGGGCGGAAATGGCTCAGTCTCCTAATGAAACAATCAAAGCAGCAGGAAAAGATATGGCAGATCGTCCTGACGATGAAGCTGGCTCTGTACTCTCAACTGTTAAATCACATCTAGCACTGTACCGTGATCCGATAGTCGCAGAAAATGTTTCTGATTCTGATTTTTCAATCCGTGATCTAATGAATTGCAAGGTTCCAGTTAGTCTATACCTTATTTCACAGCCTTCCGACAAAGGACGTATCAGACCAATTTTAAGAATTTTCGTGTGTATGTGTATGCGTCTCCTGGTCAACAAGATGAAATTTGAAAAAGGTCAGGCAGTCAAAATCTATCAGCATCGTCTCCTTATGATGCTAGATGAATTCCCGGCGCTCGGAAAAATGGAAATTGTGCAGGAATCTCTGGCATTTGTCGCTGGTTATGGAATTAAATGCTATCTGATAACTCAGGATTTAGGTCAGCTCTATTCAGCTTATGGCAAGGAAGAAAGTGTAACTTCTAACTGCCATATCCAGAACTGCTTCCCGGCGATAAAAGATGACACCTGTGACTATATCAGCCGCATGACTGGTGATACAACTGTTGTTCGCGAAGTGAAAAGCCGCAGCGGTTCGGGTCTTAATGCAAACTACAACTATTCTGTTCAGGAAACACAGCGACGCTTATTAACTCCCGGTGAAGTTAAATCACTTCCTGGCGCGGTTAAGAACGCTCAGGGTATGATCGAAAAGGCAGGAAAGATGCTGATTTTCTCCGCCGGACATCCGCCAATTTTCGGTGAACAACCGCTGTACTTCTTTGACGAAACATTCAAGCAACGCTCTGCAATTCCAGAACCGCAATGCAGCGATAAAATTACTGACGCTGATCGCGTATTCAGGACCGAGGACGGAAAACCGTGCAGCAAAGCTGAATATCTCAATGAAATATATAAAAACAGTGGCGGTTATAAATTTGAATTTGAAGATTCGCAAAAAATCGAAGACATGGCTAAATCTAAAAAGGACAGCGATAACGCTGAAAAAGTAAACGAAGAAGTCGATTCAAAGACCGAACCGGTAATCACTCCAATTGCGACTGATGAAAAAACGATTAACAAACTTTTTGAATAGTATGAAGATTTCAAAAATTTCAGCTATGTTTCTGTCTGTAATAGTTGCCGAAGTTGCACTAATCTTGTGGTTCACCTTTGACAGCAGACTGGTATGGAATTTTACCGACTCCATGCCGGTCGGTTTATATCGAAAATCAGAGGATCAAATATCAAAACATTCACTGGTTCTGCTTAACAATGCGCTGCTTGAGCAGCACAATTCCCTGTTCTGTCAGGGAATTGATTACGGATATTTTTTACGTGACAACAACCTACTGAAAGAAGTTATTGCTGTTGCAGGTGATATTGTCTCTGTTACCAGAGAAGGAATATACATCAACGGACAGAAATATCCTGGCACTGCTGCTGTTACATCTGATTCTCATGGTAATACTCTTAAGCAAAGCAAACTTACAGAATATTTGCTTAAAAAGGACGAGCTACTTGTTTTTGGTAATAGCTCTAGTAAAAGTTTTGATTCCAGATATTTCGGCATCGTTAAATCTAATGAAGTTATTGCAACGGTAAAACCCATACTGACACTTCATTAAAATAAAGGGAAAAGGGATAAACATGGAAAATTTTCTATACGTTGATACTGAAACAACCGGACTAGATCCGTGTCGCGATGAACTGTTATCAGTGAGTGTTCTTGATAACGATAACCGGGTGCTTTTTCACTCTTACATCAAACCTCGTCACCGAAGGAAGTGGCGAGATGCACAGAAAATTCACGGCATAACTCCTGAACTGGTGAAACACGCACCGACTTATACGATGGTAAAAAAATATCTGGCAGACATTTTTCGTAATCGCAAAATCGTAATGTACAACGCTGCATTTGATACAGATTTTCTGGCTGAATCACTGACCGACTGCGATTCAATTCATTGCTGTATGCTAGAGTTTGCCGAATATAACGGCGAATGGAATGATTATTACAACGACTGGAAATGGATCAAACTCACAGAAGCGGTCAAAAAAGTATCGCCGCAATTTACCTTCTGCGCCCATGACTCACTGGAAGACTGCAAAGCAACCCGTGAAATCTGGCAATTTTTGAAGAACAGAAAAAACACAACAACGGAAACGGAAGAACAAAAAAAATCTATGTAGGCTATATCGCCAACATAGCATTAAAGTATAAAAGGAACGCATATGTTATTTATCGCTGAAAAACCGTCTGTAGGACGGGCAATTGCTGAACAGCTTGGCATTATCCATAAATCTGATGGTTACATTGACTGTAAGGACAATCACACTGTTACATGGTGTTTCGGACACTTGTTTGAATTGGCTGAACCGGACGTATATCTTGGCTCTGTACCTGCAGAAGATGGTAAAAGGTTATGGCGCTGGGAAGATTTACCAATTATTCCACAAAAATGGATAATTCAGCCAAAGAAAGACTGCAAAAAACAAATCAAAGTTATTGCAGATCTGCTAAAGAAAAATTCTTGTGTGGTCAAT
>CACWLF010000150.1 GCA_902761645.1 uncultured Aeromonadales bacterium | reverse complement strand
GCCACATGGCTCGGTATCAAATTCGGTATAGGGATTTCGCTAATCCTTTCCTCTAGCGGACGGATTCGGGACTTTCACCCTAAAGATTATACTCATGCCAAGCACACCCAAAAAACTGCAGGCAAGTGTCTGCAGTTTTTTTCCATATTTCCAACAAATATACAATACGTTTACAGAGTGCCCCTGATTTCATAAAGGCGGTAAAGCAGTTTGGTGTCAAGCTGCAGTTCCGTCGCATAAACATTTTTACTTAACGGGTAGGTACGAACAACCTTTGCACCTCGCACCAGACCGCTAACAGAAGCCTCAAGATGGCTGTCAGTCTGAACAATATCGCGCAAAGTTGTAGTCGAATCTATCTGAAGACCGTATAACTGCTCACTCAGTTCCCTGTACGCATCGAGTTTTGACGCTCTCATTGCCTGCAATACTTTCTGATCATGAGTTTTTCCCGGCTGAATATTCACAATTGAATACCCGGTAGCTGTTATAACAGGGAAACTGTTCTTTAAATTCGTAATACCGTCAGGAGAAGGAGTATCAATGCTGGAGCAGCCGGTTAAAGTACTCAGTCCAAGGAAACAAATTAAAATAATAGATTGTGCAAATTTCATTTAATCTCTCCTTTTCTATTTGATTCTGCTTTCTTCCGTCTTAACAGCCAGAGACGGATCTTCTCTCATAATCAATCCGCCGGCAGTTCTGGACTGTTGGGGATTTTTGATAATCACTACCGGTTTTGCCTTATACGGAACCAGATTTTCAGGTACAAAAGCAATACCTGTAGATTCAACCAGATGTGTTTTTAAACTTACAATTCTGGTATTGATTACATATCCGCCCTTGGATCTGGCAATTGTACCAATCAGGAAACGAGACACAGGCGCCGCCTTTGCAAGTTCCTCAGCTTTGCGGGACAACGTTATGTCACCGTCCTGGGTCACCTCAACATAACCTGTAGCATGGTATTCAAGTACATTTTCACCTCTGCGGTGCATTTCATGAATTAAATCTTCAGATAAAACTCTTCCAAGTTCATTAGGCTGTTTATAGGAATGAACATCCACCAGAGTGGCAATTGCAAGAATATCCGTATCCACTGCACTTTCAACCTTATACTTAATCAGCTGATCTGCAAGTTCGCTGGCAATGCGGTTCAGTTCAAGACCGGCACTGTCATGATCCTCATAGGTTTTTATGATCCCCTGAGGAGCGGATTTAGTATTTAACGGCTCAACATAAGCATTACGGTTGGATGCACATGCCGACAGCATTCCCAATCCGGCCACAATCATTATTTTTGATATTAAACTATTCATATTAATATTCCTCATTCCGGCAACCATTGCCTCTTGGATGACATATAATATATCTGATGTTTTTAATGCAAATTATTTGCCAATTATTAAATTTACATTTTTTATTCGTCAAATTATGATTATGGCACCTTACTTGCTTAATTCATTATAAATAAACACCTAAGGATTACGAAATCAAATAACAATCTAAGGATCACGAAATGAAAAAAATATTATTAACTGCTGTTTTGCTGCTGATCTGCAGTTTCAGTGCCGTTGCAGATATCATAACAACGGTAGGTCATGCACCGATCATTAATAATAATATTGCCGAAGCCAGAAACAAGGCTGTAAAAGATGCGCTGAACCAGGCTCTTCTTCAGACCGGTGCAAATATTTCCTATGAGCAGGAACTATCAAACGGTGCATTAACCAGAGATAATTTTAAAATCAAATCATCAAGCAATATAAAATCCTACAACATTGTCAAACAGGAACAGCATGATGATTATCTGATAGTTACCGTAAAAGCAAATATCACAGCCAGGCAGAATACCTGTTCAAGTACTCATTCAAAATCAATTACACCGGTAAAATTCTTTTTTGATGAAGGTCAGCTGGGAGAAAGCCAGAGAGGACTTTATCAGATCAATAAGGAAATAACCAGTCAGATTTACGGCAGGCTCTTACAGAACGACAAAGTATTCAACGTGAAACCATGGATTGACACAAATTTCAAACTTGACATGAGAAACATGAAAGGAAATGAAATCAGTCGTCAGAACCGCCAGCAGCTGATACATCTTGCAAAACGTCTTGACACTCAGTATATACTGCTCGGTTCGATCCGAGATATATCATTTGCCGGTGCAGAAGGCAATGTAATAACCAAACTGTTCGGCAACGACAGTCGCAATATCTCCTTCTCCATATATGTAATTAACGGATTTAGCGGCAATATGGTAATGGCTAAAAACTATCAGGGTATTGCAGAATGGGATGTTGATGACGGAATTGACGTGAAAAGCAATAATTTCTGGAAAACGAAATTCGGCAAAACATTAAATCAGATGATTGCAAACGCCACCGCTGATTTGACAAGGGAAATTCAATGTCAAAAACTTAACGCTCATATTATCAAAATAGATCGCAATGAATACTACATAAGCGTTGGAGAAAATAATAACGTAAAAACAGGTGACTTATTTACTGTTGCTCTTACCAATAACTTTGATGACTATCAAGGACATCACCGCATTGCAAATACAGCACTTAAAGGAAGTTTTGTAGTATCACGAGTTTTTGACAACACTGCCGTACTTAAACCAGCCAAAGGCATAGCGGATACCAATATTCAGCTTGGAGATCTGGCAACAGCTGTTAAATAAAACATGATAATCAGTTGATAATTCAGGCATCCGGATTTAAATTATCCGGGTGTTTTTTTATCTGCGGAAACCCAAAAATCATTTTTCTCTGCTGTCCGCAGGTGATAATTTAAAGATAAATTGAAAAAATTGGGCAGGGAGAGTACTACTCACCCCTCCCACACCACCGTACATGCGGGACCGCATACGGCGGTTCAATACAGCTATGTCGGAATTACCCAATGTCGGCAATTC
>CACWLF010000149.1 GCA_902761645.1 uncultured Aeromonadales bacterium | reverse complement strand
CTTATAAAAAGTTAAGTCTTATTGAAAAAAGAAAAGGATGGATTGTTGATTTTAAACAATCTTAAATAGCATCAAAGGTTATTATGGAGCGTTTACTAAAAATATGATAGATTAATCCTGAACTCATTATTCAAAAAAATATATAATTGATCACGGACGAGTTTGTTTTACTGTTTTAATGATAAGGATTTTTTATGAAAAAGTTGGCTGCCGCCTGTGCGATTCTGTTTTCATCCTATGCCATGGCCGATATTCCCGCCGGTTTTACCGAATTAAAATCCGGTAACGGGCTGAGAACATTTATTAATAATACCACCAACGGTGTTTTCAGTGTCGAGGTTTCCGATGCCGAAGGCGGTGCAAAGGACAAGGTTGAGATCCTTGCCGACGTTATGATGTGCGAGAGTCCGGTAACGGGTGATGCATCTCTGGCTTCTGTAGACAAGTGCATGTTCGAGGATGAGAGAATGGATATAACCGTTGTTGTTCAGGGCAAAAAGCAGGCTGTATTCTATCGCGATGAAAAGGTCTCGGAGGCTGATGTCAAAGGATTCATCAGTGAGATTTTTAACATCAGATAAACACTTGAAGCAGTGATTAACTTCATGGAGATCCTGAAGGATCTCTTTTTTTTGCCGGTAATCGGCAGCCAGGTTTTTCCGTATGATACATTGAATAGGTATAAAATACATACTGTGATAAAATAAGTCACAGGCGGATTGGCGGCAGGTTGTACTGTATTGCATCTGCAATCCGCTTTTGTTACGGGTACAGGTCATCCTTTTCCATGTGTGTTCTTTCCCGTTTGTTTTAACCGTGATATTTTTTGAAAAAATGCAGCATTGTGATTTTGTTGAACTGATTGCCACCGTTGCCAGACGAATGTATATGTGCGGTGCCGAAACCCGTCTTATTATTCAGACATCTGAAAGAATTGCCGCCGCATTCGGCTATAAGGCTGTCGTGATTGTAAATTCCTGTGAAATCAGCGTAAAACTGCTTTATTGCGAATCTGAGGATCTGTCAAAGCAGAAGGAGTGCACCACCTTTATGCGCATTGACGGACACGGAATAGATATGAACAGACTTATATTCTATACTCATCTGTGTCAGGATGCTGAGCAAGGGATTATTACTCCGGAGGAACTGCAGGAAAAACTTGAGCATATACCTCAATTTCCGTACAGCAGAACATTGCTGGTAATTGCAGTCGGTATTGCCACCGCCGCATATTCCGCCATTAACGGCGGAAATCTGGCCGCATGCGTTACAGCTCTTATTGCCGGAGCTGTAACCATGACCGCCAAGGAACTGCTTAAGAAATATCATTTATTTGAAATGTTTGTCTTTACGATATGCGGCATGATAAGCACTTTGTCATCCTTTTATATCGGAAACTGTATTTTTGAACTGGATAAATATAATCTCGCCATAGCAATGGTTGTCAGTCTCCTGATCCTTGTCCCCGGATTTCAGTTCGTAAACGGAATTCTGGATCTGTTTAAGGGATATACGGCTGTCGGAGCAACCAGACTGATTAATACCGTCATGCTGATCGCGTCGGTCTGTCTGGGAATTATGATCGCGTTTTCCATGCTGCCGATTAATAATCTGTAACCGTTCCTGATGATTGACTGTAAATATTAAAGGACTGAATTTTATGAGCATTCTTGCCTATTTGATGGATTTTGCATACAGCGCCGTGCCGGGGGCGGTTTTCGCCATGCTGTTCGGAACACCTCTCAGATATATTCCTTATGCGGCTCTGGGCGGTGCAGTGGCCCATCTGACCAGAACTGTATGTCTTAATAATCTTGAGCTGGGAATTGTAGCCGCATCATTTATTGCCAGCACTGTCATCAGCGTAATGTTCATTCTGATTGCGCCGCGACTTAAAGTACCGCGTCTTGTATTCACCGTTGCAAGCATTATTCCGATAATTCCGGGCAAATATGCGTATTTTGCTTTGCTTTCCATTATTCAGATGCATGTCGCCAATGAAACCAAGAGCCAGTTTATTGAAACATTTTTTGAAAACGGCATTATCACCCTGTTTGTCATGCTGGCAATCGGAATGGGTATAGCCATGCCTGCGCTTCTTTTTTACCGCAACAGACCTGTAGTGTAAACCTGACATACTTTTTCATTCAAGCTTGATTATAAAATGTTCAGTCTGCAATCAATAAAATAATGCTATCATTAATATCTGTTTTGTCTGAATTCCTAATTAGTGTATAATTGCAGTGGCGGATATGCCGCCAAAAGTTTGTTTTTAATTATTTAAGGGATAAGGATCCTAACATGAAAAAATTATTAGCTGCATGCGCAATACTGGTTTCATCATGTGCTTTTGCAAAACTTCCTGCTGATTATCAGGAAGTTGAAGTTCGCAATGATATGAGAACTTTTGTCAATCAGTCTAAATCTGCGGTATTTGCCGTGCAGACCGTTGAATCAGGTGCTGATCTGCCAGCCAAGGATTTGCTGGATGCAACCGCAAAAATGTTGAAGTGCAGCAACCCTGTCAACGGCGATGCTGAATCAGCTTATGTAGAACAGTGTGATGTTCAAGGTCAGGTAATGGATATAGCTTTGGTTAAACATAACAGCAAGTCTTATGTTTTTTACAGAAACAATAATGTTACTGATGAAGAACTCGATGCTCTGATGGAAGAAGCTTTCAACAAATAAAAATAATTCTGCCGTTTGAATCTAGGGACAAAAAATTCGGTTTTGGAGGATGAATAGAATTGTTTAAAAATTAGTCGTATTTACGCATTACCAAGTGTGGTAACGATTCTGCGATTTTTGACAGGCTGTGAATAGTAACCCATTCAATTTTACTGAAAAGAATTTAGTGAAACTTTTGATATAGTTTATAACACTATGGTGATATAATCCCTAAGATCGCGGTCGCAGATCTTACACTATTTTAAAATTGTTAGAAGATCTAATATTTGATCATAAGTCTTTGATTTAATTAAAAATAATTCCGAAAACAGCTTTACTTTTATCTTATAATAGTGTAAGATATATATTACACTATTTATTTTATTTTCGGAATAATACTATGAATCTTGAAGAAGCTTACGGTTTATTAAATAACATATACGTCAATTTCAGTAAGAGCGCTAAAGGCTATTATGTTTATTCCTATAGACCTCAATACGATACTGTTACCAAAAGAACCTTAAAAAAGGATGTCACCAGTATCGGTAAAATATTTTCAGAGACAG
>CACWLF010000148.1 GCA_902761645.1 uncultured Aeromonadales bacterium | reverse complement strand
TCGGGAGAGTAAATTCTACTGGTAACCGTGGTGCATAGTAATAACCATTTGATGGGCGTTTGTACATAATGGCTCACAGGTAATTTTTATCTATCCTGCCGTGCTTATAAAATATGGGCGGGAAGTTAAGATTACCTGTCACCGGTGAATTGCAATCTGTAACTTTACCGACAAATTTAACATCGGATTCATGGGCAGTATTCTCATGCACGTTATTCTCCTTTCCTGTCATCTTACGGCTGTTTTTTAGGAATATGACCGCTTATGGGCATCATTAACTTATAAGTATTTCACCGGCAGGTTCCGTGCTTAATAGCTTTATCTGACACATCGGCTAACCATTATTTATCCCGCCCAAACACTGACCATGAAGTGCAGCACAGGCTCAGCTCATACGACGTGAACCTAACACTGAATTTTGAGTAACAATATTTCATTTTATGGAGTACCAGCAGCTGTATCTGATCCTGCAACCTGTATAACGGGGAAATACGTATGACCTGTCAGGTTCTGAACAGACATCTCTCCCAGAGCAGATGTTCTAATTAAGATATTGTCACCTTCCGTAGTAAATGTTGCCGGATATCCCTTGCCGTTAATTCTTATTTCTGAAGCGTTTTCAGCAATCTTGGAGTTTTCTGGAGTATTTGCGATTTTTATAAGGCACTCACCTGCTTTAATCTCCGTACCAAGGACAATTAGAGAACTGAAATATCCGCCATCATATACTCCGGTCAAGGAAGCATCAAAATAATCAAAGCTTGTATCACGATTCGGCATGCTTGTAAGAACAACACTGCCGATACCATTCACAATAGGAATTCCTATTGCCGTGTTCTTTGTTCCGTCGGCAGTGCTGGACAGGTAATAAATTCTGTCCTTGCTCGCATTTGTCAGGTTGAATGAACTTTCATTAGATACACGTACCATTTTATTAATAATGAACAGCGATCGTAACCCTGTTTTTTTCTTTACCTGATATTTCAGGTCAACGTCAGCAATACCATAAGTTATATTCGGTGCATTAACAGAAACTCTGACATTGTGATCATCTATTTTTTCAAGACGGAGTCCGGCATTGCTGATATCCCCGAGCTGATCTTCATTGGACTTTTTCCAGAACAGCTGATACCCGCTTGCGTAGACGGGCTTGTAGTGCTGATAGAGGTCTCTGTAAAAAAACCAATTGGCATTCCTTACCCAGTATTCCCAGTCTGTATAGGTTCCCCGGAGAGTTGCAACGTAACTTGGATCCGCCTTCTTAAAGCTTTTGATATATCTGGACCGTGCATCGTTGCCCAATACATGAATAATATAATCAGTTCCGGACGGCTGATACTGATTCCTGTAGGTTTCCACTGCAGATGCGTATGTTGAAAACACATTATCGCCGGCTTTCATAAATTCATTTGCCGACTCAACTGATTTGGCAAGTTTCTTATCACGGAAATAGCCAAGGTTTTTCACATAATCACCGCGATCTGCTGAAAACCCGTTCTGTATGGCGGCATACGTCGATATTGACCAGGAAACGCTCAAAAGAGCCACGCAGACTGCCACAGCTGTCCTGGCAACCGGCCGGGCTCCGGTCTTTTTATTGATGAACCTTATGACAAGAGAGATTCCTTCTGCACAAAAAGTCAGATAAAGGATCGAATAGGAAACTTCCTGCAGCGTATAGCCTGATAGTAGCTTGTATTCATTTTCTGCAGCATATCCTGCCATATTGAAAAACAACGGAATTCCAAAACGGACAGCATTCTCTTTTGAATATCCTTTCTTTAACAGAATGAACAGATATATCAGTACCACAGCTGCCTGGACACAGCTCCAAAAACACAGGTCCATATCCCAAAGGTAATATGATTTAGGACTGATATAGTACCATGCCTGAGCGCCGCCGCTTGCGAATGTCAGAGACAGATATGAACTGAAATGACCTTGTGTTATTGCCGTTCCGAAAAAAACAAATGCTGCGGCTGACGCAAGAATAAACGCGCTTAGCTTGGTAAGTTTTTCAAACAGTTTGCCTTTTTGTGTTAACACAATAAGAAAGACAATAACACTTATGCTTACTGATGAGGCAACACCATAATCATTTGAAAAGTAGAATATTAGACCGGATGGTATTCCATATACAATAGCCAGTGAAAGAACTTCAGATTTATCTATGAAAGGTATTCTGCATTTCAACCTGTACAAAAGAAAGATCATTGCAACAGCAACTGCCGGAGCCATACCTCGCAGGAAACGGGCAGACCACCCTGTTGACATCGAGGCATGCATTGCTAAATAAAAATCATCTGAAATTGAAAAGATATTTACAAAATACTCTGGCTCAGTAAGCAAAAGCAGCAATATCACGTTCACCGCTATAAGCGGCAGAACCTTTCCATTTTTATATAAAACAGCCCGGAATATCGCATAAATCATTACACTGATGGAAAAAATAGGAAGGAACTGAAAAGCCATCTTGCTTGACATGAAATCAGGACATCCAGCCCCAAAAGCCCATGTCAGTATGCCGCCCAGCAGAATGTGCCCATATCCAAGATAAACACCAAAATCAGCATAGGCTGTCTGACCGTCAAGAAATCTCCGAATGACGTTGTAGTTCTGAAAATCACCATTAAATGCCAAAAAATCTGCCCATATTCCTGCCGACAAAGCATGAACAATACACATCAAAACAGATGATATGAAAAGTAATGCAACCAGCCACTTCCCTTCACCGGCGCACCTTACCCACAGTATGGGCTTCATAAACAATTTCCTCTTATGTATATGGCATTTGTTATTTTTTAATGGAATTCTACTATACGGGTTGTAATTCAGGCAATGAGAACTGACCGGTATTCAGAGGAATATTCTATCAACCATAATGGCAGCATTGCCATACATGAAATTTCTTTTTGCGGCATTTCAGACATATAAAGCAGAGGATCCCTGCGGAAGTTTAATCCGCTCTGCACAAATTAAAACTCAAACTTCCCAGTTGAAAATCGCCCGCAAAGCCTTATGCGGTAAGGGCTGAACCGTTAAAAAGAAGGCACAGTTTCCTGAACCTTGGTATAATTG
>CACWLF010000147.1 GCA_902761645.1 uncultured Aeromonadales bacterium | reverse complement strand
TTCTTATAAAAAGTTAAGTCTTATTGAAAAAAGAAAAGGATGGATTGTTGATTTTAAACAATCTTAAATAGCATCAAAGGTTATTATGGAGCGTTTACGGATTTGATGTCAAAAAAAAATATTTTTTTAATAGCTGTTTGTAATTTATCTGCGCTGATTCTGATAATGAGCTGGTATTTCAACATCTGCTGGAATTCTTCAGGTTTCTGGTTTGATGTCGACAGCAGTGTATTTGAATTTTTCAATAAGCCGCTTGTTCCTGTATCCGGATACACCATGCTTGTGGCTGTTACCAATTTGAGAATTTTTGACATGGTATCACTTGCGGTTATGGGGCTGATCTTTCTGCATTTCTTTTCCAAGGCTGATTCAAGGGGCAGACACCGTCTTTTCTGCATTCTGATCTTCTTAATGATGTATGCGGTTGCAATTAAGCTCCTGAGCAGTGTTATGTTTCATTTCAACCGTCCGAGTCCAACCAGATTTTTTCATGGAGTAAACCATGTAGGCAGTCTGGTTGAATTACCTTTCAAGGTAAAAGATCAGGCAGGCAGCTGTTTTCCCGGTGATCACGGAATGATGCTTCTGATTTTTGCTATGGTAATGTTCCGATACTGCGGGTTAAGGGCTTTTCTGGCAGGCTTGCTTGTTTTTGTTGTGTTCAGTCTACCAAGAATTATGGGTGGCGCTCACTGGTTTTCTGATGTTGCGGTTGGTGCCGTATCCATGGCGCTGATTTCCGGAAGCTGGATCCTGCTGACTCCATGTTCTGATTGTATTGTCGATTTTCTGCAGCGGCACATACCGGGTAACTGGAAACTGTTTACCGGAAATTACAGATTTCCTGTTTGATTTTTTCTGCGTATTTACTAATAATTCTGTATATTTTTATTTAATGTCAAAAAACTGATTGTTTAAAATTTTCTTTATGACAATGAGGTAATATCATATACTTAGGAAAGAGTTTGTTAGCGGGGGTGTTCATGTATCAGTTAAAATCCGAAACCTTTCAAAGGTTCTGCTGTTTTTTGATTCCTTTGGCGGCTTTATTATCAGGCGGTACCGAAGTATGTGCCGGGGATGATACCGACGGGGAAATTGAAATAGTAATTGATTTTGACGGAAACGGAACCGTTGCAGAAAAATCAGAAAAGGAAGAAAAGAAACCTGCACCGAAACCTGTTGCGAAGCCAAAACCGGCACCTGCTGTACAGGAAAACAACAAGCCACGTGAGATTGCTGAAGTAAACAGTGAAAAGGAAAAGGAAAAGGAAAAGGCTGTTCAGTCAGGAAATCAGGTAAGTCATGAAGAACTGGAGAAAAAAGATCCCGAACTTCTGAGAAATAATTTCATTAAAAACTGCAATCAGAGAGCAACCCAGAATAACGAAAATGTAAAGGTTAAACTGATTAAGTGTTCAATCAAAAAAAATGAAATTTTCCAGATATTTTATGATTTGAGCATTGAGCCTGATGTAAGTTATGAACGCGGCAAAAATCTGCCTTTGTACCGTCATTATCCGCGGATGAGGTCTGCCATCTGTGAAACCGTGGATGATTTAAGCGATGCAGGTTTTGTTGCTGTAAGAGTTATGTACCAGTATAAGGGTAAAATTATTCAGAGCAATTATCTGGATTTGAATGACTGCTTCCTTGCCAGATAGAAAAGATTACAGGGCATAAAGTTGCTTTCCGGAAAGGAATAAAGGCTTTATCCGCATCCCCGAGTGTCAAGTTAAATGTGTAAGTTCCTCTTTTTAACAGAGAAAATGTAACTTTTCTCATGTTTAAGGTTTTATTGATTTTTATAGGGAGATTATATGAAAAAAATATTGGGTATTCTGGCGATTGTAACCATGACAGGTTGCTCCTTACAAACTGGCTACTACACCCATGCTGAATACAAACCGGTTGCATATCAGGCAGATCACAGTAAAGCATGGAACATTGCCAACGCCGCCAATATTCACTTGGAAGATCAAGAAATTAAGGAACAGCAGATCAAGAAAAACGAAGGTGAGTCAATAAGTGATACCTATGCCAGATCTCTTGCTCTGCACGGACTCGGCGGTTTCAGTTGGGTTTCATCAATTTTTTTGAGTGAAGTTCTTGCTCCCCCTACTATGAAAGACTCTGCCAACGACACTGCCATTATTTCATTCCAACCTGAATCAAGAATCAACACAGTAACCGACAATGCCTTCCCTAATAAACTGGCAGATCAGACAAGCAAATTAGCTTCTATGGATTTTGACAAAGCAGTAAAATCAGCCCTCGATGAATTACAGCAGCAGTTTCCGAACATAAAACCTGTATTTATCCAAAACAAAAATATCAGCACATTTGAAAAAGATTCTATGTATAGCGTTGCATACGTCTTTGAAGATCCTGAAGCCGACTGTTATCCTGATTCAGAACTGGATAAAACCTCTTGCGCAGTTTTTGGACTCTTTACTCAGCCTGCCAATGAAACATCTCAGCCACTTCCTGAGTTCACCGGTTACAGCGAGAAAGGCTTCGCATTGGTAGCAGAATCCATGAAACAGAAACGATCAGCAGGAGCGAAAATATATATTAAAGCTATAAAAAAAGGTATAGATTTTCCAAGCCTCACACTCCCTGAAAAGTTCGTGAACAAATACGTTTCAGCGCATGAGATAGCAAGACTGATTTCAAAGTATATGCCACAAGGAATGTATATCTATCTTCCGGCCTACAATGAGAAAATCAAGGGTCAGGAAGTTAAGTTCCCACAAATGATATTAGATCACGGTGAAGTGCTGTATTTCGTAAAACCTAAAAAGTAAGCAACAAGTGTTTTTCATCTGCAAAGAGTCATGTTAGAGCATGGCTCTTTTTTATTTGGTGTTCCTGAATTGTTTAGGGGCGATTTCTTCCCTCTGGTGGTGTTATTGGCTACTGTTATTTTAAATATCGTTATTTCTTTGTTTTTTGGTCTTTTTAAGCGTTCAATGGTAAAATATACCATAGTATATGGAGATACTAATGGACAATCAAAAAACGCCTTCTGAACGCATTTCTGGCACGGTTAAATTCTACAACCGCGACAACGATTACGGATTCATT
>CACWLF010000146.1 GCA_902761645.1 uncultured Aeromonadales bacterium | reverse complement strand
GCCAGGGTGCAAGTGGCGGCCTGAGTGTTATTTTAGTTACAAAAAATTTAGATAAAACAATGCTTTAGCTCATTTTGGAACTGGGAAGTTTGAGTATATTATTTATATTTTATATGGATTATATAGACGTTCCATTTATTTTGTAAATGAATAATTTAAAATTTATAAAAAAAGATAAACAAATGTCAGGTTAATGATATCTGCTTTAATGTTTAAAATACGGAGATTTTCCTTTACTAAAGCATCTGAAAACTGCATTTAAAAAACAAAAAAATATTAACTATACATAGTGATGCATCTATTTTATATGAAATAAAAATTAATTTTGGGAACACAATGGTTTATTTTTAGCTCTTATAGTGGTACATTCTGATACGAAAAACATAAAGCTGTGCTATATATAAAATTTGACGTGAGTTATTCGGAATAGATGGCTGCTAAGTTGGTATTGAAATGTCAGTATCATATAGCAAATTTCAACAGTTTCTGGATGAAATTTAGTGGAAGAGGCAATGAAAATGTCAAAGGAAAAAAGGAAGGTAAGTCTGGCAGAGGTACATGAAAGGCTCAATAACCTTGAGCCGCTGGGCATGCCTTCAGTAAAGGAAATTATTGAGTCTGATTCAGATGGTGAAACTAGAAACTACGAAAAGACCTATACGGCCCTGCTTGACAAGGTCAGGGACAGGACTACAGATGAAAAGATCGCCTACATCAAGGAGTATGTTCCCTGGCTGAGAAGGAATGTGTCAATTACAGCCAGCGCCCGAGACATGCTGTACACAACTGAAACAGATGATGGTTTGGCATTCATCCTCGTTTACAGGTATGAGCACCATATCAGCATATTTGATGATCTTGAGCTTGAGAAAACCAGGGAGCCGGCGCAGGACTATTTGGATAAACTGGCAAGAATAGAGATGAGGAAAGAATTTGAGGCTGAAATGGAATTTAAAAGAACTCATCCGGAAGAATACGAAAGGCAGAGAAAGATTAAGCTTGAAGAAGCAAAGGCTAGAGGCAAAAAATGCGCTGAAGATATGAAGAAAATTTTGGCAGATATGACTCCTGAAGATTGGTTATAAAATGAAGATTGTATTTGATGAGAAGGCAGGTTATGAGTTTTTTGCCTTGAATGATATGGCCAAAATTGATGACAATGCCAAGAAACTGCTTAAGAGATTGTCTGTGATTCTTGCAGACATGATGCAGAAGCCAGGAATAAATGACAGCGAGCTGGGTAAAGTCGAACATTATCCCGGTGTTGAAAAAGGTTATCTGGGCGGGAAATTGTCTGGCTGCATTGTCAGAAATATAGACACGGCAAACAGAATTGTCGCATGTGAGATTAATGGAACGGCTGTTATTCTCAGCTGTATGGGACATTATAATGATCCTATGCTGCATCCAACATCCCTTAATGCTGTCCAAGGCGATTTAATTGAAGTGGTAAAAGAAAACCCTCAGGTTCTGTCTGATTTGGAAGAAAGCAGCTCTTACATCATTGAATTGGTCAGGTATGAAGGCTGTAGTGTTACAGGGATTGATAAAGAAAGTTACGATAAGCTTGTTGCTGAATTTAACAAAAAAACAAAAGGTCCAATTGGAAGAATTTTCCCGACTGATATAAATTATGTCAAAGGAATGATACCTGACAGTCCAAAGGAACTTTCCGATGAGCAGAGAGATGAGGTGGCAAAAAAAGAGCTGAAAACAATCAACCATGCTATCGAGCATGAATATTTTAGAACCATTTATAATGCTGTCAATTACAGTATCTGCTATGCACTCGAAGAGTCAGGACACGACCTTAGGAAGCTGTTGGAGAACAAAAGAAAATACGACAGACTGATTCATTTGTGCATGTACGATATAACTTTTAAGATTAATAATTCTGCAACCAGTTACGCTGACAAAGATTGTGCAATCAGGAGAATTCTTTACGGCTATGCCAATGCATATGTCAACCATATAACCTTAACTGATGAGAAAGATAAAACCAAAAAGTATCCGAATAATTTAATCTTCATGGACAGATTTAATGGTAAATTAAGTGAAATCATAAATAACGATGTTCATATAAATACAAAATTATACCGGCCAGACAAAAGTACTGTTAATCTGACAGATATGTTTGAGTATGAAAATGCTGTGTCTGGTCAGAATAAAAGCATAAATAGTCACATGGTGAATTTCAGCGGAATAGCGAAAATATTGGCTTTGAATTTCGATGGAACCGATCCTGAACGTTTTTATAGCGATTTGAAGGAACTGAAAATTTCCAGACTTACAAGGTGTGAAGTAAAAAGGATCAGGCTGCAGCTTGAAATGGAAAAGCGCGAGCGAGAGCGAGAGCAAGAGCAAGAGCGGGCAATGGCATTGGAACGTGCCAGGAATGAAAAAAAAGTTGCCTACAGGGGGCGTTGATGATTGCTGTTTATCCCCATTGTACAAGCTAGTACTTTGTAACATTTAATATTTCGCTTTTGTATCCTATAATGAGATCCTTGATAATTGAGTGGGGGATCTCCGCATGGGAATACAGTACCGGGTAACATTAACCAAAGAAGAAGTTGAGACGCTTCAGTCAATCTGCAGCAAGGGAAAACATTCATCAAGGACGGTGCTTTGCGCCAGAGCACTGTTGCTGCTTGACCGCAGCGATAATACGAGCGACCACTGGAAGATGGATGACGTCTCCAGCGCTCTCGGAATGTCGACTCGAACGCTGAGCCACCTGAAGGAACGCTTCGTTACTGATGGCCTTGAAAGGGCGCTGAACCGCAAGCCGCAGGAACACCCTTCAAGGCCGGTTAAATTCGATGGAGAGTTCGAAGCGAAACTGACCCAGCTTGCATGTACGGATCCACCAAAGGGATTCGCAAGATGGACGGTCAGGCTGCTTGCAGACAAACTGGTTGAGATGGAGATCACCGATGCAATATCTCCGATGTCGGTTCAAAGGATCTTAAAAAAAAAGAACTTAAGCCTCACCTGAGCGAGTACTGGAAGATTCAGGAAGGACGTTCCGGCGAATTTGCGGCAAGAATGGAAGATGTGCTTGATGTTTACATGCGCCCCTATGATAAGAACTATCGGGGCTATTGCATAACCCCGTGGCAGGGGGAGGAGAATAGGGTAAGATAGACCTATGGTTTGGCATCCGCAGGTGAGTACCATGGGCAAAGGAACTAAC
>CACWLF010000145.1 GCA_902761645.1 uncultured Aeromonadales bacterium | reverse complement strand
CGCGCATCCGATCTGCCCCTTCCCTGTCCTGTAAAAGACCAGATTCTCTCCAAATCTCCTTGCCCCCAGTACCTGCCCCTTCTTAAGCTGATGGGAAGAAAGCACTGCATACCACTGGTTTTTGATCATAGCTTGGTCCTTTCGTGACATGCTCCCGCCACTTTCGCTGACGCTTAGAAGTGGGGGCTTCCTGTTCGACAACCCTACTGGGCTGAGCATAAGCAGGCTATCCCCGCGTGCCCCGCGGTTCTTTCTCAGCCCTCAGGGCTGACTCATTGTTCTTCTTTTATGCTGTCATCAATTTAATGGTGTCAGGCACCAAGGTCTATAATTGTCACAAGCATTTCTTAACGAGTGTATCGTCATCAAGAGCTGCATCGATCAGGCGGCTGAGAAAAGATGTATAGCCTTTTCCATATGCTTTGGAAAATCTCTGCGCCTTTTCTGACAGACGTATTGAAGCAGTTTGCTTAGTCCTGCTATTCTGTTTCATGTCATTTCCGGACTATCTTCATCGTATTTAATAGTACGAGCCGCAGCGTTTTCTAACTCTTCAAGCTCCTCTCTGGTCAATTCGGCATTTAATTCCTTACAACTCACATTCACCATCTTCATACCTTTCTCTTTCCGGAAGTGATGCTGTACGTGCAGATATTATTCGTACTGTATTCTTTTCGCTTTCTCTTCATCCCACTCAAACTTGGCATCCTCTATATTAAACTCCAAATACTCGTAAATTTATCTCCCCTCAATAAAGTATAACCAAATTGAACTGCATTTTGCAATGCATTTTGTAATGCTTTTATAAATAGGATTCCCTCCAGTGCCATGCCCCTCGCTCCTTACCAAGGCTGCCACAACTCGTTCTCCTTCATTTCTTTCTTAATCAGCATCTCGTGTTCCGCATGGGAGATCTTCCCTTCCACGAATATGCGGTACTGTTCGCGCGGGTCTGTCCTAAAAGCCCCTACACCCGGGAGGTATCTGTTACGATCTCCCCTTCCTGCCTGCTTCCTTCATTCATATAATGCCGGTAGCTACTGTATTCACGCAAAGGTACACGGTATCAATGTTCAATGTTCAGGTGCCCCTAAATCTATCACGCCTGTTCATTTTTTAGATTCTGTAAAAGATTAGTTCACGATGACACGCACCTGTTCCCAGGCACCACCTCTGTTCACGCCTTACTTCCGATGTCTTTATATGCTTAAAATTGCAGCTTACCTATTAACTCCAATCCACTATTTTATAAACTTGACCTTGTTAATATAAGGAATTCCGTCTTCTTTTTTGTTAACAGCCTCATATATTCCGTAGATACTAGCTATCATATACAGGATGAACATGAAATCTTCTAGAAATCCCGGTAGAGGCAAGATTGATAGGATTATTAATGCAGCGTTTAATACAATTGATTGATTTAGATGAAATTTAACCAATGAATCCTCATATTCTCCCCTAAGCAGAATAATTCCAATTCCTATCAATCCAAAATATGAAATTAAAGCAGCCGTCGAATTTTTCATCTTCTGTTTTTCTGTATATAGATGTGGATCACTATATTCTGAAGCAACTTCTAATTTTCTTGTTTCTTCTCGGATTTCATCCGTTTCCTCAACAAGTTTACTACCACAGTAAGGACAATAGTTTGCTTTCTTATTAATCACTATTTTGCAATACTGACAATACATATCAAAGTCCCCCTT
Source organism: uncultured Aeromonadales bacterium (assembly GCA_902761645.1). Taxonomy (GTDB): domain Bacteria; phylum Pseudomonadota; class Gammaproteobacteria; order Enterobacterales; family Succinivibrionaceae; genus UBA2804. The sequence goes on along the minus strand of CACWLF010000145.1, from coordinate 4,316 downwards.
TTAGAAAAAGAGTCCTAGAAAACTAAACATGTTATTAAAGAATAGCGCATTTGATAATGAAGTTTCCGCCTCGCTGATTGAAACAGCTCTGAAAAACAGGAATACACAGGCGACGGTTCCAACCCAAATCCATATACTTTTAAAACCTCTGTTCCTCGCAATAATCAATAAAATAAATGCGATTATTGTAGTAAATATTCCCAACGACCCCATCACTAACGAAAGCAAAGTAATTACCACTCCAAAGGCTGCCACTTTAGATCCAGGAACGCCATCTTTCCCAAGATCTCCTAGACTATACGATTTCTGAGTCTCTCTCCGATTTTCACCAATTGGTTTGATCCTCTTCTCATAAAGTTCCATGTCAAGCTTTTCTCCACATTTCGTGCAGAAGCGCTCTCCTTTTTTTATTTTGCATCCACAGTTTGTACAATACATAGTATTCCTCCGTTCACGAGGCAAGAACTTAACGTAACGGTTAGAGTGGGCGACTCACAGTATCTCATAACTTTCTTAAAGGAGGGAGCATTCCTGCCCCTTTTCCACGTATTACTTTCTGTTCTTCAACATCTTCGCCGTGCTCCATATAGCCTGAATCATGTTCCTTCTGACTTGCATCTCTCTTCACCGTCACCGCCTTCGCAGCGCTCCAGCCCGAATAGAACTTCGTGCCGCCCAATGTCTTGTATGTCCGGATTCGCACATAATACTTCTTGTCCTTCACAAGTCTTGTAATATTAACCCAATTATTATATTCAAGTCCCATAGTATCCTCGGTTTGAAACATTAGGCGCCGAACCCACGCAAAGGTACACGGTACCAATGTTCATTTGTTTCGCCAGTTGAAACTTCAGATCTGCCAGGATCTGTACCTTCCAGAAATCGTATATACGTCTGGTTCATTATGCCAATTTTTCTTCTTCAGAGTACAATGTTCCTAAGTTGACCGTTGTTTGACCACGTTGGTGTCAGGCACCTGATTTGGTGAAATCTCCCAGCAGTTGAACATGTTTATATTTGGCTTCTCCTAGCTTTCCTTACATATTCCTGCCGACTGGAAAAACTGTATCAGCGCTATATAGGCTGTTTTTTCGCCTGCGTCTCGTCTATATAAAGGTATACAGTACAACCATCCTGCTTTGTGGCTAAAATACAATATTGATTCCGTTTGGTTCCATTATTTTTTTAGCAAGTTCTCTGCAAGATAAGGATATCTTGTTATTCACTTCAAAATCGAAAGGTGTTATCCCCATTATCACTATATTATCGGAAACTCCTTGTGAAAGAATATTTACTATTTCATTTTCTGATAATTCAACTTGTTCCTGATACATAAACTGTACGAGTTTCGGGGTACTGAACAGAATAGGTTTTGAGCCTCGTTTTTGGGGATTAGTTTTTCTTAGCACAGAATTAATGATACTCGCAGCGCCTTTATCATCAGTCAATACACATATTTTTCCATTTGGCATACCCGGCAAATTAGATAAGATATGAACACAAATTGATATTAGTTCTTCGCCTAAGTTGTCCTCGTGTTCTTTATTCCCTCTTACTTTCAAAAAAAACCTTCGATACAGGTCAGAGGCCCTCAGATTCTTGCCTTCAATCACCTCTGACTTTAGTTTACTATCTGCATTCAGGGTATCCGTAATCGTACTTATTGGAGTTTTAGCCATTCGTACAGCCCACATCAGATATTCATTTATCCTTTCAATCGTGGAAAAACAATCCGAGAGAATATTATATGTATATTCTTCGTTAAACAGAACGATCTTTACTCTAGAGTCTTTAAGTTCATTAATATATTCAACATACTGTCTCTCCAAACTGTGATGATCTCCAGACAGTTCCATCAATACACATCTCGTTAGAAAAATAGCAACCCCATGGTTTTCAAAGTAACAAAGCAATATGTTTTTCTCGTTTTCCTTCAAGTTAGAATGCCTTTGGAACGAACACGCATCATAAAATAACACTTTGTTAGAATTAAAAAATATACTTTTAATCTCACTAATACCCGTAATAACAGATTCCTCTATTTCGCTGTAGTTGTCCGGGGTTTCTGTATATGCTGTCGCCATACCTACTCCCCCTTGATCCTTGCGTATAGTTCGCGCATATTTTCAAGCGCCTTCCTGAGTGTTCTCTTATTTATGTATTCATCTTTAATATATTCTCTTCCAAACCGCTCAACGAGAGCTTCTATATGAATATAGTCATCTCGCCCAACGGGTTCCATAATACACTCGTCCAACCACATATCTGCCAAGCGATGCTTTATCTGATCCCTACTAATACTAAGAAGATCTTCCTTATAAGTACTTCCTGTAATCAATCTCAACTCCAGGCATCGAATCAGTGCCGCCATGTACGGAACCTGATAGTAAGACATTAATCTCAAGATTGTATTAACTTCATCTTCAGATGATTCTTCTTTGAACTTCAAATACATTTTTCTAAAACTGACCTCTGGCATGAGCAACATTCCCGCAAAGAGGTTGGCTGCGTACTCTCCTTCGTGTTCATAATAATGATCATCTACAAATTCGACCTTTGAGACAAATTCTTCAGTTCCAAAAAAAACATGATAAATCTCATGTGCTATAGCAAAGTTAACATTCACTCTGGGCAATGATGTATTAAGTACAACATATCCCAGACCATCTCCTCTATAGCACAATGCACCTATTTCTTCATCGGCAAAGGGTATTTCAAAAACAAGATACCCTTTTTTCAGAAATGAAGACCTAACAATCTGTAAAATGTTAAGAAGCTCACTATCATATTCAATCCCTGCAAATGAACAAAATCTCTTCACCTTGGAATCAATTTCTTCACAGTTTGAATTACTATATGAAATAATCTTTCGCAAACGTTCTATGTTCATACCTTATCCCTTTGCAATCTTTTCAAAGCGGCTTTTTGCACTTATTATCACGTCTATATTTTCCATTAAATCCATTAAATGATTGGCAATCTGTTCCTGCTTCTCAGATGGCTCTCCAGCATAAAAAGCAATTCTATTAATTGTAGATGTTCCAACTTGTGGAACACTGATAGTATCAGCCAAAAAGAACTCAATGGGCTTACCTAACCCATGTGCAATTTTTTCCATGTCTGTGCCGCTTTCCTCCTGCGAGCCAGTCAATAAGCGAGATATTTTCTTCTTGTCAATACCAGTAATCATGCTAAGGTATGTCTGCTTAATCTTCATCTCTGACATATATTTGTTTACATTGCTAATAAACTTAGTCATGACACCTATCCTTTCTTTTCCTAAATTATAAGATTTTTGCGCCTCTTACTATTATTATATACTTTACATAGAGTATTTCAAGTTATCTATCTCATAATTCAAGATTATTTGAATGTTTTATGGTATTATCACTTTTCCTATTCCATATATCATTGTTAGCGGCAAGAGATATTAACCATGGCGAATATCGGCATGTTGGCACCTGCGATTGATCCTGGTTCGAAAAGCTTGACTACCATTACGACGAATACCAGACTGAACACGACATGGCACTAATCCAGTGTTTTGTCCAATGGGGCTGTGTCAAAACAGTGCTGCCTCCCATGGTCTTCAAGGCTCCCTGGGATTATGCCTGGACTTTCGGCCACACAGATTACTACATTTCGTGCCCGGACTTATACATGCAGTGGCTCAGCCATTACTGGGCTTTTCAAAAAACAAAGCAGAGAAACCCGCGTTTCCCTGCTTCCGATGTTGTTTCTTGAATTGTCCTCTATTAATCTGGAGGATGAAGATAATCTACACATTCCATCCACCCACAAATTCTCTAATACTCTTATACTCTTCCGATTTATGATCCGGGTATTTCTCAAGTACTTCCGCTACCTATTCTGGTCCATGCTTTCCACAATTCTTATTAAAGCATTCTAATTCACCAACCTCCACAATATAAATATCTAACTTTTTCAAATACTCATTTATTTTGTTAAATGCTTTTGTAGCATCTCCTGGCGGAATTGCTGATTTTCCCGCTCTCTTAATGCTACCCCACTTACTTGCTATATCAAGTTTACTTTTAATAAGTTTAACTTCTTCGATTGACAGATCCTTTTTAGTTGACCCATCAAGTATTTCTAATACATTGCTGATACTGTTCATTGGGAATCAGCATATTTTCTGCATATTTATCAGCAATTTCTTCTTGTTCGCCGCGCTCTGAATCAAAAGAGATACCATAATCGCCGCTCATTATGTGTCCAATTTCATGGTACAAAGTGAACCAGAAGGTATCTGAGTATAGTCTTCTGTCATTCACCATCAGCATTATGCTGTTTCC
>CACWLF010000144.1 GCA_902761645.1 uncultured Aeromonadales bacterium | reverse complement strand
GGCTGACTGCTGGCTTCAAGCGCATAACGAGCCTTGACGTTATCTTTTGATTTGCAGATTAACAGCCCCAGCGTAGGTCCATCATTTTCACCCTTCAGCTGATGGTTAACGGCAACCATGTAGGTTCCTAGCTGCCCCATATCACCGGAATCAAATTCCTTTACCTTGATTTCAACAACCACATAGCAGTGAAGTTTGATGTTGTAAAACAGCATGTCGATGAAGTTACTGGTATTGCCGATTTCAAGCCTGTATTCACGTCCCACAAATGCAAAGCCGTTACCAAGCTCAAGAAGAAATCTGGTGATGTTATCCATGAGAGCATCCTTCAGCTCTTTTTCGTCATAGCTCTCCCGGAGGGTAAGAAAATCGAAGGTGTACGGATCTCTGGTAATCGCCTGAGCAAGATCGCTTTGAGGAGCAGGAAGAGTAAGATCAAAATTACTTACTGCTTTGCCCTGTCTTTCATAGAGGTCTGTATCCAGAAAGTTCATCAGTACAGCTCTAGACCAGTTGTTCTCGAGGGTTTTGTGTATGTAAAATAAGGCTTTATCACGGTTTCTATTGACCTTATTCATGATTTGAACAATATGCCCCCACGGGATCAAAAAGATTTCATCACATGAAACGCAGTCGGCTTTGGGATTAAAATCTAATTTTGCAACAACTTGTTGCAAAATTGGAAAAAGGCAGTAGAACTGATGCATGTACCGGAGATTATGCATGTACCGGAGATTTCGGGCGGAAAAAGACTTTACATCAGGCAGTTCTTTTCTCAGATCTTTACCAACCTGTTCGTAAAAATTGCTTCCCCAATGTAGAGTGACCCCCGAAGAGATCCTCACGGGCAATAGTTTTGTCATCTATACAGTCATAACCTTTCCGTTACTTTCGATGCAAGATTGTTCACTCCCCTTCTAAGGTACTGGAGCCGATAACCATTTAGTTGTCGGCTGCTTTCCTAGGTGGTCTTAATTCAGTTATTCTGTGAATTACCTAAACTATTTTCGATAGTTCAAACATATACTCATGAAATATTCAAGGACAGGAGTAATGAATTTGTTTTCATGATGGACGATATTAAACACTCTTTTAAAACTAATTTCAGGCACAGTGAATTCCATAAGAGTTCCCTCATTAAGATCCTTTTCGACTATTCGTCTAGATAGTGCTGACACTCCAAAACCAGCCTTCACCGCCTGTTTAATACTCTCAGAATTGTTGTATACACCTATAATATGAGGACAGATATTATGTTTATTCAATTCCCCTTCAAATAACGTTCTTGTACCACTGCCGAACTCACGTGTGATGAAATACAATTTCTCTAGGTCAGATAATTTTCTTATCTTTGGTGTTGAAGGAGCATCAACAAAAATCAGTTCATCGTCCATAAAAGGAATTCTTCGGAGAAATTCAGACTGAACTTTTCCTTCTATTAGTGCCACATCGAGTTCGTCCTTAAGAAGCAGTTCTTCAAGTATGGCAGTGTTGTGAATATTTGAGTATATAATCCTTCTAGGAAATTTACTTTTAAGCTCTGAGAGTAGCGGTATAAAAACACTCTCTCCAATACTTAGCGTAGCCCCAACTCGAAGCGGGCTCACATCAGAATAATCTCTTAGTGCAGATTCTGTCTGAGACATTAATCCTACTATATGTTTTACATAATGGAGCAATTTCTTTCCTGCGGGAGTAAGATAGAGTCTCTTACCAAGGCGTTCAAAAAGTTTTGTGTGATAGTGTTCTTCAAGTTCCTTAATCGCCTGACTTACTGTAGGCTGAGAAATAAATAAAGCTTCAGAAGCTTTTGTCATTCCTCCTGACTCATATACCTGCAGGAAAATCTTAAAGTGCCTAAAAGTCATCTCATCCCCTTATCATACATAGGCTTTTACCTATATATATCATAAAATCATAGTATTTAACAATGGGGAGTCCAAGATGTATGATCTAGCATACACATAAGGATAAATAAATTTTTCTGGAGTTTGGTGGTATGAAACATGATGTGATTAAAGGCGTTATTTTTGCTTTGATACTGGCTGTTCCTTCATATTATCTTGGGATTTCATTCCCTATTATTGGTGGTCCTGTTTTTGGAATTCTCATCGGGATGCTCTTTGCCTTATTACCACGATCTACATCATTTGAGGCAGGAATAAGTTTTACAGGGAAAAAGATTCTGCAGTATTCCATAATTTTTCTTGGATTCGAAATGAACCTGTTTCATGTTATGAAGGTTGGATCTCAGTCATTATCCGTAATGTTATTTACGCTGATTACAGCCTTTGGTGTTGCATGGTGGATAGGAAAACTGCTTAAACTGAATACCATGATCTCTACTCTCATCGGTGCCGGTACTGCAATCTGCGGCGGTTCGGCAATAGCTGCTGTTGCACCGGTTATAGGAGCAAAAGACAGAGATATTACGTTGTCGATTTCAACAATTTTTCTTTTTAACGTAATTGCAGTCTTCATTTTTCCATTTCTTGGTCATGCTATAGGGATGTCTGATTTTGGCTTTGGCATGTGGTCAGGAACAGCAGTGAATGATACTTCTTCAGTTGTAGCCGTTGGATATTCATACAGTCCTGAGGCGGGGTATTTCGCCACTATTGTAAAACTTACCCGTGCACTCATGATTGTACCTGTATGTCTGTTATTCTCATTTATAACAACAAGAAGTCAGAATAATGGAGAAGATTTAAACTTTAGAAGAATCTTTCCTTGGTTTATTCTATGGTTTGTAGTTGCTAGTGTCATTAACACTGCTGGGATATTGCCAGAACAAGTATCAGCGATGTTAGGAAATATTGGTAAATTCGGAATTGTTCTTTCAATGTGTGCAATTGGATTGAACACTAAAATTTGGGATCTCCTACGGAATGGTGGCAGACCAATTGCACTTGGATTCTGTTGCTCGGTCGCCGTTGCGTGTATGTCTCTTGCTGTGCAGCACATAGAAGGTATTTTATGAATATATAATTCAGTTCTCCCTTTATTATGAAAGAGTTTAAGTAACCAAGAAAAATTTGAAGACCTTACGAGTACTTTAGAGTTTTCGTTATATGTGCTAGACGAATAGCATGTCTGCTTTTAAATTAGTAGGAAACAAATGCCTTTTGAAAATTGAATTATTTTTATAAGCCGACAGTCCCTTTCTGTCGGCTTTTTCCTTATTCCCCAAGTCGGCTATTTACTTCCTGAGCCAAATCGCCCAACTTCCCGAATAGCCAGTTTCCGGGACAGCTCTTTCGAGCAAACCAGCGATGAACCGTCAGCAACATCTCGTCAGATTTAACCTCATAGATTAAAGCCTTATCCCGATCAGCGATCCACAGCAGTCGTTTCTTTCCGTTCCTTCTACAGATATCAACGCACAGATCTACCATGGCGGCATACACCTCCGGCTTCATGGTGTAAGGCTCCGTCAGATCTGATGCGCACTCGATGGTAACTGCTCGCTGGTCGTTATCTCTTGATGATGAGCACCAGGAGCGGTTCTGCTCATCAACGCAAAGTCCAATTCTGCCATCAGCACCGATGGCATAGTTGCAGCTTGCCTGTCTGCTTCTGTCCTTAAAGCAGTCGCAGATTCGTTCGACACTAAGCTGACCGACAACAGCGTGAGGTGTAATGCGGTCAATGGTGTGAGTCCTTTTACCGGAATGGTTCGGACTTAATTTTGTAAAACTCACTAATGGACTATTTCCCATTTTCATTCTCCTTATTTTCTGATTTATCGTGTAACTGGTTTAATGCCTTTCTGACCACATTCGGTATCGGCAGACCGAGATGTGCAGCGTTCTCGAGAAGACTGATACCTTCGTTTGAAAGGTAAAAGAAAATTACCGCTGTACGCAGAACACTTCCGGTCTGAAAAATCCTCGTATCCAGAATGCTGGCAATGCCAACGAGCATGAAGACAACCACCTTACGGCAGATGCCTTTAAAGCCGATGGAACTCGACAGTTTGCCGTCAACAATCCCGCACATCACACCGCTGATGTAGTCGATCACCGTAAAGGCAATCAGGGCATACAGGAGGCCGTCACAACCGCCAAGGAAGTAACCGAGCCATCCGCCGATTCCCGTAAACATTGCCTGGAGCATATTCCAAAGCTCTCTCATGTTTTTTTCTCCAATAAAAAAGGCGACCTTTAAGCCGCCTGTTATTTAACTCTTCTTACGTTACTTCGCACCCGCTCC
>CACWLF010000143.1 GCA_902761645.1 uncultured Aeromonadales bacterium | reverse complement strand
CTGCTGGGGAAGCAATTCAAGCGGTCAGCTTGGACTTGGCAGTGATGAGTACAAGACTGAAAATATGAACGTAGGTTATGCCAGCAAGGTTGTAACCGGTGAACAGGGTGCTAAATCAGGGCATCTCAGTCATGTGGTTGATCTGTCGCTCGGAGTAGATCACAGCTGTGCACTGACCGTTGAAGGAGATATCTACTGCTGGGGTGACAATACAGCCATGGAACTGGGTGATGCGTTCGAAAAACAGAGCGTAAGACCGATCTTTACCGTGGTGGACTGCAACGGGGATATTACGGATAAAATAAAGATTGTTACAGATCCGGAAAACCGGTTCCTGGGCACACTGCGCTCTGTCAACCAAGGAGACTACAGATAAGGATGGACACAATCTGTGGTGCTGGGGTAATGATGTTGGCGGTTTGATTACAAGCAGCAATTATCTGTATCGTGCTGATGTTGAAGAAGAGTATGTTAAAGCAAATAAGAAGCTTTTCTTAAATGGACTGTGCAGTACCTTCAATGAACCGGGTGGTCTTGTTCCTCCTCAATACTGGTACTACGTGGATAAAAATAATGCCAATGTGAAATGGCCTATGTTCGGAAAGAAACTTACCAACGTTAAGAGTATTCTCAGTCATGATACATGGCAGCTTTGCGAGGGGGAATTGTGTCAACATGTAGAAAATTGCCTTGAGAATAACGGCGAACTGTCATACTCTGATGGTAGCGATAATCATCCTCTTACAGATGGACAAATGTGTGTAAACACGGGAGAGGAAATCAAAAACGTTACCGCCATGGATATAAACGGCAGTGAATACTTGGCTGATCAATATATTTATTTTGTATCTTCTGACAATAAAGCCTTACTCTTGAATGCCATGACCGATAATGGAACGGGTAGTGAGTATAATTTGAACTCTAGCTTTGATCCAAGGGATATTCCAATTGGAGATGCAACGGAAAATATCACTGCAATTGTGCCAAGTTCAAAATACAACGTATACGTTGTTACCGAACAGAATAAATTATATGGTGTAGGAGCTTCGGGGTTTAATGGGGGACCTAAAAAATATGGATATGTAGAAGGAGGAACTAATTACGGAATGGTATTTGAGATTCCTTTTGTTGGTTTAACAGATCCTGCATTAAATGCTGTTTCTGTAAATCAGAGATCCGTGTGCGCCCTTGTATCTGAAGAGAATTCTGACTCTACTATGTGGTGCTGGGGTTCCCAAACCTTCGGTCAGCTTGGACTGGAGTATCAGTCAAATCCTGCCTATTCCTTCGGCGATGCTCAGGATGCATGGGAATTGGATAATAATACTGGTGCGTTTGTTAACGACTACTACGATGCTGATGGTGCTCTGCTAACCCAGCCTACCATGTCTGGAGTTGAAAATCAGTAAACAGCGGTAAGTTCAAATTAGATCTGAAACTTTAGGTGGTCCTTAGGGGCCGCCTTTTTACATCTTTGCTACTGTATCTAATTTTAATACTCAAAATAAACTTTTGATGTTACGAATATGAAAGGAATGTTCTACGAAGCAAAATCCTTTAATCAGCCAATCGGTAATTGGGATACTTCTAAGGTTACTGATATGACGGCTATGTTCGGTGGTGCTGAGTCTTTCAATCAGCCAATCGGCAATTGGAATACCTCCAAGGTTACCAATATGAGGGATATGTTCTATGGTGCAACATCCTACTCATATCCTAAACCAAGACGCGCAAGGTAAGATTGAAGACAGACTGCACTTCTAGCAGTCCGCTCAATTCCCTTATTCCGCAAGTTTGCCATTAACCTCATCCTCCAAACTGCCTAATCGTTCCATTAACCAGTTTCCCGGACAGGATTTCTTGGCAAACCAGCGATCGACCGTCAGTAGCATTTCTAACATCATCCTTAACGTTCATTCTGTGACTATCAAATTTTTCTATGTATTCAAGAAGATATTTTTATATAAGAAAAGAATGTTAAATTTATTGACAAATATTACAAATTACGAACAAAAATAATGATAATACCTGTCTTTCGAGTTTTATTGCAATTTCTTGTGAGAAAATTACATAAACTTCGGTATCCCTAGTTCATACCTTTTTTTCTATTTAAATTTATAGTTCATTATTTTCTCGTACTGTTTTTGAGTAATGACTGCCGACTTTATTGGTAGTTTTACTAAATTTGAAATCTGATCAAGGAAGTCTGATTTGGTAAGTAGATTAACGAATTTTCCGTTATTTTTTACCAATTGAAAATCACGGATAAATTTAAAAACAGACTGATATGAATTTTCATCCTTAAGTTCATAAATCTGAAGAAGTCTAGTAAGAAGAACCCCTATGTAACAAATGAGGAAATGACCGAAAACAGTGTTTTTCTTTTGTAGGTAAACGGGGCGTGCATCAAGTTCGGACTTCATCATTCTGAAACTTTCCTCAATGCGCCACAGGTTGTGGTATACCTTGTAAATTTCAGCTGAACTTAATTTTAGTTCTGATGTAACAATAAGATTGTAGCCGCACAGTTCTTTGTCCTCTTTCAGTTTTTTGGAGTTTAAAGAAACAGATGCGCTACTGCCGTCTTTGCTCTTAAAGTCCACGTATTTGCTGCATTCACCGAATTCATCCTTTTTGGCCCTGCACAGACACAGTTCCCGTGCCTTATTCTCCAGTTTTTCTATTTCCATAAGTTGTTTTCTTGCCAGCGAAGGATTGAATGTAACAACTCGCTTTTCCTTTACAGTGAAAATCCGTTTTTCACCATTCTCTTCAAAATGGTAGGTATAATCGTCCACGCATTCTTTAATTTTGTAAAGAACGTTATTATCCTGATCTTTGACCTCCTTGTAATCATTGTCGGAAAATATCCATTTCTTTTCAGTGTCAGGAAGAGTTTTACAGGATTTGGAAAAAATATACCCGTCACCGTCAATCCTGGCGGCATATATGTTTCTGGCGCAGTTCAATCCTTTATCTGCCACCTGGATTATTTTGGTATGGATGTCATTATTCTGTTTAAGCTCGTTGATAATTTCTCTGATTTTAGGCTTCTCAGACTCATTTCCCGGATACAGTTTTAATCCGATAGGGATCTGGTTGGCATCAAGAAGAAGCCCCATTCCGACAAGCGGCAAAGGTCTGTTTTCCTTGCTGGGACCTTTTTTTCTAAACTCGTCTTCCTTATCAATTTCAAAATAAAAATTTGTGCAGTCAAAGTATGCATGTTCTGTATCGAGTTTATATTTTTCCTGAACAGATACAGTAAATATTTCTGAAATTTTCTCGTAATTATCACCGAAATAGGCGAGACCTGATAGAAGTTGATCGTAGGAGAATGAGTACTGCTTATCAAGGTAGGGAATAATTTCTTTAAAAGTTTGATACTTGCTGCATGGTTTTATGATTCTGGAAAACACAAGAGAGCAGAACACGTCATAGAGATTGAACCGGAAGTTTGCAGTTAGGGAATAAATATCAAAAATCTGTTTAACGCCAAGTTTGTTAAGAATGGCATTGATCAGGAAATGACCGGCAAATTTAATCGGAGACATTTCGGAGACTTCTTCAATTCTGGCTTTTCTTTGCTCAAAATTTAACTTTTTAACAAGTTCTTCACAATAGGCAACCGGATCTGAAATACCCTGTTCAATAAGTTTGGAACCGGTACCGAAAGATTGATACGTTTCCTGAACAGTGTACCCTTTATTAGGATCATGATAGCCATTAACAATGGATAGATAAACTCTGCCTTTCTTAGTGCATTTCTTTAAAAAATAAGCCATACGAACGCCTTGAAATATACTCACAGTACTCACATGATATATTTTACACTAAAAAAATTTGTCAATCAAGTAAAAATTTAAAAATAAATTTCTTG
>CACWLF010000142.1 GCA_902761645.1 uncultured Aeromonadales bacterium | reverse complement strand
CATGTTTGATAAATGTCAAATTGACAAATGTGTCACTGGGAGTGGCTAGACTTCCAGTGACTTTCTTTTTGTCTCATTGCTCCGTCCAAAAACCAAACCAAAAATCCTTTTACTTCCGATTCTAAAACTCTTTAGCTGAATAAATATTGAACAAAGTCATTAATCAGAAAAAAATCTGTCGGTTCCGGCTGAGAATTTTTCAAAATTGAGGTCTGAATCAAGGTGAAAAATGATGAATTTGAAGGGGCCTCATGGGGTGTCAGAAGGAGAAGAATTAGTGATCTGAATGAAGTAGATCACAACTTCCGCGTAGTTTAGGTAGGGAACCAAGAATTTGACGGGAGCAATTCACTCCCAATAGGTACTTCTAATGCATCAAAAATATCACGCTCACTCTTTGATGCATTTTCGATAGCCCATGCCTCATTCCTTTTTATTGCTTTAACTGATGATGCAGTCAGCATTACCTCTGGCATATAGATCCCCGCTAGAGAACTCTGTTTTAATCTTTCACTAATAGCTCCATTAATCAGTGTCGCCAGTAGCATCATAAATGCAAGCCCCTGCAATTCTGCCCAGTCCTGCACGCCCAACGCATTGAAATCCATCTGATGTTTCAGATAGTCGTAAAATGTTTCAATACTCCACCGCTCCTTATAATATTCGTAAATTTCCTGAGGAGTTGCATTATGAGTAGTTTCCAGTATGATAACGCCAAATGTTTTCTCTATAGCTTCAAGTTTAGCTTCGGTATATCCTGGAACCTTCTTTTCAATGCATTCCAGATAATTCGCTTTCTCGCATTCAGTTTCGTGGAGATTTCTAAAGTAGATGGTTTTGGTTCCACCTTCATCAGTAGATTCCTGATATTCAACAACACTCTTGATAGTACGCAATCCTTCTTTGCGTTTGTAGACAAAGGTTTTAAGTCTACCTCTACCGCGTTTTAGTGCTTCTTGATACGCAGTCATGTTTGAGGAGACAGGCATAATATAGGTGGATTTTTTTTCTGCCAATATCGTCTTTAATTCCGGAGAGTAGAAGCCTCTATCCATTAAATACAGGCAGTCTTCTACGATGACGTCTTCAATAAATTCCTTGACCGATGCCTTGTCATTTTTACTTCCGTCAAACATTTTCATCGCAACAGGACGTCCCTTAGTAACGTCATATGCCGTAAGCAGATTGATTTGTTCACTGCCTAACTTCTTATACTTGTATCCGTACTCTGTCATTCCATCCAACTTAGAATATCTAGGAATAACATGACCATCTATTGCTATTTCTTTGACATTTTGAAGAAGAATATCCTGAAATTTCTTTGCTTCGGTATCTCTTCTTCCTAGATTTTCCAGGATGTTGGAAACGGCAGTTTCTCCCATTTTCAGATTAGGATAAGCAACAGATAGAGAGCTCTTCTTATACAGTAGAGAAATAGCAGAAATAGGTCGAAAACCATTAACAGAATAAATCAGTGCTAAAACCCAGATTCTTTTAGCATTCTCATCCTTTCCAAACGCTAGTTGAAATTGTTCCTTTATTTCATCTGTGCATTCTTCTGCTAAATGGTATGCCCCATACTCAAGGACAGTGTAACCACGGTCTTCATTGGGTATATATCCGTTTTCTACTGTGATTTTTCCTAAAATCTCTTTTGTTTTTGTCTGCCATTTACCAGTTACAGGATTCTTAACGTTTTCCATTGCATATACGTAATATCCCCCATGAATTTTTTTAACCATGGAGCCTCTTGGCTTGTGTTTCAAAATTTCTGGTGGAACAGCATATCGCCCACTGGAAGTACTCATTTGCATTCATCCTTTTGTATAACTACCGTATACCTAAATTATAACAGTTTTAAAGAGAAAAACCAAGCTAAAAGGCATTAAAAAAGGACTTAATTAGTAGTTACGCATGATTGTTTTTTGATCAAACAAACTGTCTAATTATCAAAGACTTAGCAAAAAAACGAGAAGAAAAAGATGGAGAAAGAGAAAAGCGCAAAGAATATACGATTATGGAGCAATAATCACCGACAAAACTTTGCGTTTAGATTAGTGATCAGGATAACGGAGAGTTGAACTGTGATGCTAGAAAGCTGAGCTTTCTATTCAGCCTTTTTTCTACCTTTCATATTTTCTTTAAGCAGATTAGACAGATTTCTGCCTACCAGTAGAGGAACGAGTTTTGCAAGCATTTCTTCAGGACATTCCTCAAATCTAATTCTGGTTTCAGCCATACAGGAGTCATCAAAAATTGCTGAAGCAATTCTGTACAAAGCGTAAGAAATATTATTGAGAGTGGTCATAACCTTGATAGCATTTTGATCTGTAAAGGTGCATTCATCTTCTTTGGAGAAATCATCCTTCCACCAATGCAGACCTGATTCAATACTCCAGCGATTGTCTATTGCCTCCATTATCAACTGAATATTGTCGGCGGAGCTGATAAAGTATTGTGCTTCAGGATTGTAGTTTGCCTGACTTTTTCTTTTGTGGCTGTGCATACAAATAAAAGCTTTAGCACCAGGGAAATCCTCTTCCGTGATTTTGTAATCAATCAAAAAAATCTCGTAATCACAGTTGTTAAAACTCTCTTTTACACATTTATCTTTTTTCCGTTCCAGCACATCGATGATATGCTGTTTCAGTGATGGCTGGTTGTCTTTGACTTTGACGGTGTATTCGCCTTTTCTAGCGGTAATTATTTCAAAAGTTTTTCTTTGACAATGCAAGGCATCAGCTGTAATCATGGCACCATTCAGTTTGAACGTATTAAGAACCTGTTGGAATGCGGGAATTTCCGAATCTTTATCTTCAAGAGGAATAGAAGTGAGACAGCAGCCGGATGATGCATCGTAAAAATTGAAAACATTAACGTTGCGTTTACCTTCAGTGGAATTTTTGCCGCTCTTGCGCCCTGAACCTCTAACATTTTTCCCGTCCCCGCTTAACAGACGGACTGTTTTCTTATCAGAGTTTTCATCGTTCTCGTTTTTGGATGAAACGATTTTTTTCAAAAACTCTTGAATTCTCTTGATAATTACATCCCTTAATTCATTGGCATCAATATTCATAAAAATTCTTCGCAGAGTATCATGAGATGGTATTTCGTTATCTTTGATAAGATTGAATTTTCTGAAGTAATCCGCCCTGATTTTTATGAATAGAGCAGCATTGTAGAACGAGGTGAATTTTCCCCGCATTGCAATGAGCAGACACATACAGATAATATTTTCCAAATTGTATTTAACCTTATAAGACTCCCTGAAATCAGTTATTCCGTGGAAAATATGCAGTAGAGTACTAATAAATCTTCTATGAGTTCTGAGCTCCCGTTTTAGTCCTCCCAGTACCACTGAAACGGCTTCCAAATCATCGGATAATTCACTGACCTTATTCATATTTAACCTCGTACCTGTCGAGAATATCTTTTATTTCCTGCTGATATGAAACAGCAGGCGTCGTTGTATTTCCTTTAACCCTGATTTCACGAAGAAGCACAATCAGATAATCTCGATCACTTTTATCCGGGATCAGATTTTCAAAATACTCAGATATCTTGCCGGC
>CACWLF010000141.1 GCA_902761645.1 uncultured Aeromonadales bacterium | reverse complement strand
GATTTTATCCTTCTTGTCGCCGCCCTGTTCGCATGAACCCTTGATTTCGCCCTGGTTTTTACCGGTAACCTTCATATACATTGTTAAAGCCATGATCAATCTCCTAAATCTTTTTTGAAACTAATATTTTCTGCTCTGTTACCCTTCAAACGGATGAAAAAAGTAAAGGTTACAGATTTTTTGTTTTTTCCGGATATTAAAACAGAAGATCCGCCGCAGATCCTGCACCGTTTTAACAGTTTAAACAGTGCCTGTCAGCCGGATTTTTTTGCGAGCATCCTTCCTGCTACTACCGGTAGAATACCGAAGGTGATGAATATTCTTGAAAATCCTTCAGCGGTATAGGCGAATCTTGCCGGAAGCATGTGTATGAACAGCGGTGACAGCACCATTGTTACGAGGTAGTATACTATCAGTGCGATTAAAACTGTTCCGATCCTCTGCTCGGCGGTTGCGTTTTCTGCTTCATATCCCCTGAAATAATGGACAAAAAGCAGGGATGCCGCGCCTCCTATATAGTAGCCGATGCCTTTATAAGAATCCAGGATCAGTTTTGCCGGATCTACAATAAGGCTGCCGTCGGCACCGGTAAGCTGCGGGTATGATTTGAATTCGTAGTACACGGCGGCTAAAGTGCTGAGTACCAGGGAGATTACGAACAGGAGCCATTTCTTTGACAGCTGATTGCCGGTTTCAAGCCAGCGGAAAATCTTTCGCATTACCAGGATCAGTGCCAGAGTGCTCAGCAGTCCGATTAAAACATCCTGCGGGGTGTGAACGCCCAGATAGTTTCTGGAGAAAAGAACAAGAATCAGCATTAATCCTGCTCCGATAATTAGAGCCAGTGATTTTTGTCTGCTTCCCAGGATCAGACCTCCGAAAATGGAGGTAGCACCGGTGGAGTGACCGCTGGGGAAGGAATATCCGGTTGCCGCAACCTTGGCATCTCCAGGAGGAAGGATCAGTTCATCACGGACCCATGGTCTGAAGGCGCATACCGTTAGCTTGAGCAACCCGTTCATGAAATCGGCGTAGGCATAAACCTGGACGATAAAGTTTCCCAGTCTGGTGGAGAATCCGAAATAGATAAAAATAAGAGTCAGACAGCACAGCTTGCCGGCGCCGAAATCCGTAATAAAGAGAAAGAATTTATTGAATGCCTGGTGGCTGAACTCTCTGAAATTCTGAATTGCCATCAGATAGTCCAAATCGGCGTGGAAATCAGTCCCCTTGAAAACTGTCATGCTCAGGCCGATAAACAGCAGGCACAGTGCCACCAGGATCAGCAGAGCGGTGTTTTCCACCCGGTGTCCGGAACGTCCGGCATTCTGCGGTGTTCCGCTGAAACCTCCGGTTGTTAAATTTTCTTTACTTATGTTCATATATGTTCCTCTATGTTTTTCCTGCTACAGAGATCCTCTACTGATAAACAGGAAAGTTAGATCCTTTATTTTTCCAATTGTACTATTAATTTTAAATCAGTGCTGCAGCATGGAACACATAATGCGTACTCCAAAAACGGTTACTGCTTTTTTAGTCAGACTGTATTGGAACGCACGGGTATTTTAAAAGTTACAGTTTTTCTCGATTATTTCAGCATAGATATGATTATTTTAATGCTGTCGACAGGACTTATCTGCTTTTTTAATACAGGATCGATAAAAATAGAGTACCTATAGAATATAGCATATGCCAGCAGTTTAATTGTCAGCGGTCTGTTGAGTTTTTTGATTCTTCTGATTTGGGTTGATGTTTTTTTATCTTCGGTCAAACCGTATCCGGAATAAAACGGTTCGCCGTAACAAGTTACATGGCAACCAGCCATTAATGCCTCATAACCGGTTCCAGATGTTACAACATACACGTTTTTAAATATTTTCAGAAGTTGTGCTGTATTTACGTCGGATGAAATAATATGAACTTTACTTTGTCGCAGTCTGTGAAGTGAAAAATAACCTTTTGCTTTTCTGTTAATGACATTGGGATGAATTTTAACAAAAACATTATCCGGTCCGTATTTTGAAATTGCATCTGATAACATTTGATCAAAAGATTCTTTAGAGGCATTTCCTAATACTACTGATGAGTCACCAAAAGTTTGATCAATCAGTAGGACACTTGAATCTTTGGCAATGATTTTAATAGAAGAACCATTTTCAGAGGTAGAACTGCGAACATTGAATTTAACGATATTGTTGGATGTTATAAGTGATATTAACTTTGCTCCTTGAGAACTATACTGTTCAAAGTTTTCAGAATTTACTGTATCGCAAATAATGGATTCAAGTTCTGACGGAGCGGCAGAATTATAATATATACCTTGTCGATCAATGATTAGTGAAAAAATTATTTCCTGCTCTTTCCATCTTCCCTGACTCAATGATTTAACAAATCCGTCCTCCAATGCATAGTATGGCAGATTGTGCTTAGATGCGTATTTCATTGCTTTAAATGAAGTCTTTTTCTGCCCCCATCCAATTACGCATTCTCTGGAAATTTTTGAAAGAAAGACATCTATGTTTGGTATCCTTCTGATGCCGCTACTCAGTATATGACAGTTTTTTATTCCTCCTATACTTATTTTTTGCAGTACTTCTCTGATTGTTTGCTCAATTCCTTCATCGGTGTAGAAATTACCGGGAAGAATGGCATTATTTCTTAATATGCGGAAGAATTTTTCGATGCACTGACGATTAGGAAAAACTGGATGTTTCCAGAAATTGTTTAAAATCTCTTCATTAAAAATGCCGTTAGAAACTGCACTGACAGCCAGACCTGAGTTTGCATAAATAGCATTTCCAAGAGTTATTGTGGGTTTAAAGTTATAAAGAGAGATAATTCCCATTGTTGAATTTATTACTACAGTTCCCTTGGAATTTTCGATAAATGAATTTGAATTTGTGTTACTGATAAAATGAATTCTGGATTCAATATTAAAGACTTTTGAAAGGTTGTTTACAAATTTTCTGTAATTGAAAAAGGAGTTATCCAGCGGATGGAGTTTGATTACCAGATGATCATTTTTATTAGCATGGTTTGCAAATGAGAAAATTACTTTTTCAACTGATTCAGAAACATCGCGGAATGATGAGGCACATTTTATCTGTGCGTCTGAACTTAATTGGAGAGGAAATGCAAAATAATCAAACCTGCTGAGTTTATCTGCAAGTGTTAAATCGGCGTTTTTTACTATAATATCTGTACATTTTCTTTTGAACCAACCGAAAATTTCGGCTGTAAACCCTTTATCACGGTGCCACTTGTAAAACGGAAACTAGTATAACGTCCTCGAAACATCTGGATTAAATTATGCCGGAATTAATGTCTCCACATGAAGCTCTTCTGAAACATCGATGTCGTCAATCTTGTACTTCCAGTGGAACACCACCGGATCGGCATTGACTTCCTCAAAGTACTTGTATATGCGATCAGCAAGTTCCTGTTTTGATCTAACCCGAATACCCCGAAGCATCTGCTTGGTCATCTTGCTGAAGAAGCCCTCTACCATATTAAGCCAGGAACCATGCTTCGGAGTAAAGACGAATTCAAATCTGCCAGGAACCGTTGCAA
>CACWLF010000140.1 GCA_902761645.1 uncultured Aeromonadales bacterium | reverse complement strand
GTCAAACCGATGTTTTGTGTTAGAATTATAATATAAGTTGTTTGCTTTGTTACTAATAAAGTTTAGCAGAAAAGATGAAAAAATTAGTTCTGAAAAAAATATTGAACTTTTTTGAATTTGGTTAGTCTTATATTAAGTGAGTATGTTAAGAAATTTGGCTACTATAAGAGAAGATGGTGCGGTTAAGGGCTCAAATGAGCAGTTGGACCGCCAGATTATTGATAATATCCTTAACGGGGATAAGAATGCTTACAATCTGCTGGTTGTTAAGTATCAATATAAGATTCTCAATGTAGTGGGAAAATATATTTATGAACCTGCTGATCGCGAGGACATAGCTCAACAGGCTTTTATAAAAGCCTATGAGGCTCTGCCTGCTTTCAGGGGTGATAGTGAATTTTATACCTGGCTTTACAGAATAGCAGTCAACTGTGCAAAGAATTTTCTGAAAAATAAAGCTCAGAATACTTTGACTGTTGATGTGTCTGATCCTGAAATAGAATCATATGAGGGAAGCAATAAGCTGCATGATTTGAGTAATCCTGAAAATTTATTATCTTCAGAGGAACTTAAATTGCAGTTGCAGCAGGCACTTGATGCCTTGCCTGGTGAATTGAGAACAGCGATTGTTATGTGCGAAATGGAAAACATGAGTTACGAACAGATTGCTGAAAAAATGAACTGTCCGATAGGTACTGTTCGTTCAAGAATTTCTCGGGCCAGGGAAGCTTTGGATAAGGTGATAAAGCCGTTTTTAGACAACTAGAGGTTTGTTAGACATGACTGAGCAATACGAACAGATTTCATCCATGGTGGATGGCGAGATCGCCAATTTGACTTCTTCGCAAATCAAGGAAGTGGTTCAGGATGAAGAAAGTTTTAAAGTATGGCAGAGATATAACCTGATGAAAGGTATATTGAAAGATGAAGTAAAAGGTTCTGTGAGCAGTTCTTTTATGGATGGCTTTGCTGCTAAATTTGAAAAAGAACCAATAGTTATGGCTCCTAAGAATTCATTCAGAAGTGTTGACCAGACACAAATCAGGAAAGATGAACATCAGAATGATGTGATCAGGCTGCAAGCCAAGAAGTCATCATCCAAATGGATGAAACTTCTCGGTCAGGGTGCAATTGCTGCTTCATTTGTAGTTGCTGCGGTATTTGGAGTAAACTCTTTGACAGTGAACGGTGTGGAATCTGATAATGTAATCAGTACTACGCCTTATGGTGGCTTTGCATCACCGGTGAGTGCCCATTTTGATTCATATCAGAGGAATATCACTTCGTTTTCCAATGAACTTGGTGAGGTTATGCCGCATAACGTATCTCAGTATGATGGTAATAGACTTGATCCGATAACTGATAATGAGTTATCAGAGGTTGAGTCTTTGCTTAATGATCACGATTATCAGGTAAGTATTTACAGCGTTAAAAATTAATTTGATAAGCCAGTGATTACTGCATGTTGAAATCTTTCATTAACTTCGTATTAAATTTTTTAATTTGTTTTACTTGTATTGTTTTTTCAATACAAGTAAAAGCCCTCCAAAGTGAAGACGATGTGGAATTGTCTTCAGTGATTCTCCAGCATATGAGTGTGTCTCATAAACACTATCTGTATGACAATTATCTTATTGAGGCTACTGTTTCCAATATTAATCCTATGAAAATTTCTCATGGAATTTTTGACGAGGACAGTATTCTGTTTGTTAGTAATCTCAACGGATTGCCTCAGGGTATGCTTAGTTATAAAAAACAGCTTGTTTATCTGGAAGCCAATTCGAATGTATATGCTGTAAAAAATGTAAAATTCCCTAACTTGTATTTACGCCTAATCAATTTGGATGCCGATGAAATACTGAAGCGATACGTGCCGTTGGTATCAGGACAGTCGAGAATTGCAGGAAAACTGGTTCAGGTCATCAAATTGATTCCAAAAAACAGAATGGGTTATTCTCTTATTTTGGGTGTAGATCAGAATTCTGGATTGCTGCTTCAACTGGACGTGGTTGACAAGCAAGGCAAACTCTTAAAAAGTTATATGTCTGTCCACATGGAAATACTGGAAAATAATCCGCTGTTTCTGCAGGATCTGATGACGTCATTACCTGATGAATTAAAAACCGTCAAGGTTGTTGAACAGAATAAAGATAATCTTGAATGGAAACTGAAAAATGTCCCAATGGACTTTGAGGTTATGGCCACAAACAAGCATGCAATAAGAAATAATGGCGAAAATGCGGAATATATGCTGATTTCAGACGGGCTTACAGATGTTTCAATTTATATAACTTCCCATAAGTCTGATATCAGAGTTCCTCTAAGTTCCATCAATGGAACTACTGTTTACCGACAGAGAATATCTGATAAATTTGATGTTTCGGTTGTCGGTATCATTCCTCCTAATCTGGCAAAACAAATAGCCGATAATATTGAGTTTATCAAATGAAGATCCGGGGAGTTGTAATAGATTGCAACAGCGAAGTTATTACAGTTAAATGTTCAAAAAGAGATGCGTGCGGCTCTTGTCAGAATTCACAAAAGTGCGGTGCAAGTTCATTTTATAAACTGTTGCTGTCCGGTAACAGTGAAATCTTATATCTTGCTAATAAAGATCATTTGGAATTCAAACAGTTTCAAGTGGTTGTTCTTGAATTATCCGATAAATACATACTGAAAAAGTCCCTTTCTGTGTATCTGTTATCAATTGTAATCTCTATTACTGTGGCGATAGCGGTTAGCTGTTTTACGGGTAATGAATTGATTATTTTAACAGCTTTTATGGCAACGATTGTTGCAACTCTATATGGTATAAGAAAAATTTCACAAAACAATCTGCAACAGTATATCAAAATTGTTCCAAATTGCTGCTGAATGATTGTTTTAATGATTGAATTGTTAGAAGCTCTTAATCGTCCAAGGGTATTCCGATATTGGAAAATCCTTCGTTATACGCCATTTCCTTAAGAGTTTTAAACATCAAGGAACTGCGTTTATGATCCAAGACTTCAATAATATTCATTTGAAAATCCAATTCTGCCTGAATTTCATCCAATTCAACTATTTGATCTTCGTCGTAGGTTGTATCATCTCTTACCTCTAGATACTTTATTACGGTCATTATTGATTTTTCTGATACCAGCAGTGCCTCGGTTTTTGTATGATTTAAAATAGAATCAAATGTAATAAGCAGAGATTGGCATGCGAGGCTTGCAACAATTTTACCTAAAGGATCTTCTTCATTGTATTCCGGAGTCAATTCCAAAAGCTGTTCCTGAAGTTCCGCAAAGTCTATCTGCTGTTCGTGCGATTCAAGATAACTCCATAGTAATTCGAGATCTTTTTCAAAAGTCGTATGAATATTAAGGTTGTTTGATTCACTGTATAATTTCAGGTTCGGATACATTCTAACGGTTATAACCAAAGAAAACAGAGTTTGCTGCCAATTTGATAAATTATTGATTCTTTTGTAAAACATATCGCCGAACATCATAATAAACGTAAAAGCTCCATAATAACCTTTGATGCTATTTAAGATTGTTTAAAATCAACAATCCATCCTTTTCTTTTTTCAATAAGACTTAACTTTTTATAAGAAATACCAC
>CACWLF010000139.1 GCA_902761645.1 uncultured Aeromonadales bacterium | reverse complement strand
GTGACAACATTAATTAATGGATATATAAATTAATCCTGTTATCTGTTAACAATACGTTCCGCTGCAACCTTGAGAGCTTCATCAACACTCTGACGGCCTGTGGTACTGTTCTTCAATGCCTGCTGGAATGCTGACCAGAAACGGTTCATTTCAGGAACATTAGGCATCGGTTCACCGTTGATTGCGTTGGCCATGGTTGCCTTGATGCGAGGATCCTTTTCAAGAATCTTCTGGAATGATTTAAGAGCAACCGCACCAAGTGCCTTGTCATCATTAACTTCCTTCAGACCTGCATCGGTGAGCAGATAATTTTCGAGGAAGTCGATTGCCAGTTCCTTGTTAGGAGACTGTGCATTGACGGTGGCGGCAAGCACACCAACGAATGCCTTGGCAGGTTTTCCGCCGAGGTTAGGAAGCGGATTTACAGTGTAATTGATCTTTCCGTCGTAATTGCCCCATGCCCAAGGACCGGTAATAATACATGCAACCTCTCCCTTGGCAAATGATGAGTCCATAACACCGTAGTCGGTTCCTTTAGGCAGAACACCCTGTTTCACAATGTCAACGAGGAAGTTTACACCCTGTTTTGAACCTGCATTGTTAACACCGGTATCGCCGATATCATATTTTCCTGAACCGAGTTTCTTGAATGCATAACCGCCGTTTGCGGCAATTACAGGATATGAGAAGTAAGGAGTGGTGTAATCCCACATAATCGCCTTCTTGCCTTTTGCCTGAACCTTTTTGTCCAGATCGATGAAATCCTCAAAATTTTTAGGAGCGTTAGGAACAATATCCTTATTGCAAATCAGACCGATAGCTTCAATTGCAATCGGATAGCCGAATACCTTGCCATCGATGGAAACCGCATCCCAGGCAAATTTCTGGATTTTATCCTTGAATTTAGGGCTTGGCTCAAGTTCTGAGAGAAGACCTGCCTTCTGCCATTCACCGAAACGGTCGTGAGCCCAGATGAAAATATCCGGTCCGTTACCGGTTGAAGCAGCCTGTTGGAATTTGTTTTCAACTCCGTCAGGATGAGAAACTTCAACAGGAACGCCCTGTTCTTCGGTAAATTTCTTGCCTACCTTTGCCAGTCCGTCATATCCTTTATCCCCGTTGATCCAGATAACGATTTTTCCTGATTCGATTGTTGCAGAAGCCATTGAGGACAGTCCGAGAGTAGCGGCGGCTACAAGAGTTGCAATAATTTTCTTTTTCATTATTAGTTTTTCCTTTTATATTATATTAGTAATTTTTGCATACTTCCCGCGGGGAAGCATGATCATATTGCACTATAATTGAGCAAATGTCTAAAGAACAGTTGCTTTGATTATTGAATTTTGGGATCCAACTTCAATTTTGAGAAAAAAATATATATCTTATAAAGATTTGATTTAAAAGAAATTTGTATTTTGCCCATTAATAAAATAAACCTGCGACTTAATAATCGCAGGTTTATGTAGCTGATCGGATATTCTGATTAATGAAACACTGTATTCTATTCAGCCTGTGACATCTTTCATGAATCGTACGCCGACTGCAATTGCCGCCACTGCCGTTGCAAGCAGAACCGCAAGTCCGATGCCGGGACCGGCATACAATGATGCAATTCCGGCCAGCAGCGGTGCAAGCGCCACCGTGGCCAGCAGTTTGGCAAACTGTCTGGTATATGCTTTTCTGTTTTTCATTTTTGCAGCCCAGTGCCTCATGATCATTCTGTAGTCCTGAAAAATAAACAGCAGTGCCGCATAAAACATCAGACATCCGGAAAAAATAAACATCAATATCGCAACCGCTTCCTGTTCCATTTCCATATTGTCATCTCGAATAAATTTAAAACATTACTGCAATATATCAGAAACCGGACTCAAGGTTAACAGTTTTGATTCAGTCATTGCCTTCCTGCAGTCAGGCTGGACCCCGAAAATAATTCCTTAAGGCCGACCTGGATGTAACCGGAATGCTGAAAGCATGTGATGAGACACAATTTATCGGATTGCCTTGCCTGACGGCCGGCTGTGAAGAAGCGGATGTAATATTCCGCAGGAAAATTTTATAAAGGATCGAAAATGATATTACTCAGGCATTTCAATATTGAAAAAATTCTGCGAACGGCATAATTACTGATCTGCAGTTTTTAAATCGGCAAAACTGCATTTCTTTAAATAAATTGCATTCACTTAATCTGTATCTGAAAGAATTGATTTGTCACCTCTGTCGCATTTTTTAATCATAAAATCACAATATGTTTGATTAAAGATATATTATGTGGTATATATCATAATATTCTCAAATAGAGAATTATCTTTTTAAATCAAAAGTCAAATACTGACATGTTCATATTGTTTTTTAACTGCGACATTTGCAATGGAAACAGATCTTATTACCCGCAAAAACAAGAGTTGAAGAAGAGGCTGCTATGGAAAGAAATCCTGTATTGAATTCTCCGGAAGATATTACCGACGAACTGATTGAAAAAATTCTGAATAACGATCTTGATTCACTGACCATAAACTATGAGTTTACCAGAGAATGCAACAGAGACTCTGAAACGGAAGAGGAATGGATGGAATGCCTTGACAGGATAAATCCGTTCAGGAGAGCCGACAGTATCCGAAGGCTGAAGCGAATTGAATTTGAAGTCAGATTTTCCTCGAATGTCCGGACGCTTGAATCTGCTTTTAAAGATTTTTCCGAACTTGAATTCGTTAACATAACGGATACTTCCGGCATAAGATCAATGAAACAGATGTTTGCGCACGCCGCCGCGTTCAATCAGCCGATCGGGGAGTGGGATACCTCGAATGTCACTGATATGAGCGGCATGTTCTGCGGTGCTGAAAGTTTCAATCAGCCGATTGGAGCATGGGACACTTCCATGGTTGAAGATATGAGTTTCATGTTCTGCCATGCGGATAGTTTCAATCAGCAAATCGGAAACTGGAATACCTCTGATGTCCGCAGCATGGAAGCCATGTTTTCTGACGCAAAAAGTTTCAATCAGCCGATAGGCGGATGGAATACCTCAAATGTTACCGATATGAACACCATGTTCAGTGATGCGGAATCCTTTAATCAGCCGATCGGCAGCTGGGATACATCAGGTGTGACTGATATGAACTGTATGTTCCTTGGTGCATTATCCTTCAACCAGCCGGTAGGAAAGTGGAATACCTCGAATGTTACCGATATGCACGGTATGTTCATCAATGCCGAATCCTTCAACCAGCCGATCGGTGAATGGAATACCTCAAAAGTCTGGAATATGGGAAGGATGTTCGCGAGTGCCGGATCCTTCAATCAGCCGATCGGCGACTGGGATACCTCAAATGTTGACATTATGAGCTTTATGTTCAGCGGTGCTGAAAGTTTCAATCAGCCGATTGGAAACTGGGATACCTCGAAGGTTACTGATATGTACGCCATGTTTGCCGGTGCAAAATCCTTCAATCAGCCGATCGATAAATGGAACACATCCAATGTTACGGATATGTCCGAGATGTTTTGCGATGCTGAGAAATTCAACTGCCCGGTAAATAACTGGGATGTTTCAAGTCTGGAGGACTGCGGCAGAATGTTTGAAGGTGCAGATGCCTACAGCCATCCGAAACCCGCCTGGAGTGACAATCAGTAATTCGGGC
>CACWLF010000138.1 GCA_902761645.1 uncultured Aeromonadales bacterium | reverse complement strand
GAAAGATTTTTCAGATTGCGGTAAATCTGCATGACATATCTGCCGTAACTGCGGATTGCCTTTTCATCCGAAAAACTGTGGTAATGACCGATTTTCACCTCCATTTCCCTGTATCGCGTGTCGGCAAGCAGTCTGCTTAAAATCCCTGCAGCGAGATCTGCATTGGTTTCCGGATCAAGAAGTTCCTCATACGAATTGAAAAGGTTCCGATGCCATCTGGTATTGATCTGCATCATTCCAAGATCAAGATTATCTGAATACAGAAGTTCCTCCTCCAGCCGGATTTTTGCCTCCTCCATGGTTGCCGGATAAATCGCATGGTCCGATCTGATGGCATACGGATGAGGTGCGATTTTTCCTGACGAAACATCCCTGGAATATCCTGATTCTGCCAGAGCAACCGCATACAGAAGGACAGGATCTATATGATGTTTATTGCCAACCCTTTCAAAAACGGTATTCTCCAGAATCGCCTCTGCCGTGTTCAATGCTGTCATGCCGAGAGCCAGCGCAATAATTACTGAAATTTTATTTTTAACTTTCCTCATTGCCAGATTTTTACCTTATAAAAAAAATTTACCGACCGGAGCTCTCCGGTTCCAGACCGCCTTTTCATGCCTTTTCATCAAATAAAAATCAGTAATCTTTATCTCTGAAGCTGTAATCCGGAACCGTTAGTTCAGAAAAAAAATTACCACTGACTTTTATTAAAAAACGTACGCAAAAGGGCATTTAATTGAAATTATCATAGCAATTAAAAAGTAAAATAGAATACCGGTATAATTTTTGGGTAATTTTCTTTAAAAAGATTCTGAAGAAAAACAAGCCTGTAATGTCGTGTTTTCTGCAGTAAAGCAAAAAAACACATATCCGGTTAAGTTATTGATCTGTTCTGAAAAAATTCTGATATTTTGATATAAAGCAATAGAAACAAATTAAAAAATCCCGGATAAAATGTCGCATTTAAACACATTTGAATTTGTGATCGATTTCAAAATTTCATTCAGCAGGAAAAACATTCCGATCTGAATGATCTGAACATTATGAGCTGCTGAACCTAGGCGTATCATAAGACTTCGCCGCAGACAAAAAATTAACGGTTCTGAACTAATGAAAGAGAGTTTAGTCAGTCAACGGTCAAACACTCCGGCTCATTCAGATCAGGAAAGCCCGCAGGATAAATGTTGCATACCGGAGTTATCGCATCGCTTATAATTTGCACAGAGTTCATGACTGTTTAATGCAATGCCGTATGCAATATCAATCTTTATCACACAGTTGGATTGCCGGCTGCGGTAAACATAAAGAGAATTCTGTATATTCACCTTGAAGCTTTGAAGGAGAAGGAAAAAAATGAAATCAGTAATTGCAGGTGCTGAATTATTTCATGAACTGATTGAAACAAACAGTTACTGTATTGAAAAAACTCCTTTTATTAAAACCGTTTGTAAGGACAATATATCAAAGGTTATGCTTATAACCCGCACCAGAAGGTTCGGAAAACCTCTCACCATGTCAACCTTCTATGATTTTTTTCACTGAATCCAGAAAATCACTAAGGTGAATCCCGCCAGGAATGATTCAAGGATCCAGAAATCTTTAAGGCCAGAAAGTTCTGCAGTGAGTTTATGGAAAATTTCGGTAGTATTTCTGACATTGAAACCGGTCGAAGGCTGTTACTTTAATGATGCGTATGAACCGCCTGGAAGTTTAATTTATGAATTATACAATTCCTTCAGATATTTAACAGAAAGTAACAAACTTAATGAAGTTGATTTGGCTCAGTACAAAGAAATGGCAGATGATGAAAACTTTATCTGTGATACAGCAAATAAAAACAAGAAGTATGCAGATCCGTACATAAAAAGAAATGATGAGTAATCAGTTTTTGCGTATGGAATCTGCTTCTGCAAAAAAGAATGTTCTGTAGTTTGCAGACAAATTAAATAAGCAGCAATTGAGTTTAAATTTGATTAAAACTTTCATAAGCCTTAAGAGACTGCGGCTTTTTTTTGCATCATCCTGAAAACCGGATAAATAATTCCGCAACCCAGAACATTCTCCATGAAGGAACTTTTAATTCGTTACCAGTCAAATTTAATTTCCCTGACAGACAATTAATGTTCCTTTGGATTAATCCAATGCATATACATATGAAAAAGTTCATCAGAAATATTATCAACAGTATTTTTGAAGACATCATGATCATACAGTTTAGAGTAACTGCTGTTGCAGTTAATAAAATCAGGCGAAGCCTTGCCGATCATATAATTTCTATCAGCGAACCAGTAATCACCCTTTTGGAATGAAGCCAATTCATTTTTATAACTGTCACAAATATGATTGTTTACATACTCCATTAACGCCTTGCCGCCAGGTATGCCATTACCCTGATGATCCATGCTGTATCCGATGGTAATTACGTCACTTGCTTCAACAGCAAGTTCTAAGCTGTAATTTTCAGCTTTACGGCACCCTGTAAAATCATCTGAGGGAAGCTTAATAACAATTGATGGATAGCCGGATTTATCTTCTAAATACATCTTTTCAGCTTCTGCAAGAATCACGTTGCGGTCATATACAATGTCAGCTCCGACTGCATCTAATTTTTTATGAAGTGAAGCATTCAATGATGCAAAAAAATCCTGCAGTTTGCGAATTTTAACAGCAGTATAGAAATTCTCTGCAAATCGTTTTGCTGCAATAAAATCATCAGAGCTCTTAACAATTTCCTCATTTTTATTCAATTCAACATATTGTTCTATTTCTTCCATTTCCAGCCTTCCGGTAATATTTTTAATTGCATCCAAAAACTGTTCGACAACCGAGCAAACTCTGTTTATTTTTATTAAATTTACATCGTTTTTATTATTTGTGTTCTGCACATCACTTTTTAAACTGCAGACGGTACTGTCAAGCCAATTATAAATATCATTCTTAAAGGATAAGCAGATAAGCTGGTCACCATCAACATTTCCAATGCTCTTTTCATCAGGTTTAGTCCCGTTAAGAGTAAGATAAACAATAACCGATGAATTATTGACATTATGTGAGGCACAGAATTTAAAATAATCACAGCACTGATTATCGCCATCACGGGCATAAATCTTAACTTCTATAGGAATATAGAAACCATCCAAATCAAGAAGTATATCAATTCTTCGCTTATTTAATTTTTGATGAGTATATTCTAAATAGACATTAAATTTTGAAAGAAACGTTTCTTTCAATTTATTTAATGGATTTTCAGGCAATCCATTAAAAATCAAATTAAGAAAACTTTTAAGAAAAATATCACCCATGCCATGTTCTCCCTTCGGATCAAGAAGAGAACCTAAAAATCTGCAAACAAGTATTTCCTGGCAGGAAATCGAACAGGTATCAAAAATATTATAGGTATACTGCTCTTTTATTTTTGCTTTTTTAAAATATTCAATGAAATTTTTGAACCTGTTTATCTGCCCGGCATTAAATTCATTATCTGAATTTAAATTTGAATTACAATTACTCACAAAATTATTCCTCTGCAAACTTCTCATAACAAATTGGTTTACGAAACTCTTTGAAAATAAAGAACTTAAATCGCTTAACCTTCTCAGTCAGATATTTTCGTTAATTATCATCAGCTATTATTATAGGTTCACATTCAGACATAGAAATCAGGGCGAACGCATCAAAAAACTCTAGACAATACCTAAAGAAGATGCTACGCATTCTAAAGCCATTTTAGGGTCATAACACCGTTTCTGCAATTGATT
>CACWLF010000137.1 GCA_902761645.1 uncultured Aeromonadales bacterium | reverse complement strand
ACGGATTTTTATAATTAACACAAACATATTCAGCAAAAAAATATTGATTTCGTCTCTGAATGTATAAATATTATTCATATTGATTATTATTTATACCGTGTTTTTGATTTTATTTGATTTATATCACACATTTTTTAGCAGAGCACTGCAATTCAATGTAAAAAAATACAGTTCTTAGTTCTGTTTTTCGTCTGTTTAAAATTTATGAATGGATAATCAATGCCGAAAATTACAGCAGATAACTCCGGCAAAGATATATTACAGAACGGCAAATGCGGAATGATGTAAAAAATCCGTGCGGAACACATTATCACTCCGCTGATACAGGAATTTTACTGACGTAAAATCAGGCATAAACAACAGTTCATGATTTGCAGTGAACTCCTGGGTCTATGCACTGCGGCTGTTATCCTGAAATTCCTTAAGTCCGCTTAGTTTGGCATATTTCCAGATCCTGGAAGGCAGATCGTCTGAATAGTTTTCGAAATCCTTCTGAACCAGAGAATCATCAGACTGCATTATTGTTCTGTTCCTCTCCTCGATTCTGATTAATAAATCGTGCTTTGGCAGACGGTTGTTTTTCTTTTCATTGCATGATGGACAGGCCAGAACGAAATTCCATAATTTATCATCCCTGACAAAGGACCACGGAATAAAATGATCGACATGAACCCTGCCGCCGAGTTTTTTACCGCAGTAAAAACAGTTGTTTTCCTCAAACTCTTTTCTCAGGATGACCTGATAAACGGATAAATCACCGCGTCGCGGTGTTGCAGCCTCGAGTTTATCAAGAAGATAAACTGCAGCATTTCCGCTGTTGATTTTTTCAAGAAATTTCGCCCATGCGTAATAGTTCAGTTTTTCAAGTTCAGATTTATGTCTGAGCATGAATTCATAAACACAGCGGTTGACCGTGAGTCCGCTGCCGTTTAAATCAAATGAATAAATCACACCGTCAAAATCCTCATAGAGCGCACCGATCACATATTTTCTGCACTCATCAGCCACCTTTCCGATAATCTCGGTTTTGCGGATAAAATCGAGAGAATCAAATTCAAGGAACGCACATACAGGATTTGAACCGACAGCTTCATTAAGAATTATTTCGAGTCTTGAGAATTCAGATCTTCCATCACTCCGCATCTGTCTTAAATTATACCTGACAACAAGATTCCAGTAGTTTTCGGTGAAGCGGCCGAAGATTTGGCCGTAACTTAGAAAAAGCCCCTCTGCAGTATTAAATCCGTTGAAAAGATTATCCAGAAGAGCCTTGATGAATCCGAATTTATAGGTGTTGCGTTTTCTGCTTGAGTCGGAAAAAACATGATTGAACAGCGACCACAGACAGTCATCACTGCAGCAGTAATCTGTAATCACACCGTTTTTTAGATTCCATCCGGCCATGCTGAAACAACCTGAAAAAATTTTTAACTGAAAATTTCACAACAAGCAATGATATCAGTTTATCACTTTTCTTACAGGTCAGATATGATCATGTTCCGTTTTTGAAATTTATTCATTTCCATGTGAAATGAAAAAAAGCAAACAAAAAACCGGAATGAAAATTTTATCACTCCGGAATCCTATATAATTTCCAGCCGGATTATTTATTGAAATTCAGACTGATAATCGGCTGCCAGTCAAGTTGAACCTGCTTTTCCTCACCGAGTTTTGCCATAAATTCATCGGCTTTTTCAGCAGAGATCTTCTGTCCGCCTTTTTCACCTGCAGCAGTATAGGTAATCTCTTTGCCGCCGTCAGGAGCAGTCAGCGTGCGGACATTGAGTGTCTCTCCGTATCCGCTGTTTTTCACCAGAACATAATCGGCAGCAGAACATCCGGATCCGCAGCTGCCGGTCACGGCAATACCGCCTTTATAAAATTTAAACTCACTGCCGTCTCTTCTGGTGAGAAGCTCCTTTTCGGCTTTCTCATAGGAACGGATTACCGCGGAAATCTCAATTGAATGATCTTTATTGCTAAGGAATATTTCAGAATTTCCGTCATCATCAATATCATAAAAAGCATAATATTTCAGATCCTTTGCATTGACATTCTTCGGCAGTATTTTCTGCTGCTTCGGCAGCTGAATATCGGAACCTGCAAATTTATGGGTGCCTCCGTCCCAGGAAAAATGACTGGACAGGTTCATGAACAGACCGTCTGTAATCTCATAGCCGATAATGATGTTATTACGGGCATCTGCAAAATCAGACTGTGTAACAGTACCGTATGACTTAAAAGGAGGCTGATATCCGCCCGGAGCATAGTCATTCAGAGGTTTCATTTCACCCGTTTTCCAGTCAATATCAAAATAATGAGATTCGTCTGAATAAAGACCGCCGAGTTCCATGGTTGCAGTCAGCATGAACAGATAATGATCCGCGCCAGATTTGAAAAGAGTCGCCTTAAGCGTCGGACTTTCATCGTTTCTCGGATCCTGGCCGATCAGACTGTTGTTTTTAGCGTCGTAGAAAACTCCGTCACCCTCTCCGTTTGAAGCTTTGGCTTTTTCAGCATTATTGATTATCAGCGTGAATAAATTGGTAGGATATCTGTGGTTGAATTCTTTTGAAATATCCAGAACGGTTGGTTCATGATCCGCGGTATTGATTTTAACACTCTGCTTCACGCTTTCGTAAAGCATATCGCCAAGTTCAAGAGACATTGAACCGGATGACATAATCATGGCGGTCAGTCCGGCAATCAAAGATAATTTTTTCATGTATAATTCCTGTTCAAAATTTTTTTTGTCTTATCCGGCAGTTCCAGAAAAAAGAGGACTGTCCATCTGAATCAATCATACTTGTTTTTGAAAAAATAAACCACGGTTTCATCAAATATCTGCAGACTTTTGCGGACTTTGAAAAAAGATCAACAAAACATTTTTTCAGATATGCAGAAAAAACTTTTATGCGAAACTTCCGTATTATGAATACAGAAATTCAGGAGGATTTCCTACTGAAGGAAATGATGTAAAGGCAAACAGAAACAGCTCGGGTACAATACCATTAATCAGGACCGGGGAATCACTGATAATCTTCCGCCGCAGTCAAGGAGACAATAAAAAAAAAACAGCAGCAATCCGGATTAAAATCAGTTATTGTGACGTATTTTCAATAAATGAACCTGACTTGAAGTTAGAATCTCATTATTGAAACAATAATTTTAAATTAGGAGTTTTCATAAATAAAATATGTCATATCTGCGCAGCCATGTTTTTTGCGGCTTATGCCGGAGCAGGCAATGCCGAAGAATCAGTTCAGTCAGACTGCGGCGATTTGATCAGACAGGGCAGACTTCAGGATGCAGTGTCTGTCTGCGAAAAACTCTGCGGGCAGAATATATCTTCAGGGTGCTCCGCGCTCGGATCGCTGTATTCTTCCGGGAAAGATGCCGATCTGGACAAGGCAAGGGATTATCTTGAAAAAGCCTGCAGACTTGATGACAATAACAGCTGCATGGATCTTGCCTCACTGCTCCTCTTCAAATTTAATGATTTTGACCAGGCTGTTCAGATCTGCAATATCTCTTGCGGCAGACAGGTCGGTTCCGCCTGCGCCAGAATAGGAAAAATCTATGAAATGGACAGGGATTACGCAAATTCTGTCAGTTATTACGATAAGGCGTGCAGTTTAAAGGATTCTGATTCGTGCTTAATACTCGGGATATTTTACCTTGAAGGCAAAGGAGTCAAATCCGATGCGAAAACCGCTAACGAATACTTCAAAAATGCCTGCTATATGGGCAATGAGAGAGGATGCAGACAT
>CACWLF010000136.1 GCA_902761645.1 uncultured Aeromonadales bacterium | reverse complement strand
GATTTTTACATCTAACTCTTGGTAGTTTCGCATGGATAAAAGTCTTATGCTGGAAAAAGTTTAGGTGTCTCCAAACTCGTTCCTCATAGTCATGTTGCGGACACATCTCCCCGCACCCTTCTGTCGGACAAGGGAACTTTGTACTATCAGGATAGGATACCCAAATATGAAGTTCCATCTGCGTTGGATTGTCTGTGGCAGGAATAAAATCTACCTTTGATACTGACCGAGGGTTTCAAAGATTCAACGCTACTGTAAACAAATTTGATGTATCCATGATATCCTTTTTATCTGTATATTATTTAAACAATATTTTACTATTATTATAGATCAACATATAGTGGTATTCACACAAAACAGCGAAAGGCCGGTATAATAATGTTAGAATTAAAAATACATTAGGTGGATCGAGTCCTGTTCAATACAGACTTAACAATATGAATTAATTTGTCCGCATCCCCTATCTCTCATTGTTATCAAATAGAGGATTTTCTTATGAATAACATAATTGAAGACATATCAGATATCTTATCAGACAATAATTTTAGCTTTGATATTGATAATAACGAATTTATTTTTGATGAATTTAATGTTAAACAATCTGAATTAGTGCTTTTTAAAACAAAAGTTACTGATCCTAACACTCCATTTTACGCAGAAGGTTTTCAAATGCTCTGTTGTTATAGTGGAACCTTTGCTAATCCAACTTGTATTGCTAGATGTCCTGACAATTCATCAGAATATAGAATAACAAATGATCTTGGATACACAACTGTTTATAACTATATTGCATATAAATCAAATAACAGTTGGATTTTAGTTGGATTCTCTACTTGTAATAAGTTTCAAGGTTTCTTTAGAGTATATCCAGATGGAACTTTAGAAGCAGTAATGGACACTGAAAATTTTAAAGGATATAGTTCTCTCGAAAATCTTGTAATTATTGAAGACACCTCTTTATTTACGATAAAATGCAAATTTGCTAAATATATAAACAACAATCTTTCCATTCAGATTCCTAATAAAACTCCAACAGGCTGGTGTTCATGGTATAGCTATTATGCGGATGTAAACGAGAAATTAGTAATTCAAAACCTTAATGAATTAAAAAATTTTGATTCTTTAGACTATCTACTAATAGATGATGGTTACCAAAACCACATGGGAGATTGGCTAGACTTTTCTACATCCAAATTTTCATCAGGCTTAGAGGAGCTTGTCCATAAAATTAACAATACTGGAAAGAAAGCTGCTATATGGATAGCCCCTTTTATTTGTTCCACTGAATCATCAATTTTTAAAAACCACCAAGATTGGCTAGTAAAAGATAAAAATGGAAATCCTCTTTGCTCCTCATCTGTAACCTACGAAGGATGGAGAGAAGCACCTTGGTATATGTTAGATTTTAGTAATCCTGAAGTTTGTGAATATATCTATAATGTTATAACCTTCTTTTATAAAAAGCTTAACATCACCTACTTTAAACTTGATGCCTTATATTGGGGAGCTATTAAAGGTAGTTACTTTAAATATAATCAAACAAGAATTCAAAATTACCGAAAATGTCTTGAAATCTTTAGGAGAGCCACAGATAACAAAGCATATATTCTTGGTTGCAACGCACCAATGTGGCCATCTATAGGTCTTGTCCATGGAATGAGATGTGCTGATGATGTTGAAAGAAATAAACAACGCTACACCCTAAACTTTCATGTTTTATTACACAGACTATGGATGTCTAGAATGCTTTGGCACGTAGATCCCGATTGTATATGCATAAAAGATATAACTAATCAGTCGTGTTCCCCTGAAATATATAATTACCATTTTAGTGGAATGCAATTATTCACAGACATTATTATGCTTGGAGATCCTTTATCCTCATATTCAGAGGAAGATAAACTAAAAATTGAGAAATTAATACTTAGCGCCAAGACCATTAATATTGAAGAACAAAGCGATGATTTAAAGCAAGTTGTATTTACAACTAATGATCAGAAATTCCGCATTACATTTGATTTAGTTAATCATTCTTGTGATGTTGTTAAAATATAAAAAAAAGGGCTCTTCGTGCATAGTTGTGGGGTTAAATTGAGAGCTATGCACCTATGAGCCAAAAAAATTTATACGAATTCAAGATGTGAGAAAATTCCTTCAAAAATAATTTCAGCTAATATTTACCGGCAGCATATAAATATAGAAATGCAGGCAGTGATTACTCACTGTCTGCATTCTTATAAACAGGCATAACCGCCGGCTTCATGAAAATTCACAGGCATTCCGGCTGAATGAAATTATTTTCCTGCAGACACAGGATTGACGGTCAGCAGTGTAATATCGTACGGAGCAAATTCCCTGATCTTTCCTCCCCAGGAGCCTACCCCGCGGGAAACATAATTATAATGATCCTGTTCGCCGTACAGACCTGCCAGCATACCGGAACTGTAAATCGGAACAACAAACATAAACGGAAGAGACTGACCGCCGTGTGTATGCCCTGACAATACCAGATTTGCCTTATCAGTCTTTACAGGTTCATGAGACAGCAGAATTTTGAACTGATCCTGTTCAGCATCATTCAACGCCTGATCTATATCAAAACTGCGGAGAAAACGGCCGCAGTAGCGCATGTCCGGAACTCCGGCTAGATACAAGTCATCACGAAGCAGAACACCGCTGTTTTCCAGCTGTCTGATGCCTACCTGCTTGATAAGAACCTCGGCGTCATTGACACTCATATAGTACTCATGATTGCCTGTAACATAATAGACGCCGAGAGGAGCATGAAGATTCTGCAGCGGCTGAGCAAGGCTGATAATTGTTTTGATCTCGTCATCAAGAATATCACCGCCGAGAAGAATCACATCCGCATGAAGATTATTTATGATATTGACAATATTTTTGATTCTTTCAATATCTTCAGATCTGGTTATATGCAAATCCGTCATCAGTGCAATTTTTACCGGCTGGCGGATCAGTGCCGATTCTATCATAACCTCCTTTACTTCAGGAAGTTTCAGTCCCTCATACTGTCCCCACGATGTAATGGCGAGAGATCCGAGAATTATTATGCTCTGATAAACAGGATTAACAAGTTTTTTACGTTTAAACCGTACCAAAAACAATGACGGAACATCAATAAAGATGGAAACCGTAAACAGAGTCCAGGAAAAAGCAGAAGCAAAACTGAGAACAACAGAAGCGACATCAAACAAACCGGCACCGACGGCGTCGCGGCTCACCGTTCGCATCAGAACGCCTGTAAGTGATACAACAAACAAAAAACCGAGGATGGATAACTTTATATATCTTCTTAAACGGCTTTTGGCTATAAATCTTAAATAAATATAATAATTTATCGCCAGGATGCCGACTGTTGCGGCAACTATTTTCCAAAACATACAAAACCACGTACAACTGAATTAACCGGGATTATCCGGATGAATTAATAATATTTTATCCGTCAAATATAACACGACTATGTATTAATTCAACATCTAAACACCAGGACAGTTAATTAATTACAACTCTGTTCAGAAAATCGGCGTCAGCGATTTCCTTATTTATAACCTGAAATCCGGTCGATAATTCTGTCATGATTAAAAAACAGACAACAATATAATTTAAAATCGTCATTATGATCAAAAATCATGCAATTAGCATATT
Organism: uncultured Aeromonadales bacterium; assembly: GCA_902761645.1. Classification (GTDB taxonomy): domain Bacteria; phylum Pseudomonadota; class Gammaproteobacteria; order Enterobacterales; family Succinivibrionaceae; genus UBA2804. Next base: position 133 of record CACWLF010000136.1, on the reverse strand, counting down.
TTTGTAAAAAAACCAAAGAAAACACTTGCAAAATGATACAGAGATCACTATCATATAGACATCGTGAATCGCGGGGTGGAGCAGTCTGGTAGCTCGTCGGGCTCATAACCCGAAGGTCGGAGGTTCAAATCCT
>CACWLF010000135.1 GCA_902761645.1 uncultured Aeromonadales bacterium | reverse complement strand
CTTTGGAATTTCAACCTTGTGATCCAGTGCGTAAACCAGAATCTTGTCCTTCTTGTCTCCGCCCTGATCGCATGAACCCTTGATTTCGCCCTGGTTTTTACCGGTAACTTTCATATACATTGTAAGTGCCATAATACACGCTCCATAAATCTTCTGTTAAAAATTAAATCCGTTATTCTGTTTTGTTATCCTTTAAACGTTTTAAGAAAGAAGAAGTTACAGTTTTTATGAATTGTTTTTGCATTGGTGATGGTATTGATTTTATTGGCTGTTTTGGGCAATTCCGTACAGTCAATTAAACTGTTTTTCTAATTTAGTTCAAATTTATGCTATAGATCATTGTATTTTATACACTTATAAGTAATAAAATATCAGAGGGCAGTGGAGTATAATAGAAAGCCTTGAGATCAACTTATATATTTTGGATTGTATATGGTTTTGTTCGGTAAAAAAAATGTAAAGGATTCGAATTGTATAGTGGTGGGAATCGGTGCCACCTCTATATATTTTCATTCCGGTAAAAAGGACAGTGAATTTATTGTTAAGCAAGTAACGGATGCCTCAGAATATAGTAAGGTTATTGGCGAAGTTTTCACAACTTTGGGTGTTACCAAGAAAACAAAGATTAAGGTAGTATTGCTAAAGGGTCTGTATAACGGCATTCAGATTGATAAGCCTAAAACTCCCGAAGAGGAGATGGCGGGAGCTGTACAGTGGGCCATCAAGGATTATGTTCAGGATTCCGTAACCAATTACGCAATTGACTACATTGATATGCCCAAGTCTCCGTCTTATCCAAATGATAAGATAATGGTTGTTTCAGCGCAGAAAAGAATTGTCAAAGGCATCATAGATGCTGTAGTTCCTCTTGCCGAACTTGTTGAAATTGCAGTTGAGGAAGTTGCACTGGCGGATCTGTTTAACGTTGACGATGAACAGGCTCATTTGATTTTGTTTCAGCCGGAAGGATATGATTTGAGTCTGATTACCATTTGGCATTCGAGACTTTTCTTTTCCCGTTCCCTGAGAGGTTTCAAGGATCTGTATAAATATCAGAAGGGTTCAATCGACAATGATCTTTTTGATAATTTGTCGCTTGAATTGCAGAGATCTCTGGACTATATGGTGGCACAGTTGAAATTGCCTAATCCGAAGCTGCTGACAATTGCGCTGGATTGTCCTGATCGGGAGGCTATATCCGATTATCTGGCCACTACCTATTCTTTTACCACGAATGTTATTTCAGAAGAGGTTGGTAAAAATTCGGTGATTTATTTATCATTAGTAGCATTGGCAAAGGCAGAAAGTAAGGCATAACGATGAAGACAAGAATCAACCTCTATTTAAATGAATTTAAACCGCCTAAGGAACTGCTAACCCTAGGCAGGATGCTGATAGTAGCTGCAGTATGCTTTTTTCTTGTGCTTTGTTACGGCTTTTATCAGCGGGCAAATCTCGCAAAGGAACAGCGCACGGTTATGCAGCTTGAGGAGCAAAAGGATGCTGTTCAGAAAAATTTACTTGAAGTTCAGATGGCGTATGCATCCAGAGGTACGGATGAGGCTCTGAAAAAAGAAGTTGATGAACTTAATCAGCTGTATCTTTCAAAACTGGCTTTATATGATGTGATCAGGAATTTAAAAATGAGTACTGATGTAAATTATGCGAGTACTCTGATGGATGTAGCCAGAGCGTCAAGCAATTCAATGTCCATAAGCAGAGTGGTACTGAATGGAAAGCGAATGGATATTAAAGGTAAGGTTGTTTCCGGTGACGAGGTTCCTGTTTTTATAGATAAATTCAAACAGCTGGATAATTTAAGTTCCCGTTCATTCGGTTTTATTAAGATTTACCGGGACAAGGAAAATGTTTCAACGGCTAATGAAAAGGCGAATGAATCAGGTCTCATGGATTTTGAATTAATCGGTTTTGATCCGAAGAAAAAAGTGGATAAAGATTCCAATTTTATTGAGAAACAGCATGATACTTCCCAGGATCGTGATTTAGGTAAGGAGATTAAATAATGGCTAAACCATATGTTAAGGAACTTGCCGCCAAATATAAGGAACTCGGGAAAAAATTTTCCGAGAAAACACGTCGTGAGCAGATAATGATTTTCTGTGCGGTTATAGTGCTTGCGGTATTTCCTGTTTATATGTACTTTGCCGATCCCGCAATTACCAAGATTAAAAAGGTTAAGGCTCAGCAGACCTCCTTAAAGGAGGATACTGAAGCATTGCAGACAGAGATGAATACCCTGCTGATTCAGCTTCAGCAGGATCCGACGGCAGTACTTCAGCAGGAAAAAGATGATATAAAGAATAAAATCAGAAATATAGATCAGGACTTGACCTCCCAGACGGTAGATCTGATTCCCGCTTATGAAATGGCAGCTGTTCTGAAAGATGTTCTTGCCAATACCAGCGGGCTTAAACTGATCAGCATGACCAACGAAACACCTAAAATACTAATAGATAAGGGTAATGGCGGTGTTGCTCTGTACAAGCATGAAGCAAGGATTGTTCTGGAAGGCTCCTATTTATCTGTTATAAATTATCTGCAGATGCTGGAAAATCTGAATAAAAAGTTTATCTGGGGAACTCTGTCGTATGAGGTTAAGGAATATCCAAAGGGTATGATTGAGATTCATGTATACACATTAAGTGGAAATAGGGATTTTATTCGTGGTTAGAGTTTTTATTTTGTCTGTTTTTTGTGTCTGCGCGGTATCGTTGAACAGTGTTCTTGCACAGAATGAGTTAATCAGGGATCCTACTCAGCCGATCAATTATGTGCCGTCGGATACCGGTTATAGCTCCGCGGATGCCAACGGATATAAATTGTCCGCTGTTTTTGAAAGCAGTCGTCCTTCCGCTTTGATAAACGGGAAAAGATATCATGTAGGTGAAACAATTGACGGGTATACCGTAAAGTCAATCCGTCCGTCAAAGGTTGTCCTGCAGAAAGATGATGAACAGATGGAACTTTCCTTATATAGTTCCAAGGTAATTGTTCGTTGAAGATTTTTTGAATAATGGTTTATTAAGTAATAAATCTTTTTTTAGTATAAAAGATAAGTAGTTATTATGAATATTTTTGCAAAAAGCTTATTAGCAATCACTGTTGCAGCTGTTGTATCAGGATGCGTGCAGCACCGTTATCCGACAGAAGTAAAGAATGAACTTGATGATGCAATTGCCAGTAATCCTGACAAACTGCCGGCTGATGTGGCGGCTGAGCTGAGTGTCGGACAGTCCGTTGGAGCCAATTCAGGAATTTATGCACCGACACGTCGATTCCGTGTGCAGGCGGAGAATGTTGATGCAAAGGAATTTTTTGCATCCTTGCTTAATGAAACAAGTTATGGAATTGTTGTTCATCCTGATGTGGCGGGAACTATAAGTCTGGATTTGCAGAACGTTACAATCGGTGAGGTTCTGAATGCCATCAGCAGTATATATGGATATGATATTCAGCAGAAAGGTAAAATATTTTATGTATATCCTGCCGGAGTAAGAACGGAGACTTTTTCTGTTGATTATTTACTGGTTAAGCGTTCCGGATTGGCTTCTCTGAATATTACTACCGGCGGTGTGTCCTCCAAGGACAGTAGCAGTGACAGCAATAGTGACAGCAACAGTAACAGTAACAGCAGTTCGTCATCAGATTCTTCAGACAGCGGATCGGGTGATTCCTTTGACGGCGACTCCGGAACTACCGTTAAAACACAGACTGCCAATGATTTCTGGACCAGTCTGGAAAAAGCCATCACACGGAAAGAGTGTAATTGTCAGTCCTGAAGCAGGATTGGTAGTTGTATCTGCCAATCCGTCTGAACTAAAAGCCGTTAAAACGTTCCTTGACAGTGCGCAGCAGCGTTTAACAAAGCAGATTCTGCTTGAAGCCAAGGTTCTTGAGGTTCGTTTGGCAGATGAATTTCAGGCAGGAATAGATTGGAGTATTTTGGGTTCAAGCAAACACTGGAGGAGTGAATATCCTAGAAGGGATTATAAAAAAGATAATCTTAGATATGATTGGACTGGTTATGAGGGACGTACGGGAGTTCTGGACGGTATAACGCATATAGTATTCAGAGATTCTGAACATTTCAATCTTGGAGTAGCCGTAGAACTGCTGCAGACTCAGGGTGACGTAAGTATTTTGTCCAGTCCGAGAATTACTGCAAGCAATAATCAAAAGGCCGTTATTAAAGTTGGCAGTGACGAGTATTATGTAACAAGTTTTGAAGCGAATTCTGTTACATCCTCAGGAACTACTTCCGTTACACCGTCAATTGAATATACTCCGTTCTTTTCAGGTGTGTCCCTGGATGTAACACCTCAGATCAAGGATGACGGTTCTGTGCTGATGCATATTCATCCGGCTGTTATCAAGGTTGAAGAACAGATTAAGAAGGTGGTTTACGGAGATGATCAGAATGTGGTTCTTCCGATGGCTAAATCAACAATCCGTGAAACTGATACAGTTGTACAGGCAAACTCGGGTGATGTTATTGTCATCGGCGGTTTAATCGAAGAAAGAAAAGTAGAT
>CACWLF010000134.1 GCA_902761645.1 uncultured Aeromonadales bacterium | reverse complement strand
GGCTCATACACTAAATCAGCACGGCCCTTTCCTGCCTGATCTTCCCGGTGATAGCTGTAATCATCAAGAGTTGCCCATAAAAGTCCGGTCATTACGCAGTATGTCAGAGATTCCTCATCGTTGTAATCAAGAAGAGCTACGGCTGAGGAATTGTGGATTTCCTGAATAATTGCAGCTACGGTTGCTCCGTCAAGTTTTTTGATAGCTTTGAGCAGATTTTCTGAACGTTTGATGGTTTCCATGCGCTCATACCAGTTCTGCTCTCTCACAATATCCATCAGTACCGCTTTGATTTCTGCATTCGGAACATAAGCAACCTTACGGTATTTATTTTTGGTATCGGAGCATCCGAGATACCCAAGACATACCAGAAGACTGAAGACATCATTTTTGTCTTTTATGGTTACCATGTCATTCTGAAAATTGGCACAGCTGAAAGTAACCTCTTCGCCTTCAATTAAATTGATGATATCTTCTTTCAGACCTTCAAAATCAGTATTGATGAGGCGGACAAACTCTTCATTGGATGATGTCCCGCTCCAGTAGCTGATGCATTCGTTTCGGCTCACGGCCTTGCATACGGAGTTGGGGTTGTATATATCAACGCCTTTGATTTTGTAACCCTCATACCATTCCTTTAATTCCTGATGTGTCACTTTACAGTTAGGTGATTTTACAATGTCTGCAACTTCATCCTCGGTAAACCCGAAGTATGTCGCATACTCACCAGGAGCAAGCATGTTATATTCGTCAAAACCGTTAAGCGCAGACTGAGAGTTGTATTTTTTGATAGGAAGAATACCGGTAAGATATGCAAGCGCAAAGCAACTAAGACCGTCATCAGATTTAAACAGACCGCGCAGAAATTCTATAAATTTTTCTTGTAGCGCCGGCTCATTTTGATACTCTCTGCATATCAGATCCCATTCATCCATAATTAAAATAAATGGCTCGCCGGTGTATTTGAATATAACTTCCAATGCCGATGACAACGACTTCTTTCCAATCAACGGATCACTGCTGATTTGTTCAGCGTATTCTTTATTCTCCTTTAGATCACGAATAACCATATACTGGAGAAAATCCACTAGATCATCAATATCTTCGATGTAGAGAGATTTGTCGGCTTTATACGAGATAAACTTGTCCTTTAATTCATGTCAATGTAAATAACATTGTATTTATTAAGATGATCTGCAAAACCGGTATTCTCTGAAATTTTCAAACCGTCAAATATCTTTTGTCCGGCATATCCTTTGGAATAATACGCTGAGAGCATATGCGCAGTTACGGTTTTTCCAAATCTGCGAGGACGGGTAACAGCAAAAAAACGATTTTGAGCATTAATTTTTGCAGACATTTCTTTTATAAAATCTGTCTTATCTACAAAAATTTCAGAATCTTTGAATTTAACCAGTCTTATAAAGCTGTTATCATTACCAGGATTCAGAATATTGCCCATAACACTTAACCTCCACGAACTTCATGACATCCCCATTTTAGCACAGCACAGAATTTTAATCCGTGATATGCAATTGAACTTAAAAGGTGCTGATGTCAAAACCTTACTTTCTGCCATCTAATTTAACGACTATATGCGGATTATTCAACATTTATCTGACGTTTAACCGCAAAGTATTAAACCGGTTTGCATTTTATGTCATCGATATTTATCTTAAGGTTTGAACCCATAGCCGCAGCAGAGGAGGAAACAGCGTCTTTCATGGCCGTCATCTCTTCGGCAATTTTGCTCAATGAGTCAGTCAGAGCAGACGTGTCGGCAGAAAGCCTGATGGTACTGTCGTTCATTTTGAGTTCCTTACAAACGAAAAAAGGACCTCGAGTTATCGAGATACTGTCATATCAAGTAAAATAGTGAAATAAACCTTATTAACCCCGTCTTATTCAGGAAGATCCCATTCAGGTTTTGCTATGTTTTTATCAGAATGTCGTTTATAGGTTAAGGTAATATTTTTGAGAAATTTTTTAAAATCAGGATTAGCATCCGCAATTCTATTGATCATCATCCAATCCAGATCTGTTTGTGGGGCTTTAACTCTAATTTGACTTTCGCAAGGGTTATTTTTATCTAACTGAATAAATCCTATATTAAAACTTGCACAAAGTAATTGTAATTCATCCCATGCTTTTTCTTCTATTCCTTCAGCAACTAAATATGAAAAATTAACCCAAGACGAATTCGATACTGTTTGAAAAAAATATTCTCTCAAATTTCCTTGAGTAATATCTCCGTCTTTTACTTCAAATGAATACAAAAGACTTCTTATATCTGAGTACTCAATTAGGCATTCTTTCGCCTCATCGACAAACCCACCAACAAGATCTTGGAAACCTACAAGATCAGCATGAAGCCATTTATTATTGTTGGCTCCTTTCTTTGTAGATTTTTTTTCATCGATTCTCAGCGTCATTATTTTCAGCGATTTACAGTATTCAGCAAGTTTAGGATACAGTTCTTTTTCCGGTTGATTGTTGCGGCAATTATCTTTGTAATCACTTAATTCGTCAGAATCCTTAACTATTCCTTTAGGGCTATTATTTGAATTATTAGAGCTTTTTATTGAGTAAGTTCTTGGTCTATCTGATGATAAAAAAACATTGTTCCTTTCAAAATAATCCTTGCATACTGGAATTTCGGCCGACCATTGTGCAATACAATCTTCCTTAGTGTTCATGTTTTTATTTGAAGATGCTTTAATTTTTGCTTCTACTGCATCAGGATACTTATCTGCCAACACCTGTGCAATTTCTCTAGCTGTATATTCTTTTCCAGAATTACTATTTAGTAGCTCTAACACAGCCTTTCTTAAACTAAAGTTTGCATTTCTCATATAAAACCTCGAATCAAAGTTCTACTATGTTAACGCAAAATAGACAATAAAATGATGTTAAAACTCACACAAAGAAATTTCTTACAGAATTTGCTTACGTATCATAATCCGTTTAAACTTCTCAACCTCTCTGGCACAATCGCTCTCCGTCATCCCGGATCTATATCTCTCTTTCGGATGCGCCTCATAGTACTCTTCCTGAAAAACAACCGACCGGAGCGTAGCAATGTTGTTCAGCGAATAAGTCAGAGCAGACGTGTCGGCAGAAAGCCTGATGGTGCTGTCGTTCATTTTGATCTCCGTAAAAACGAAAAAAGGACCTCGTTAGAGATCCTTCATTGGTTATATTTGAACTGTATATGGCTGATTAGTAACCCTGCTCGTTTAGCTTGCGGTAATTATCACATCCTTGTTGATTGCCTAAATCACAAGATTTTCCGAAGTACTCCTTCGCCTTGATCTTGTTCTGTCTTACGCCAATGCCATCTTCGTATAATTCTCCTAAATTGTTGCAGGCGATGTCCACTTTTAGGTTACAACTTTTTTCATAATAGGATACAGCCATACTGATATCTTGTCTTAATCCAAGACCTTTTCTATATAAAACTCCAAGATTGAGGCAGCCATCGCCGTTATCCAGATTGCATGCTTTTTCGTAATAAGATTTTGCTTTGCTGTAGTCTTGTTTTACACCTTTGCCATCTTCGTATAACAACCCCAAGCCGAAGCATCCTTTTCCACTGTTCAGATTGCAGGCTTTTTCGTAGTATGAATTAGCTTTTTTGTAATCCTGTTTTACACCACTCCCGTTGTCATATAAAACTCCTAAGTAGTTGCATCCGTTACCATTGCCTAAATCGCAGGCTTTTTCATAGTATGTATAAGCTTTTTTGTAATCCTGTTTTACACCTTCGCCATTGCTGTATGAATTTCCCAAGTTGTTGCATCCATAACCATCGTTCAGATTGCAGGCTTTTTCGTAATATGTATTAGCTTTTTTGTAATCCTGCTTTACACCACGACCATTGTTGTATGAAATTCCCAAGTTGTTGCATCCATAACCATCGTTCAGGTTGCAGGCTTTTTCATAATATGTATTAGCTTTTTTGTAATTCTGCTTTTCACCTTGACCTTTGGCATAGGAGACCCCCAAGTTGAAGCATCCTTCTCCAACGTTCAGGTTGCATGCTTTTTCGTAGTAAATATTTGCTTTGCTGTAATCCTGTTTTACACCTTGGCCTTTATCATATGCATACCCCAAGCTGTTACATTCATCTCCAATGTTCAGGTTTATACAACCTTCATATAGAAGACGATTTTCTTTATCAAGTAATTCTTCGTTGTTGTGCTGTTCTGCTACTTTAATATTGTTGTCAGCATTGTTGTTAACATCGTTCTTATTCGCACATCCTGTGCCCACTGCCAAAAGTGCAATAACCGGCAGCATAATTTTGAATATTTTCACAAACTCTCCTTAATAGTCTTAATGTGTCCCGTATTCTATTGAATTGTGAAACCAATATCAATTTTATTCGTATTATTTCTATTTCATTAGCTTTCTGAATTTTTCAATCTCCCCGGCACAATCGCATTCAGTCATACCGCTTTTGTATCTCTCTTTCGGATGTGACTCATAGTATTCCTCCTGAAAAACCACCGACCAGTAGTTGAACTCGGTGGAGGGGTATTCAAGAACTTCAGAGATTGGGCGGTGAAGCTCCCGGGCAATTCTCACCGCCAGTCTGAATACGAAACTGCCCCGGATTAGTTTTTTAGGTGTGTTTTACCCGTGATGTTGAGAGCTGAGAAGGCATTAACGAGCTGGAGCAGTACCTTGTTTGGCACTGATTCCATAAAGGCTTCAAAGTCCTTAGGCTTTTCGGTAAGTTTACCGTTCTCATCACAGAGAGACGCATGCATCATCTTAAGGACACGAAGCTGTAAATCATTTTCGCCTTCAAAGTCGAGACGAGCCTTCCCGGAAAGCTCACGCAGATAAAAGTCCACACCATCAACGGTTACCTTGCTGACTTTGAATTTCAGCCCCTTGATTTGATCTAAATAATACATGGTTATTCTCAGCTACATCGGCATTTGACCAGACAACATCTGAAGCCTGTCTGCCGGAAACCTTAAGCTGCATAAAGCCGTCAGCAGAGCCGGACATAATCTGATAGCCTAGAAGCTTCAAATCATAGGTAGCTCTGGTACCGTTCGGCCACTGATGACGAATGCGAACAATCTGCTGTGCCTCAGCGGCGGCAATGAGAGCCGCTGGTCAGCGTCATCATCGTAATAGTAGATGGTGAGTTGGGGATGCGGACATAATCCTGGACACCCAAAGAGGTGATCTATGGCATATACAATACAACAAATTAAAACAGCTTTAGAGCTTTATGATAAACTAAAAA
>CACWLF010000133.1 GCA_902761645.1 uncultured Aeromonadales bacterium | reverse complement strand
GTTGATTTACCTATTATAAATACAGCTGCTTTTGTCGATGAAACAACGGGTATTCCGTTGTGGTATGAACATTTTGATGCTTCTATTCTATCTTAAAAACACCTCATTTTAAACATTTTAAAATTCCAGGATCGAACCCTTTGCTTCACTAATTCTCAAACCCTTGAAAAATAAGAGGGAACAACTAAATTACCTCTATGACAAAATCAAATAGCAAAAAAGTACAATTTTCTTTTAAAAAGTGACAAAATCAGTTAGCAGAAATGAGACAAAATCAGAGGGCTTAGACAGCTCCTATAAATAAACTTATGATGCTATCCTATCGGAAAAATAATTATTAAGGAATGACACGGATTGCTGTAACGCTTACAATGATTCCCTCGAAATGATTATTGAGAAGTTGACTGGACCAAATGAAATGCTCATTGTTTGTCGCCTGACAGATTTCGGGTCAATCACATAAAAAAGTGATTGACCCATAAAAAATGCTGATTTAACTTGTAAACCAGCACTTTCAAAACTATATTCAAAAATTCAAAATATCAATAATTACAGGACTCAGTAATTATAGTACTACTCGTAATCACCTGCATTTTTTATACTAATGCTTAAGGATTCAGGAGATAAAGCACTTCCCTCTAAAGTTATGATGTATATACCAGCTTCCGAAATCGGTAGAACTGCATTACCATCCACCTCAACGTTAATGCAAAGTTTGTCAGCCTCAGCATTTGGACATTTTCCCCAAGGGGTCGGACCATTCCAATTATCCTTCTGCGTAATCTTGAATTCTCGATTTCCGCTAGCATCTGCTTCAGTAACATTAAGTTCCCTGGTCCAAACCTTTTTCAACGCATTGTATTCAAAAGGCAGGAAATTAGTCCATACATTCGAATCACTGAAATTGCCCACAAAATACAAAGCATCAAAGTTTGTCTTTGCCAGAGTGTAATCAAGCTTATCCTGATTAAACGGATTTACTGCCACCTTCAAAATGTACGCACCATCACTTTCTACGGTGAATACAGCTTCTTCTCCTCCTAAACATAATTTTGATTCATCTTCATCGCAGGCACCATATGCATTGTTCAGAGATTCATCTTTTGAAAGTTTGAATTTATACTCACGATCTGCTTTGAGTTCAATTTCATATGTCCAGTATTTTGTTCTTTCATCATAATCAAGAGGAATGAATTTTGTCCATCCGGAATCAGCATGATCGCCGACAAAATACATAGCTCCGTCGTATGTTTCACTATACAGAAGATCTGTTACATTGACTGCAGAAGTCTGATATCTTGTGTCCTTGTAGAAGTATTTATTATATGCGCCCTCCCATGCAGATGACGTATCAACATAACTGAATCCTCCGTCATGATCATTATATCCAAGCTGACCGAAAGTAGAGGAGCCCCAGCAGTAGAGTTTGTGTTTTACCAAATCATTTGCAGATTCATCTTCTACATTGGCACAGACCGAACGCTTACGGATTGAAATGTCTCTTACATTTTTAAGATAATTTCCTTCTTGATCTGAAACTCTGGCAAAACCGCCTTCATCAAACCCTTTGGAGAAATCATACTCAAAATCTGCATTCTTAGGAGCAACACCACGACCAAGCATACCAAATCTATTAGATCCGCCACAGTATAATTCACGATTGTCTCCCATGGTGAAACAAACAAAGTTCTCTTCACTGTTGGTGTTCAGATTATTGATTTCACCGGTAAATTCGTCAGTATCGTATATTGACCAAAAATCATCATTCCATGTTGAATATAAGTTTGAATCTCCCTTAAAACTTAAAATTAAACTAGAGTCGTAACCTGTAACTGCAACATTTGTTACATTTTCAATTGGATCGCCACCCTTATTTCTATTTAGAACCTGCATAACCGGCGTACCAAAGATAGGTGTAGCATCACCAGTGTCACGTTCAGCCATTGTCCAGTTCCATGGTTCATCCTCTGCAAATATGCCATATTTTTCCTTTATCTCGTCAGCATACTGCTCATAATTTCCTGAAATAATGCCATTTTTATCACCTCCCCAGCAATAAAGATTATGCTTATCATTTGCATTCACATTTTCTACAATAGCACAATGATTATCCAATCCGGCACTAATACTTAAAACTTTTTTAACAGTATCCGGGAACTTTACTTTTACAGGTACTTGAACAACCCTGTAAAAATCTTCCGCCAGGTCAGTGCCAATTTTACTGATACAAGGCCAGCTGTATTTCTTTTCATATTTTTCATAACGACCACCAAGCTGGTAGGAAGAGTTTTCACCCCAGCAATATACCTCACCATCACGGGTAAGAGCACAGGTGTGGTTGTGAGCAGAAGAAACATCGGCAATATTCGTCAGATATTTGTAATTTGTTTCCGACTCTTGCTCACCTGCCAAAACCTTTCTTGCATAAAGAGAAATATCCGTACGTTCATCACCTACTCCGGAAGTGATTTTTTGATCATTAGGAATTACACCAAGCTGACCGTGATAATTTCCACCCCAGCAGTATACTTCACCATTCTTACTTACAGCGCAGGCGTGGATATTGCCTCCTGAAACCTTAGCGATATTATTGATTGGTACATATTCATCACCAATTTTAGTCACCACCCTTACAGGGGTATCAGTAAAGTCATCCTTCATCTGCTCGGTCTTTGCAGCCGGATCACCTAAAACACCCCAGCTGGTTACACCCCAGCATGATACATTTCCGTCATCAGTGGTTCCGCATCCCCATTCATCTGTAGCACCTGTCGATAAATGATTGTAAGATTTTGCCAGTTCTTTTTTGGATTTATCAAGCACTGACTTAACATCATTATTTTCATCTACCTGTTTAACAACTGTCTTAACTGATGGTTCGTACTCGGAAACATTTTGTTTGATCGAATCCTCTGTAACTACTGGATTATCAATTACATCCGCAAATGATTCCAGATTATTCGGTAGCAAACCGTTATTGGCTAAAAGTTCACTTGCAACCAGTGAATCAAGAGAATCGCTGTCTTTGTTATCAGGATCATTGTAGTCAGTATCAACCTTATCAGGATTTACTCCAATTTTCTGAGAAATATCGGAAATTATTCTATTGAAACTGTTTTGATCTATGGCTCCGTTATTTTCTTTCGAATTTTTTAACAAAATAATATCAGTCAATGTTGAAAAAGGAGTAATAAGCTGTTCATTATCAATATTGTCATTCAAGAAAACAACTCGAGACATTAAAACATCGTTATCCAAGCTTCCGGATTGATCCAACGTCTTTGTTTTGGCACCTTCTTTAGCCAGTGACATAAACCTTACGTACGTTTTACCTTCAATATCTTTATTCTTTAGTTTTATACTGATTTTACCGTTTTGATCTGTTTTGCCGGTTGGTTCACCCTCGTCAAATTTGAAATTTTCATTGAGATCGGCAAAAACATCAGCCTCCTCGATATACGCATCCAAAACTTTTAAATTGATCTGAGTCTCAGACTCAATGATTGGTTCTGGTTCCGGAACAGGTGCTGGTTCAGGTGCCGGAGTCGGTTCAGGTTCAGGTGCTGGAGTCGGAGCCTGTTCAACACTACTGTGCCCTCCGCAACCTGCCAAACAACATGATATAATAATTGATGCTAAAAATGTAAGTTTAAATTTCATCATGACAGCCATCCTATTTGTTCAACGAGAAAATATATCACTTATAACCTAGGATTGCACAAAAAAAACGATTGTAAATGCCATTCGTAGACTTATTAGCTCTAAATCAAATAAAAGAAACTGAAATCATGATCTAAATCAACTTTTAACCAGGGCCTACGCATGACCATCAGATTTATCTCTCAACTCTTCTGCTGCTTTTTTGAAAAATTTTGATTTTCATGTCGTAATCTCAGCTTTTGGAATCGT
>CACWLF010000132.1 GCA_902761645.1 uncultured Aeromonadales bacterium | reverse complement strand
TGAATTACTTCGATAACAAATATACGAACGCAACCCTTGAAGGAATAAACAGCATTATTCAAAACATTAAGCGTAGAGCAAGAGGGTTTCGAAATAAGGGATATTTCAAAACCATGATCTATTTGGTATGTGGAGATCTGGATTATGACGCTGTTACTTATTCAGAGGTTAAAAAATAACCAAATAAATCACTGTTTTATAGAGTGAAGAAAAATGGGGTAAAACACAAGATATAGAAAATCTTCACACAAAACAGCGAAAGACCAAAATTTTTCCATGATCTCAATTCATTAAATCATTATCCAGGCTCCTTCTACAGTCAAGGGGCCTTTCACTTGTTAGACCGCATAAAATTATTTTTTTTCTCTCGAGCATTCCATAGCAACGATACATAATTTTCCAGAAAAATTCAAAATCAAATTTTCATATAAAACCCAAAGTATACATGAGTGTACAGGTAAGCCAGGTGATTCTGTATAGGCAGCAAAGCATTATGCAACAATGTATGGAATCAAATCCGGCATGGAGATTTCACTGCAACCATGGTTCGGTCCATATAGAATATGTTCATGCCAAGCACAAAAAAAGCAGGGAGAATATAAATTCATCCCCGCCTCCGGAAAAAGAATCACCGCTTAAACAGAATATTCAGACAGCTACTGATCCTGCGTTGTTTTACTGCTGCGGACCGCCTGCGGTTTCTGAACAAAATTATCGCTGTTTACGGAAAAAATAGGAACCAGATTTGAAGAATCCCCAAGAACAGTGTGAGGCACGGAGCCGTTCCATTTTTCAGCAATGGTCAGCGCAACAAGTTCCTTGTTGGCCTTCAGCGCTTCTGCCTTAAGTTTGATTGCGTTTGCTTCGGCTTCCGCCTGAACTCTTATGGCATAAGCTCTCGCATCGGCTTCAAGTTTCTTTGCCTTGTTTTCGCTTTCCGCTCTTGCAACAAGCTGCTGGGATTCGATTTCAACCTTCTGCAGTTCATTTTTGGCCTTTTCAACCTCCTGCTTCTTCTGAGCTGTCTGTTCGATTATATTTTCATATGAACGGGAAAAATTAACATCCTCAATCTGAACCGACAGAACAACAATCGGATAATCCTGAAGCTGGGACTTGATTGAAGTATCCAGTTCCTTGCTCAAATCACTGCGTTTCTGGACTATTGTCTGGGATGTGTAGTGACCGAACAGTATTTTTGAAGTCTGCTGAATCAGAGGGGATACAACAGTATAGAAAATAGTGTCGTTAACACCGAAATGCTTGTATACATCCTCGATTTTTGCTCCGTTGTACTGCCAGGTAACCGATATGCGGTATGACTCGATGATCTGCTGATCGTACGAATACGCGCTGAGCACATTCTGACTGCGGTCGCCGAACATGGTTTTCTGGACACGGATGCTGTACTTGTGTACCTTCTGGACTCCCGGTATTACAAAATGAAGACCTGGTTCAAATGTCTTTGAAACCTCGCCGAAGGTGGTCACAACGCCTTTCTCGCCTTCATCAACCACAACTACGGAAGCGATGCCGATAATCACTGCAAAAATCAGTATGCCTGCGATTATTGGAAATTTTATCTGACTGTTCATATTGCTCTTCCTGAAAAAATCAAATCACTGCTATATCAAATCAATTCAAGAAAAGGTCTAAAACCAAGTTTAGACCTTTATAACTCCTGTCTGTATTATTCAAATTTATTTCAGATCATTAAAAATTACATGTTTTTAATGATTTCCTGAGCAAATTCAGAACATTTGATTTCTGTAGCGCCTTCCATCAGACGAGCAAAGTCATAGGTAACCTTCTTCGCCTTGATTGCGCCTTCAACACCCTTGATAATCAAATCGGCAGCATCAAACCAGCCCATGTGACGGAGCATCATTTCAGCCGATAAAATAATTGAACCAGGATTTACCTTGTCAAGACCGGTGTATTTAGGAGCAGTACCGTGGGTGGCTTCGAAAATAGCGCAGTCGCTTCCGATGTTTGCGCCAGGAGCAATACCGATACCGCCTACCTGGGCAGCAAGAGCGTCGGACATATAATCGCCGTTCAGATTCAGAGTGGCAATCACATCATACTCCTTAGGTCTTAACAAAATCTGCTGCAGGAATGCATCGGCAATACAGTCCTTGATAACAATTTCATGATTGTTGTTCGGATTGATAATCTTCATCCACGGACCGTTGTCTATCAGAGTACCGCTGTACTGTTCCTTTGCAACCTGATAACCCCATTCCTTGAATGCACCTTCGGTGAATTTCATAATGTTTCCCTTGTGAACCAGGGTCACGGATTTGCGATCGTTGGCAATAGCATAATCGATGGCAGCCTTGACAAGACGCTGCGTACCTTCCTTTGAAACAGGCTTGATACCGATACCGCAGTCCTTGTCAAATCTGATCTTGGTTACCCCCATTTCATCTTCAAGGAATCTGATAACCTTCTGAGCCTCGGCGCTGTCATACTTCCATTCAATACCGGCATAAATATCCTCGCTGTTTTCACGGAAAATAACCATGTCAACAAGCTCAGGCTGTTTTACAGGGCTTGGCACACCTTCAAAATAACGAACAGGTCTCTGACACACATACAGATCCAGTTTCTGTCTCAGTGCAACATTCAGAGATCTGATACCGCCGCCGATAGGAGTTGTCAAAGGACCCTTGATGGAAACAACATATTCCTTCAGCAGTTCCAGAGTCTCATCAGGCAGCCATACATCAGGACCGTAAACCTTGGTTGCCTTTTCACCGGTGTAGATTTCCATCCAGGAAATTTCCTTTTCACCGCTGTACGCCTTCTTTACGGCCGCATCCACAACTTTAATCATTGCAGGAGTTATATCACTGCCGATACCGTCACCTTCAATGAAAGGAATAATAGGATTATTAGGCACATTTAAAGATCCATTGGCATTAATGGTAATCTTTTCACCCTTAGCAGGAACAACAACTTTACTTGACATTTACAAATCTCCAGAGTTTTTAAACACTTAAAATCAATTAGCGATACTATACCAAACTACACACTTTCTTGCAATTTGACAACCGTAAAAACAACTTTAAAATACATATAAAAAATTTTCTATATTTTTCTAAAGTCATTGAAAAATTTTCCGATATAGAGTTTGGATCGTGAATAATCCGGGGTTTATTGACGTCGCAAAATTATAATTATACCTGCTCAACGACTGAGAAAATAACCATAAAAACAAAGAAATTACAAACATTGTTAAGCTAAAAGCTTAGGAGTCAAACATGGATCAGTCACTGCACATTTCAGCCGATGAAAATCAGGTTCTTCAGGCTGCACAGATAGCTCTGTTCAAAAAGCAGAGCAACCAGGAGGCAGCACAGGCGCTGTCTCTGCTTGAATCAACAGTTCAGCAGACCGAGGCTATCAACAATGCCAATCTGCAGATGAGTTCGCAGGCGCCGCGTCCGCTTCCGCCTAATTCAACATTTGAAATCGAAGTTTAGGTTTTTAAGATTTTCATAACATTAGTTCGTTTATTACGGCATGCAAAATTCCATATCCGGTTTCCTGATATGGAATTTTTTTATAACCCATGCGGGCGAGAAAACCCACGGATTTAACCGTGAGGATGATAGCCCGCTCTTTAACCTTTATGGATAATATATTGACCAACATATACAATCTATAACAAAGGTCTTGCTATGCGTAATGATGCCTATGTTAATGGCAAAAAGATTGGCTGTAACCAAACATCTGCCAGGCTTACAGACCTCAAAAAGCAGGATGGTTTCTCTTTTCAGAAAGATGTAGACTCTATTTTTTTTGAAAAACGTGCAAGACATCCGCAGTTCAAAAGTAAGCATAATAACCATCAGTCATACAGAACCATTAACCAGGGCGATAATATCCGCATAATAGGGAAATATATCAGGCTGCCGAAACCTGGATATGTCAAAATCAGGCAGTCTATGGAAACAAGGCATATCAGTAATGTCACGATAGAGCATACTCCTGCCGGAAAATACTTCGTAGTATTGAATGCTGATTTTGAGCCAGAGTTTCGTCCTGATGCGGGCTGTATGACTGGCATTGATGTTGGCATAAAGGAATTTTACTCCGACAGCAACGGCAATACTGTAAACAATCCTAAGTATCTGGAGAAGTCTCAGCGTAAGCTCATTCGTGAACAGTGCAGACTGTCACGTAAACAGAAAGGTTCTAACAACCGTAACAGGCAACGTGTTAAGGTTGCCAGGGTTCATGAGAAGATTACAAACCAGCGGAATGACTTTTTGCAGAAACAGTCAACTATGCCTGTTAGTGAAAACCAAACTATCTGTATAGAGGACTTGAACATGAAAGGGATGAACGCAACCATAAACATGCAATGTCCATAGCAGGTGCGTCATGGTCGAAGTTCTTCACGATGCCTGAATATAAGGCTGCATGGTACGGAAATAACATAATCAAAGTTCCTGCTATGTATCCAGGCAGTCAGACCTGTTCATGCTGCGGTTACAAAAATCCATTGATTAAAGAATCTCTCTATTAGAGAATGGGAATATCCTGATTGCCATACAAAACACAACAGGGATACCAATGCAGGCATTAACATCTTGAACAAAGGGCTGTCAGTAGCCTGAAATATATAACATACCGCAGGGCATACTGGAATTTACGCTTGCGAAAATTGTGCAAGACGAGCCAACAAGGTAACTTGTTAGGAGCGCAGCAGTG
>CACWLF010000131.1 GCA_902761645.1 uncultured Aeromonadales bacterium | reverse complement strand
TCAGTTTTTAAGCAAATAAAAACCCTATGTAATATAGGGTTTTATATCCAATTGCCGCAAACTGTTCATAGATCAGTTAAATTAAGAAAAGTTTGGGAAGCATTCTGAAAAAATCAGAATGCAAACCTTTTTAAGGATACAAACAAAAAAATCATTCGCGGATAAAATCCGTGGCGATACGGGTCGTTTCCTGCTTCGGCAGAGGAACTCCTGCCTTTTCGCCGGCTTCCTTCAGCTTGAGCATCCATGCCAGATTGCGTGCCAGATATCGAAGTGTCTGCAGTCCCTCCTCATCCTTCATAACCTGTTCAGGGGTACTGCCGTGCACCATATTCCAGTATCTTGAGGTTACAATCGGCATCTGCTGGTGATAGAAATACTTGTTAATCTGATCCAGCGCAGAGGTGGTTCCGGAACGTCTGGCTGTAACAACAGCAGCCGCAGGCTTGAATCTGAACGGATGGGGAACTCTTCCGGCCGAAGTGAAGAATACGCGATCCATGAAACTCATCAGACTTCCGTTCATTCCGGAAAAATATACCGGAGATCCGAAAACAAAAGCATCATAATCTGCGGCCAATGCCGAGAACTCGTTTACCTTGTCGCGAAAAACACACTGGTTGGTCTTTCTGCACTGATAGCAGCCGATGCATCCTCCGATAGGCATATTGCCGATCCAGAAAAAGTCCGAGGAAATCTCGCTTTCCAACAGAGTTGCCGCAATTTCCGACAGGGCGGTAAAGGTACATCCGTTTTTATGCGGACTTCCGTTAACTAGCAATACTTTCATTGTACTTATTCAAACCTTTAACAATTACAATTACGGGTATTTTATATCACGAAAACGGAAAGTTTTAAACATCATTGCGCCAATATGTTTTTAAATATTTGATGTGACGTTCAAAAATTCCTTATAAAATACAGAATTGCAGCACAGTTGACTGCCGCTCCGGCAGAAATACCGAAATTACCGTCCGAGACTGCAGCATGGCTGAGTTCATGCATTCAGAACGGCATATGCGGAAATTCCTTCAATCGGCATATTAAGAACCTGCAGGAGTACAATGAACCGGTTTTGATTAAGGAAAACATCCTGCGGATTCTGATATAATCGAGTCCGGATTATCACTTAAAAAAAAGAACGCCGAAGGAATTATTCATGATCCGAGATCTGACTTATGCATCAATCGACTGGCAGAACGACACCACTCCGAAATCAACGGTCTTTGATGACTGCTATTTCTCGGTAACAGGAGGAAAAGAGGAAACTCTTCATAATTTCATAAAGGGAAATAAAATTCCCGAGCGTTTCGGAAATGCCCCCGACGGTTGCGGTTTTACCATTGCAGAAACAGGATTCGGTACCGGATCGAACCTGTGGGTTCTGCTGGAGCATGCAGGTGATTATCTTGACGGGCGCAGTCTCGAACTGACATTTGTTTCCTTTGAAAAATACCCTCTTGCTCCCGGAGATCTGCAGCATTATCTGCAGAAAATCTACCGCATAGACGAAAGTCTGTTTGATACAGCCGGATTTCTTGCAGAATATCAGAATCTGCAAACCGGCAGAAACAGTCTGAAGATTGATTCAGGCTCTGTTACCGTAAATCTGATCCTCTATATCGGAGATCTCAATGATTATCTTGATGACTTCGCCTGGGAATACCGGGACGGCGTGGATGCATGGTTTCTCGACGGTTTTGCTCCGTGCAAGAATTCGGATATGTGGACGCCGGAACTATTTAAAACCATGTTCATGACATCAAAAATCAACGGAACCTTTGCAACCTTCACCGTAGCGGGCATGGTAAGACGAGGTCTCCGAAATGCCGGATTCAGCATCATGAAGGTGCCCGGCTGCGGATTGAAAAGGGAAATACTGACCGGAATCAGACTTTCAGGAGAATAAATAACAGAGGGTCATGATTTGATACCTGGTTCGCAGAATTCACAATATTGTCAATATTTGGACAAGACAGTAATACTCAAACAGCGAATAATGCTAAAATGGTTTCAATTAACAGAACAGACACAAAACCGGGCAAGCCATGATTTATTTTATTTCCGACCTGCATTTTTATCATTTCAATATCATTAAAAGCTGTCACCGCCCCTTCAGGGATGAAATTGAAATGAACACAAAACTTATCGAAAATTTCAATGATACGGTTTCCGCAAACGATCACGTCTATATTCTAGGAGATCTGTCCTATCGCTATCCCGATGTGGAATCGGTAAATCAGTGCATCAGACAGCTGAACGGAATAAAACATCTGATTCTGGGCAATCACGACATTGATCTGACAGCCAGTCCCGAGTTTGACAGATCCCAGTTCAGGTGGATAAAAAACTACTATGAACTGAGCATAACAGCAAAACGGAAAATAATTTTATTTCACTACCCGATTATTGACTGGAACAACCGTTATCGCGGAGATTACCATCTTTACGGTCATGTTCACTATCAGACTCCAGAATATATGCCAGCAGGATCCTTCAACGTTTCTGCAGAAAACATCGGCTATAAACCGATTTCCCTCGATGACGCGCTTGTTCATCTGGTAAAGTAAAAATGTCCGGCACTTCTGATAAACAATACGACCGGCAGGCTTTATTACAGAACACAAAAGAGCATCAGCCGTGATTCTGCAGTCTGTTTCTACGACACTGCACATTCTCCGTGTCTGCAGTTACGGCACTTTTTCCGTAGTCTGAAAGCACCTGCGCGGCACGGAAACAGCCGCCGTTTTGATATCATGGTTAAACCGTTTCCTCTGTACTGAATTGCAATGTTCCGATCTCATTCATGTCATTTTCCATCCAATGGTGATGAAAATGCCAATCTGCACTGTTTGCCAGCTTTCAATATTTCCCGAATCTCACAGTCAACCGTCAGAATCGTCATGGGAATATCTCATGTCAGGTGCCGGTGTACCAGGAACCGTTTGGATTGCAAATATTAGAAAAAAACAGCGCCAGCTGAAATAAAGCAAGGCGCCGTATGGTACAAAAGATCAAAAAAATTTTATTTGATTTCACCGCTTTCAATTTCGAAAGTGGCGTCAACCTCATCCGAAAGCACAATTTTGCCCGGTTTGTAGTATGCGTCACCGCCGTCATTAGCCACGCCGCGAGCCTTGTTCATCATCAGTGAATTCGATCTGATGTCTGCATGAACAGCCTCAATCAGATCATAACTCTGACGGTAGTCAACCTTCAGAACCTTCTTTACTTTTGCATTATATCCGGCGGCAAGTTTCCTGGCCTGGCTTATAGAATCCTCAATGGCTCGAGACTTGGCGAGATCTGCATATTTTACCTTGTCTCTGACATCAAAGGAGATGTTGCGGATTTCAGCATCCGATTCATTGCCGAGAACCGTTTCAATGACCAGATCGAGTTTCTTCAGATCTTCGATTTTAACGTTAAGACAGCGCATTGCGTTATACTGGATAATCTTTGGAGGCTTAACATCATAATCATATTGTTTGGAGGTATAGAGCGATTCGGCGATAAGCTGCTCGTCAGTAAAACCAAGTTCCTTTAATTTTGCAATCACAGCGGAAAATTTTTTCTCAAGGGTGCCGCGGGCATGCGCCACATCTTTTTTATCAGATACGGTAAACTGCACGGAAAGATAGGCTATATCAGGCTCGACTTCAATTCTTGAATGACCGGTAACATGAATTGACGTCGTCTGATCAGCTATTGATACACTCTGGGCAGAAACCTCTGCAGGAATGCTCAGCCCAAGACTTAAAGCCAATGCCATCGGAATCAAAATTTTTTTCATAATACACCTCAAAAAAATAAAAATTAATGGTTCTGTTGTAATTATGTATTGATTATATCCTTGTTAACAATAATCATCAAACAGACTTTAAATTCCAAAATATTACTTGTTGTTTGAGTTTTAAAATTGACATATTTAAATAATTTAAACGCATATTATTAATAATATTTGATTTACGTGTATATGATGTTATAATCAGTCA
>CACWLF010000130.1 GCA_902761645.1 uncultured Aeromonadales bacterium | reverse complement strand
CCTGAAATATATAACATACCGCAGGGCATACTGGAATTTACGCTTGCGAAAATTGTGCAAGACGAGCCAACAAGGTAACTTGTTAGGAGCGCAGCAGTGGTTGAAGCAAGAATCCCACGACTTTTGTCGTGTGGAGTGTCAAATGCAGACTTCTCTACCTTCACAAAGGCTCTGTTGTAGAAAAGTATTGATCTACAATCAGTTTGTAATCTTAATGTTTCAACCAATTAAATGGCTAAAACCTATTTTTACGGGGTTACCAAAACCCTCTACTCCCAGTTTAGTATTAAACGTAGGGATTACTTTTTTAATGATATTTAATGCACCATTTACATCAGCGTTTAATGTTTTATCTGTTGATGTTTTAAATAAACCTCTATGTATTCTTTTGCCTTAATAATTTTCGTGTTTACACGATGTTTCATTATCTAAGAAAGATCATTTTGAGGTATAAGACTCTTCAGTTGCTATAACATTACTTCCTTTTAATTGCGCTTCATACGTAATCATATCTATAATCTTTGTAAAAGGAATTTCGTCTTGAAGTTCTTTTGATAATTGAAAATTGGTTATAATGCCTTCACTGTTTTTATTGGCTTTATATTCAAAAAATCTTTGACGTTCTCTATATAGGCATCACGGGAAAACGAATACCGGCAGGTCTGCTCCGACGCATCATAATCATTTCGATCTTCCAACCATGCATAGTACATAATGTTTTGTGACGAAAAATTTGATAAAATAAGCGCTAATTATTGAAATCGGAAATCTGACAGATACATTATGAGTGAATCCAGAAAGAAAGTTATAGTCGGTATGTCGGGAGGCGTGGACTCCTCGGTATCCGCATATCTGCTCAAGGAACAGGGTTATGATGTTACAGGACTTTTCATGAAAAACTGGGAAGAGGACGACGACACCGGATACTGTTCGGCAGCAAAGGATCTTGCAGACGCCCGTGCCGTATGCGACAAAATCGGTATTGAACTTAAAACCATTAATTTCGCAGCCGAATACTGGGACAATGTTTTTGAGTATTTTCTTGACGAATACAGGGCAGGAAGAACTCCTAATCCCGACATTCTCTGCAACAAAGAAATAAAGTTCAAGGCATTTCTTGAATATGCGCTTGAAGATCTGAATGCCGATTATATTGCCACAGGTCATTTCGCCCGCAACCGCATGAACGAGGAAACAGGAAAATACGAACTGCTGCGCGGCGCGGATCCCAACAAGGACCAGAGTTATTTCCTTCATGCGGTCAACCACAGGGCAATCGCCAAAACACTGTTTCCTGTGGGCAGTATGATTAAAAAGGATGAGGTTCGTCCGCTCGCCGCAAAACTCGGTTTAAAAACCGCGGCAAAAAAAGACAGCACCGGCATATGCTTCATCGGCGAACGAAAATTCAAAGATTTTCTGGCCCGTTATCTTCCTGCGAAACCAGGTGTTATCAGAACTGTCGACGGAAAGGCAATCGGAAAGCACGACGGACTGATGTATCACACACTGGGACAGCGCAAGGGTCTCGGAATAGGCGGAACCAAAGGCGGTAACGGCAATGAGGATCCGTGGTACGTTGTCGACAAAGATTTAAAGCGCAACGAACTGATTGTGGCCCATGGAGGCGAACATCAGCTTCTCATGTCCACCGGTCTGATTGCATACAAACTTAACTGGGTAAATCTTGAACCGTTAAGACATGAAATAACCTGCACGGTTAAAACAAGATACCGCCAGCCCGATATAAACTGCAGAGTCATACCGATAGACGACGGACAGATCAGAATAGAATTTGATCATCCGGTGGCTGCAGTAACCCCGGGTCAGTCGGCCGTTCTGTATCAGAATGAGGTTTGCCTTGGCGGCGGAACAATTAAAGAAAGGATAAAATTAACTGATGGACATTGAGAAAGTAACATACGCCTTGTCGGCGCTGCTTGAATCCTGCTACCAGATTCACAATATCGCCCGCAACGGCATTGTGGATGAAAAGGTAATCGGAGCCCTGCTCCGCGGAGTTTTAAAGGTGGAACCGCAGAATACCGAGTGCGTCTACCCTAAAAGCTGTCTGATTGAAGGCTATACCTACTTTGCAGATCTTTCAAAATTCGAACAGAAGACAGTGACAGATCTGACAAGATACATGTTTGAACTTTACAAACTTACGGATAAATATAAAAAACTGACCGAAGCAAGAGAGAGTCTTGGGGCTCTGATCTCCTCCATCAGAAAAAATCTGGCCAACGAAGTGGAAAAATGCAAATATACAGCCACTACCCTGAGCAACTGGTATAAAACAAATATTTTCGACAATCACGTTCATCAGATCCCTATTTACGGAGAAAAAGAAATGCTGACCAACGAACGCAACATGCATTTCATCCGGGCGCTTTTTGTTGCCGGAATCAGATCATGCATATTATGGGAGCAGGTCGGCGGTACCCAGTTCGGATGCCTATGGAATAAATCAAGAATAGCAATTTGTGCTAAAGATACTTTAACTAAAATACAGGAGTTATAATGGAATTATCAACCTTAACAGCCATTTCACCTATTGACGGCCGTTACAGCAATAAATGTGATGAATTAAGAGACATATTCTCGGAATACGGTCTGCTTAAATATCGTGTTCAGGTAGAGGTTACCTGGTTAAAGAAACTTGCAAGCTGCGAAGGTATTGCTGAAGTTCCTGCCTTATCCCAGGATTCAATTAATTTCCTGGATAACATCGTAAAAAACTTTTCAGTGGGCGACGCACAGAGAATCAAGGATATTGAAAAGACCACCAACCACGACGTAAAGGCTGTGGAATATTTCCTGAAGGAACAGGTTGCCAATGTTCCTGAACTGGCAAAAATCAGTGAATTCATTCATTTCTCATGTACCTCCGAGGATATCAACAACAACTCTCACGGTCTGATGCTGCTGAACGGACGTGACAGAATTTTATTGCCTACACTGCAGAAAATCATTGAAGCAATAAAGGATCTTGCTCACAAGTACCGCGACCTGCCTATGCTTTCAAGAACTCACGGTCAGCCTGCAACTCCTTCAACTCTCGGCAAGGAAATGGCGAATGTATGCTATCGTTTATACCGTCAGTATGAACAGATTAAGAACGTTCAGATTTTAGGAAAAATCAACGGAGCCGTAGGTAACTACAATGCCCATATGGTTGCTTATCCGAATGTTGACTGGAGAAAATTCTCCGAGGAATTCGTAAACAGTCTGGGTCTGCAGTGGAATCCTTACACAACTCAGATTGAACCTCATGATTACATTGCCGAACTGTTCAACGGCATCGCAAGATTCAACACCATTCTGATGGACTTTGACCGCGACATCTGGGGTTACATCAGTATCGGCCATTTCAAGCAGAAAACAATTGCAGGAGAAATCGGCTCCTCAACCATGCCTCACAAGGTTAATCCGATTGATTTCGAAAACTCTGAAGGCAATATCGGTATTGCAAATGCGCTGTTTGCACATCTGGCCCAGAAATTACCGGTTTCACGCTGGCAGAGAGATTTGACCGACAGTACCGTTCTCCGCAACATCGGTGTTGCTTTCGGTTACAGCATGATTGCATATCAATCAAGTCTGAAGGGTATTTCCAAACTCGAGGCAAATCCTGATAATCTTGCCGCAGATCTGGATTCAAACTGGGAAGTTCTGGCAGAACCGTTCCAGACCGTAATGAGAAAGTATGCAGTTGAAAAGCCTTATGAAAAACTGAAGGCTCTTACCCGCGGCAGAAGAGTTAACGCCCAGATCATGAAGGATTTCATCGACACAATTGAAATTCCGGAAGAAGCAAAAGAGGAATTAAGAAAACTGACTCCTGCAACCTATATCGGCAGAGCTGTTCAGTTTGTTGATGAACTTGATTCATACATTAAGTTTTAACGTCTGGGTCTGTCAATAACTGACAGATACTTGAAATTAATTGGTTCTGTTGTAACCGTGTATTGATCACAACTTTGCTTCAATACCGTTTCCGGTAATCCGAACGGGCCTGAACACCAGACCGCTACCAATTATTT
>CACWLF010000129.1 GCA_902761645.1 uncultured Aeromonadales bacterium | reverse complement strand
ATATTACTAATATAGATATTGTCGCATATTATTTATACAAAATCAAGATAAATCATTGATAATATTAGTAATATTTTTAATTTGGATGCGTTCGCCCTGAAACTGCTGCACAGATTGCTTCGGCATAACGGGTAAAACCTGATAATTCTGTTGTCCATGCTTCAAAACAGTTTCTGCCGAGAAAAACGATGACGGACAGATCTCCGTTTCAGAAATAATGTGTCAATTGAAATTCCGTTGTGTTCTGCAGTATTCGCAAAACGATTGCCGGAACCTCCTCGGTTTGACAGGATTTTATTCAAAATGCTACCGGCACAGTCTTTTTTGATTTTCTCAGTGGACCTATCAGGAAAAAAAATTTGCTGGATAAATGCGCCGGATTTTCACAAATTGCCGGTTGTTTCAATTCATTTTTTCATCGTTTTGATTAAAATGTTGAAAAAATCGTGTTTTTTTTATATCGTTAGCAATCATGTCTGCTGACATGTGCCGGTGGTCGCAAATCTTTTAATTAATGGAATTGTTTCGTAATGAGTTTAAGCAAATTAAGTCAGGAAATTATCGGAGTTTTTGAACCGGGCGGAAAACTCTCCCAGTCCATAAAAGGTTTTGAACCGAGACTGCAGCAGAGGGACATGGTAGAAGCAATCGTAACGGCTTATGAAGATTCCAAGGATATTGTGGTGGAGGCCGGAACGGGAACAGGAAAAACATTTGCGTATTTAATCCCGTATATGCTGATGAGTAAGAAAATGATAGTCAGCACAGGAACCAAAAATCTGCAGGATCAGCTTATGGAGCGTGATGCAGCCATTATCAACAGTCTTTTCCGTAACCGCAAATACAAAGTGGTCTGTCTCAAGGGCAAAAACAATTATCTGTGTCTTCATAATTTTTATCATATTAAACATGCGGTTGAGGAAAATTCCCCCGCTTTTATCTATGATGTTGAATTCATTGAACTTCAGAAGCTTATAAAGAATCTGGACGAATTTATACAGACACCGCATAACCGGGGGGATTTAAGCAAATTCGCCGGCAGCGACAACCGTCTCATTAATCAGTTCAGGGCATCCAATGTATGCAACCAGGAAAAATGCCGCTACTACCATCAGTGCTTTCTCACACAGGCAAGACAGGCTGCCTATGAGGCGGATCTTCTTATAACCAATCATACTCTGCTGCTTCTTTCCGCACCTTCCGACAGATCTTTTGTTTCAAATTATGATGTGGTTATATTCGATGAAGCGCATAAACTCCCGGATTATGCCAGAAAGACATTTTCAATTGTGATATCGGATTCGATTATTGAGGAATGCCTGGGTGAGTTTTTGACATTTGTTAAGATGAATGCGCCGGAACTTTTTGATAAAAAGCAGCAGTCGATTGAATTTGAAGAACTCGGGAATATTACCAGAACTTGCAAGGCTCTGCTTGAAATAATCAGGGAAATGAAAAAAGGTCTCGGAGATTTTGTAAAGGAGTCATATCAGCTGATCTCCGGACAGTATGCCGATTCATCCGACGGCAGTAAATTTCAGGTTAATCTGAGGGATTTGATTGATGATCAGCCGGTTGTACAGAAAATAAAAGGTTTCCTGAGTCTGTTTGAGAAAAAACTTAATGAAATGGATCAGCTGTTTCTGGTATATGCACAGACTCTGACCGACAAGGAAAGGGATGATATAATTTTCGATACGATACAGGAAAATGCTCAGACTGTTCTGGAAAATTTTAAGAATATTCTGCTTGTAGAGGAAGATGAAAACGCACGAAAAAATTATCTGACGGTAATTGATTACAGGAAAGGAGCAAGGGGAGACATTCATTTCGGACTGACTCAAAGCATGCTTGATTTTTCTTCGGTATATGAGGAAAAAGTCAACAGCAGACTGCCGCCGCGCAAGGTATATACCTCTGCCACGCTGCTTGTTAACGGAAGTTTTTACAATTTTGCATCCCAGCTGGCGATAGATCCTGAAATGACTTCATTTAATGCCTATTCGAGTCCGTTTAATTTCCAGGAGCAGGGATGTCTCTATCTTCCGTACGTCGGACTGCCTGCCAGCGGAGATTTCGAAGCTGTCCGAGCAAGAAAGGTGGTTGAGCTGGTAAAACCTCTTCTCTGTATTATTGACGGCGGATTTTTTATTTTATGCACCAATATTTCGGTAATGAAAAATGTTTTCAGCATGCTTCTTCCTGTTGTCGGCAGCAGACGCCATATCTATCTTCAGGGACAGCAGTCGAAACTGGAAATCATGAAACGCGTGCATGAGGACGGCAATGCGGTGGTCGTGGCAACCTCCTCTTTCTGGGAGGGTGTTGACGTAAAGGGCCGGGCTCTGTCTTGCGTGGTGATCGATCGCCTGCCGTTTCCCAATAAATCCGATCTGCTGATTCAGTCCCTGTGTGATTTATCGGATGAGGAAAAACCGAACTCGTCATTTATGAATGTACTGATGCCTAATATGCTTCTTGCTCTCAAGCAGGGAGTGGGACGGCTTATCCGTTCCTGTTCGGATTACGGCGTGGTACTGATTGCCGACGATCGGTTAAATTCAAACAAGAGTTATATTAATATGGTTTTCCGGGATTTGCCTGATTTTCCGATTGCCCGCAGTCTTGAACAGGTGAAATATTTCTGGCAGTATGCCGGCGGTCGTTTTGCTTCGGAGTCAAACCGGGAAAATTAAAATCAGAATGTCATTGGTGGTTTTCAAGTGAATATTTTAGCTTTGGATACGGTAACGGATGCATGTTCCGTTGCGGTTTTAAAAGATCAGAAAAAATTTGGCAGAAGGGTAATTGTTCCGCAGGCTCATACCCAGATTATTCTGGATTTGTGTGATGAAATTCTGCAGGAAAGCGGACTGACGAAAGATCAGCTGGATCTGATAGTATGCGGCAGGGGACCTGGTTCCTTTACCGGAGTTCGCATCGGTATTGCGGTGGCGCAGGGGCTGGCTTTCGGTCTCGGACTGAAGGCTCTCGGTGTTTCAAATCTTCAGACCATAGCCCAGAGTGTTATCAGTGGCGACAGCTCAGTGCAGAGAATTTTCGTGGCAAATGATGCGAGAATGGGCGAGGTTTATTACTGCGCCTATGAAAATGCAAACGGGATTGCGGTACCTCTGACGGATGAACAGGTGGGTTCTCCTGAAAGTGCAGAAGAAAAATTCCGTGAAATCGGCGGACTGGAAAATGCAGTGCTGGCAGGAACAGGATTCGAAGTTTATGAACCGTTGAAAAAAACAATATCCTGTGCGCGTAAATTTGCGGAAGATCACTTTCCTAATTCTTTATTTATGCTAGATTTAGCAAAGGATACTTTAAACTCTGCAGTTGAACCTGAGAATCTGACTCCGGTTTATCTGAGGGATAAGGTAACCTGGAAAAAGGTCAGTGAACAGGGCAAAAAAGCATAGGACTGAACAGTGGATCGCATATCCGGCTTAAATAATTTTTCAATCAGCAGCAGTTCCATTTATCAGCAGCACAGCAATCGTGCCGTTGACACTGTAAGTGCTGCCGGAAAAACCGAAACCGCGGTTAACGAGCCGGATGCAGGAGTTGTGGAAGGCACTGCGGAAAACAGTTCAGAGAATCTTGGCGATCTTCAGCAGAGACTCGGCAGTTATGCTACCAGAAATCGTTTTTCATCCAATCCGCAGCTTAGAACCTATCAGCAGATCAGTATGATGACAGAAAGTTCTCCGAGGGAATCTCTGGGCGGACTGGATATTCAGATTTAATTTTTTTCGCGAAATCGCGTTTTTTATTCGTTTTTTTTCTTATGTTCAAATAATAATCTGTTGCGTGAGACTGGCAAATAAAGATAGATTCTCATGGTGAACTGTCAAATTTCAGTATCAGTTACAATTGGTTGACATATATAGATATGTTTAACAGAGCATTCAGGCTTAATAACCATGATATTTATTTAAAGATAAGAATTCATCAGCCGATAAAAAACATGGACAAAGTGATATTTTTCGGAATTTTGAGTTAACCGTGTTTACAAATAAAATCCGATAAAGTAGTATATTAGATTAGTGTGTTACTTTTAGTCTTTATAACCTTTAAATACAACCATGGAGTTAGGAATCCAAAAG
>CACWLF010000128.1 GCA_902761645.1 uncultured Aeromonadales bacterium | reverse complement strand
CAATGTCGGCAAATAAAACTTATTTTTCCGGTTCATGAGGCACATGCAATCCGCCATGCCCATGCCGGAATTTTCAGGTCACTGAATTCTGTCAGTCAGTACAATTGTAACGATTCAGCCGGATGTGACTGTCACAGCGCATCCTTGCATGTATGCAGAATTTCCTGCGTAATTTTCTGATTGCTGTCAACTTTGATAATAAGTCTGTATCTGATAATCATGTGCGTGCAATCTTTCTTGTCCGTATTCTGATACCAAAGGATAACAAATGAAAAATAGCGATATATTGATTTGTGCACTGGGAAACGTTTCGTACAGTGCCGCCTCATATAATTTCATAGGAAATGAAGTCCATTCATCAACCCCTTTAATGCCCTCCGGCGGCAATTCAGATAATGAATGCGAAAATCAGAAATTTTTTAATTTTTCCGGAAGCGCCGTAATGGCTCATCTTATCAGGCAAAAGTGCTGTCCGGATGTTGTCGTTTTCATAGGAACAATGCAAAGCAACTGGCGGTATGCAGGAAGTTATCTGAAACATGGGTTCAGAAATTCTGTTCAGGAATCAGTAATACCGGATACACCGTTATTCAGTGAAAATTCCGATATTGCTGAAGCAGAAGGAAAAAAATATTTTCCCGAGGATTCCTCTTCCGAGAATGATCTTGAAAAATTATCATCCGCACTCAATGAAGAACTGTCAGGTAAGCTCAATGTGAAATTCCTTATCATTCCGCGGTTTCTGAACACAGATCAGGATAAAGCCAAATTTATCAATGATATTAAGGAACAGGTGATAGATAAAACTGAAAAAAACTGTAATATCAGATTTCATATCGACATGAGCAACGGTTTACGTTTTTTACCTGTGCTCACTTTTCTGTCACTGGAGTGTCTTCGTCTTCTGGACAGTTCAAAAATTTCAATAAAGAATATTTTCTGTTCGGAAATTATCTCGCCTTCGCAGAAAATATTTTCCAAAGACCGCAATACCATTAAACTGAGAAGTCTCTGCAACCTTGCAGAACAGAATCCTGATGCCCGTGAGGCTTATGACAGAATTGCACTGCTCTGTTCCGAACTGGAGGAGATTAGAAACCGGAACAGGAACACAGCCGGAAAACATAATCCCAATGCCATTGTACAATTCAATATGAAGAATCTTGCACTGTGCGGCGAGCTTATAAAAAAGACGGAAAACCTGAGCAGATTCCGATATTCAGGAGAACTGTCCAACCTGTATTCTTATGTTTCAGGCAAAAAGGAAATTCAGCAGGCCGACAATGGAATTTATTATGAAAGTCTTGGTTTTTATCAAAAGGCAAAAGAATGCTTCTCTGATTTCAGGAATGCAGTAAGCCCGGAGAATGCCGATATTCAGAGACTTATAGAAGATCGGCTTTCATGGTGCGGCAGCAGTGAGTTTGATCTGAAAAAACTGGTAAAAATGTACTACAGTATCAACGATTATCTTCACGCCTCTCTAACAATGGTAAGAATTATAGAAGATGATTCAAATAAGTTTAAATACGGCAAAATTAAACAAAAACTGAACTGTGTTAACCATTTAAACAGTTCAGAGGAACATAAATCGGATTTTTTAAACAGTCTGCAGAAATGCATTCATGATTCGCTTGGCGGCCAGGATCCGGAAGAACAGGAAAACTGTTCAGTTACTCTCATTTCATTTGTCGGCCGCGACAGCTATGACCTGACTCAGTACAAAATGCAGCAAAGTGACGGACAGACAGTAATGCTGAGTCCCATGAAATTTGCAGGCGCCGGACTGGCAGCCAGACTTTCGGAAAACAACAGTCTTAAAAGACTGGTTCTTGCAGGTACGGCTTCAAGCGCCTGGTATCTGGCATCGGAATCACTGAAGGAATGCTTTAAAGATGCATCCGGTGAATTTCATGAAATTCTCGATATTCTGGCAACTTACGGAGATACTGCTCCCGGAGACAACAAAAAGATAACCGAAATGCCGCGCGAGGATCAGGAAATAATCAATGAGCTGGGTAAATCCGCAGCAAAAAGTCTGGGATTCGAGTTTCAGATTGTTCTTTTGAATGATCTTATGGAAAACACCGAACAAATTGCGGAAAAAATCAGTGAAAAAATTCCAGAAAACAGCAGCATATTTCTGGATATCACCCACTGCTTCCGCTATGTTCCGATAATTTTTACATCTGTGATTTTCATGCTCTCATTTCTCAGAAACAAAATCCAGCTCAAGCAGATATGGTACGGCGATCTGGAAGATGCCGATCCCGTAATCAGCAGACTTACACGCAACGAATTTTTCAGAAATAAAAGGGAAACAGAAAAATTATCATCACAGGATGACAGGAATAAAGCTGAGGCAATAATTGATGAAATCGAAAAAATTCTTGAACCGTGGCCGGATGAGCACGGATATGTAAAAGGAAATCTGAGATCACTTTCCTCAATTTCCGCTGTTCTGTATGACGCGCTTGATATTGCAAAATTCAAGGAAACAAATGATTTAATATGTCTTGAAAGAATTCTGCGGAACGATTTCACCGATAATCCAAATCTGGCGGAATGTGCAAGACAGAGTTCACTGTACGAAAATCTCTGCTGCTTCAAAGAGTCCTACAACGCAGGCATGGAGATAATCAATTTCTTCCGTGATCCTGATAAAAGCGAATTCATGCCGCCTTTTATAAGGGTTCTTTACAGAGATCTGCAGAAATATTTTCAGGAAATTGAAAAAAATCAGTTTTCTGAAGACAGGGTGCGGTTCTGCATTGAAAAAGCAAAATCTGCACTCAAAAAAAACAGACACAGAGATCTTGTAAGAGCAATATTTTTTCTTTATGAAGCATACAAGGGAATTGCCGCTGAAGTCCTTGATCTTGATGACATGCAAATGAACTATGATGAACAGGGATCGGAAATTTACAATTGGTACAGCAGTGAACTGCCTGAGCTGACTTATAACAATGATGGTGTCAGCGGTCATATGTATAAGCTTATAACATTCTTAAGAAACGGCAGAGAGCACAGTCAAAAAGAAAATGAAGCAATGAAAAGAACAAAAACAGCCATTGCAAAAACAGGTCCGGAAAAATTTCTGAAAAACTTTATCACAGAAGGAATTGACATTGCGGAACAGCTGGCCGAGTATTACTGCAACGGAACGAATAATTCCGGAACAGATTGAATTTTTTACAGATGTGCCAACCGTATCCGGGACTGATATGCATTATCCGTCCCGGTTTGTTTTATGGATGCAGTGGTCCGTGTCATTTACTACTGCAGCCTGAGCCGTTTACCGAACCAGCAGATACAGGAAATGAGAAAAATGTTTTCGGATACGGCTCGTTTTTTAAAGTAAAATGCCACCACTCCGCGGAAATCGGTTTAAATCCGTGCCTTTCCATGGTATCCCTGAGGAGTTTTCTGTTGGCATACTGCTCCTTTGTAATGTGTTTGTAGTCAAAATGACTCAGCTGACCGAAATAATCAAATGTTCCGCCCATGTCGGCCTCCCTCCCGGCCGCGATATCAAACAGAGTCAGGTCCACCGTGCTTCCCTTGCTGTGACCGGAACGTTTTGCAATATATCCCTGCGAAAACAGAACTTCTTTCTTAAGTTCTGGATAAAAGTACTGCTTCATGGCGGTATCACCCGGATCCCGTGCCCATCTTACAAAATGATCCACCGCCGTCTGCGGACGGTATGCATCATAAATTTTCAGTCTGTAACCCTTTCTGATTAATTCGTCACTCGCTTTTTTAAGTGCTCCGGCCGCCTCTCTTGTCAGAAGAGCAACCGGTTCTTCATAACCATCAATCCGTCTGCCGACAAAATTGTAACCGGTAAAATATCTGATCTCCTGAAGCGCATCGGGAACAGCATCGGATAACAGCACAAAACCGCAGGCATCTTCCGAACTGCGCTGCTTCTGTGCATTACCTGCATTTTTTTCTTTTAAAATCTGTTTTCCTACTGTTTGCGGATCTCCTTCGGCAAAGATGCTGAAAGACAATGCCAGCAAAGTCAGAGTTAATGCTGTTTTCATGAATTTCGTAAACGCTCCATAATAACCTTTGATGCTACTTAAGATTGTTTAAAATCAACAATCCAACCTTTTCTTTTTTCAATAAGACTTAACTTTTTATAGG
>CACWLF010000127.1 GCA_902761645.1 uncultured Aeromonadales bacterium | reverse complement strand
AGAAGAACGAGTGGTTCTTTTCTAATTAAAAATATAAATGGTTATGTAATATCAAATGGTATTACATATAAAAAATTAACTCTTATTGAAAAGAGAAACGGATGGATTTTTGACGTTTGTCAATTTTAAAAGGTTATTATGGATCGTTTACTAAATTTATGAAAATAGCCATTAGGGTTGATGCAAATGAAATAGTAGCCACGGGACACCTCGTTAGAGATATTGCAATAGCCAATCAGTTACGAAAATTTAATGCAGAGGTTCTGTTTATTCTTGCGGAAGCAAAACAACTGGACAGACTTGAACAAAATAAATTTCCATACAGAATATTGCATTCCGACTGGCGGAGACTTGATGAAGAACTGCCAGCACTGAAGAAACTTATAGCAGAAGAACATGTAGATTTAATCATGGTTGACAGTTATTCTGCATCAAACTTTTATCTTGCAGACTTAAACGGAATTCTGCCTGTAATCTATATTGATGATTTAAGCAAAGAAATTTACGATATTGCGATGGTGATTCATTACATACCCAATATTGATGAAACAGAGTATAAGCTTCGATATAGGAATGCAAGCCCGGGCACCAGGGTGTATACCGGATTGAAGTACTGTCCGTTACGGGATGAGTTCAACAATCTGCGCTACAGGAAAATACAATCGAGACCTCTGAATATACTTCTTACCACAGGCGGTACAGATCCTTTAAATCTTGAATTTAAAATTCTTAATAAGATATTGTCCAGTTCTGAACTTGGCAATTTTACTGTAGACGTTATAATCGGCGATTTAAGCACTCATTTTGAAGAACTTGACGAACTGAGACGGAAGGACACTGCACGTGTAAGATTACATCAGCATGTGGTGCATATGTCCAGCTTTATGCGCAATTCCCGTATTGCTGTTTCTGCATGCGGAACAACACTGTATGAATTATGTGCGTGCGGTTTGCCGAGTGTTGCATTTGCGATTGCTGATAATCAGTTGAAAGTCGGTGAATATATGGATCGCCTGCAGCTGATAAATTACTGCGGTGATGCAAGAAACTGTAAAATCGAAGACTTTGTTATTGAGCAGGTTGAAAAGTTAGCAGGAAATGAAGAACTGTTAACCAGGATTAGTTCCTGTATCGTAGGTGCAGTTGACGGAGATGGAGCCGAGAGGGTTGCAAAGAAAATTATTGCGTTATACGACAGGTAAACCGCATTGTGCAATTTTGTTCTCTCTTTTCAAAAACAAGAAGGCCATTCAGATTACAATAATTTGAATGGCCAAATACAATGATTGTTGTAATTTATCTTTTATTTTATGCTACCATTTCCAGATTGATGCAAAGAGGTTCTCTCTCCAAATCAATTTCTACAATTTGAGCACGAGGAATAAAGTTAAAATCTGTAGCGGTCGCGATAGTATATGCACCCATCATCTTTCCTACGATCAAATCACCGATATCCAATTCAGGAAGAGGAATATCCTCCGCAATGATGTCAATACTGTCACAGGTAGGACCAGCGAGTACAGAGTAGTTGATTGCACCAAGTTTTTGAGCAAACTTCGGATAAACAACGTGATCGAAGATCTGACCTGAATAACTGCAGTAAACACCATCATCAAGATAATACCAAGGTTTACCGAAACGGGTACTCTTGCCTGTAACAGAACAGATTCCTATCATGGCCGGAGCTGCTATAAATCTTCCTGGTTCGGCAATGATTCGTACATCTTCAGAAACACCTGCAAGAGCTTCTACAATCGGCTTACAGAATTCCTTGATGTTTGTTTCAGATGCAGTTTCATAATCAACCGGGAAACCACCGCCAATATCCAATACTTTAATTTGAATATTCTGTTCCCGAGCTTCACGTATAATCTGAGAGCAGGCGGTAATTGCTTCAACATGTCTTTTTGCTGACTTCACCTGTGAACCTACATGGAATGAAAGTCCGTAGATTTCCAACCCAAGGGATGCGGCTTTATTCAGCAAAGGAAGCACTTCTTCCGGTAAAGCTCCAAACTTCTTTGATAAATCAACTTTGGTTTCTGGATTAGGGAAGCTTACTCTAACAAGCAATTTTACCTGATCTCTGAACTGAGCCAATTTTTCAAGTTCGCATTCATTATCAGCCACAAAGACTTTACAGCCGTAATTTAGAGCATAGGCAATGTCGCTGATTTTCTTTATAGGATGTGTATGGATGCATTTTGCAGGATCGATTCCATGTGCTTTCATTAAGTCAACTTCACCGTTGGAAGCCAAATCAAAACAAGCACCTTCTTCTTCAAGAGCGTCAATCACCGCATCATGTGGTAATGGCTTTAATGCATAATGAAGAGTTACACCTGGAAGGGCAGCCTTTAATGCCTGATACTGATGTCTGACAGTTGCTTTATCAAGCACGAGAAGTGGTGAACCAAATTTGGAAACTAAATCTTGATAATCAAGTTCTGTATTAAGCAGGTTGTTCATTATTTTTTAATTACACCTCGCAAATGTGGCTTTGCCACAGGACCAAAGAAATGTCCGAAGCCAGGTCGGACCGCTTACGTAAAAACTTTTTGACAATTATAGGGAAAAAGTTTCATGTTGCAACAATTTTTTTCAATAATTTTCAATTATTTTTTTTCTTGGAAAACCGGTGTGTTTGCAGTGTGGCGGGATGTGATATTTACTTGGGGTTCAGATGATTTTTCTTTTAATGAAAACATGAAAAAAACTGTTAGTCATGAATCTGATTTTAACTGTAAATGATGCAGCTTGAACGGTTCATGCTGATGCAAAGTGCGATACCGTTCTGTTTTTACAAGGCGGTAAAAACAAAACGGATGTTTAAAATTGATAATCAATTCTACAGGCATATCCGCCGGATTAGTTGTGTAAGAATTTTATGAAATTTTTCGAGATCTTCCTTAGGCATAAATTCATTCGGCTGGTGAGCATTATCGATACTTCCTATGCCGCATATTGCCAGCGGACAGTTCAGTTTTCTTAAAAATGACGCTTCAGTGCAGTAGTTTACTGAAATGGCCTTGTGTTCAGTCAGATCTTCAAGATACCTCACATACTCGTTGTTCATATCTGTTTTAAAAGGATCTATATGCTCATAGAGAGGTGATAAATTTATCTGCAGATTATCATTTTTGGGGATCCTGTTTATTATTTCCCTGAGTCTCTGTTCTATCATGCTGCAGGGGGTGGTAATCAGGGGTCTTATATCAAGAAGAATTTCACATTCTCCGCAGATTCGGTTCGGGCTGTCGCCTCCTTTAATAGAACCTATGTTCAAACTAGGGTAGGGAATATCAAAACTCGGATCCTGATATTTCGTCTTCAGTTCTTTTTCAAATACAAGTATTTGCTCGATAATTCTGTTCATCACGTATATTGCATTGACACCAAGATCAGGATTGGAACTGTGACCGGTCTTACCTGTTACCGTTATTCTGAAGGCCATATATCCTTTATGCTGTATTACGGGATAAAGCGAAGTAGGCTCTCCGATAAGACAGAAATCAGGTTTTATATTCTGTTCCTTGTTTGCAAACATATTGGCACCTACCATGGTTGTTTCTTCATCTACGGTAGCAAGAATATAAACAGGCTTTTTTAGTTTCTTTAAATCAATTTTATCCAGAGCGGCAAATATGTGTGCAAAGAACCCCTTCATGTCAATTATACCAAGTCCAATGAAGCGATCTTTAAGTTCCGTAAGTGTAAAAGGATCATATTTCCACTTTGATGCATCATAAGGAACTGTGTCTGTATGACCGGAAAACAGCAGCCCTCCGTCTCCTTGACCGAATTTTATCAGCAGATTGTTTTTTGGGGGTCTGTTCAAAACCGTATCTTCAATAAACTCTCCGCCGCGACTTGATGTTTCCTTTTTCAGCAGATCGATTAATTCCATGTTTGAAAAATCTTCCTTTGGATTGTCACTGCTAATGGTTTTGGTTTTGACTATTTTATCCAGCAGACTTAAAAATTCTGTTTTGTTCATGT
Source organism: uncultured Aeromonadales bacterium (assembly GCA_902761645.1). GTDB lineage: Bacteria > Pseudomonadota > Gammaproteobacteria > Enterobacterales > Succinivibrionaceae > UBA2804. The sequence continues at coordinate 181 of CACWLF010000127.1, read as the reverse complement.
TCGGTAAATTCCCTGAAATTATTTTATTTTTTGTGAATCGAAATGATTGACAGCGTTCAAATTTGAATTCAAAAACCGTGTGCATATATGGACACCTCCCGATTTGCAAGAACTTTTTTCATAAATTTGACAAGTTGGAATGCTTTCATATATCCGAGCTACTTGTGATCAACGTTTGATC
>CACWLF010000126.1 GCA_902761645.1 uncultured Aeromonadales bacterium | reverse complement strand
AGACATATAAGGTTTATCAGTATGAAATTGATGTAAACCATCTAGTACCAAATGATGGTAAGAATTATGGTTCAGAATTAAATCTGCATGGACGTATAACACCAGCACAAATACTTGACCTTTATCCAAAGGTTATCGAAGAAGAACAATGTGAACATGGTGAATTGAGTAGTAAATTTTTTGCAACAGATCCTGAATCAGCAAAAAACGAATTTCATAAACAATATGATGGGGAAAAAGATTACGGCGGTTATGCTCTGGAAGATAGAGGGCATATTATGGTTCACCTTTTAACTGATCAAAACCAAAATGTTATTGATTCCAATCTAGAGACTTTAGCTGAGAAAAAAGCCAGACTGCAATATGAAAGTGATCCAAGACCTGAATTCAAAATTAAACGCTATGAAGGTCTGTGGTTTATAAATTCAGAACCTGAAACTTATGACCGGCAGATCAACTCGATTGAGCAGAAACTCAATTCATTAACACAATCCCAGGAAACCAACTCTGAAATTGAATGGCATCATTTTAAAGACGAAGAAGATGCCAAAAAATATTTAACCCGTTTTAGTGAGGATTATCAGGACTGGTACGGAGATAAAACTGTCAGTGCATATCAGCTTTTTAATGCTGATAACGAATTGATTGCCACTGAGATTAAAGCGCCAGATGAAGTGCGAGAACAATTAGGATATCCGCCTGTTGTTAAAAATGAACAAATTGAGGAATTTCAACAGGAGCAGAAGCAACTGACAGAAGAACAGCAGGTTACCGAGCAGGAAAATAAACAGGGATTTTTCAAACGGTTATTCAGAAGATAAGGATTTTTTTATGAGAAGTTTAAAAAATAAAAGTTGTGCTGTTTTATTCAGTTTAAGTTTTGCAACAGCAACATTCGCTACTGGTATTCCGGTAATTGATGGCGGATTGTTAAATAATGACGTAACCTCATGGATAAAAGACACGATGACTGAACTTGAGCACCATATAGAGAATTACGAGCAGTATATTCGTCAGTACGAACTTATGATTCAGCAATATACATATTTGCAGGATCAGTACAAGGGTATAGTTGACTCTTTTTCCAACATTAACGATTTAAAATCGTTGATGAATGGTTATCAACGCATTGTTGATACTTACAACAAAACTATAGCAACATACAACAATTACGCAACATCCATCAATCACAATCTTGCTACGCTCTGTGACAATCTTGAAAGTAAGGCTCTCAATGCCAGTGCCTGCAATGATCAGATGCGTGAATATCTCAAATCGATGGAAGCGACGGTGGAAGAAAACAGAAAGCAGAATGATCCAACTGTTGAAGGATCTATCGCTAATCAAATTAAAGTAGATAATAAAGCGTTTGAAAATTTTTCTAATGAACTGAAAAATCGCCCTGCAGAGCTTGACAACAAGCCTGGTCAAAAACTAACTGATATACGAACCATATCGTTGCTACAGTATCAGCTAGCGTTAAAGCAACGTGAAGATAATATGACACTTCTCAATGCTATTCAGGACCAGCAAATCAAGCGGGAAACGGAGTGGCTAGAACACAAGAAACGTGTAATAACAGCAAAAGAAAAATCTGATGAAAGTTATCAAAAACACATCGAGTGGTACAAACAGTACAGGGAACAGACGTTAAAAGAATTAGAATCAAAAGTTAAATAAATATGAAAATTAGAGTATTTCTAGGCTTATTTCTGCTTATCTGTCCGTCATTATTATCTGTGTGCTACGGTGCAGATCTAGGTCCCGAAGATTTGCAAAATACATTCACGGAAATAATGTATCTGACCATTTCCAATCTGGAAGGGGCTGGTCTTTTATTTAGGGATCAGACAGGAGTTGATCCTACATTCGGTGGAGGATTGGCCAACCATTTGTTTTGGTCACTGGCAACGTTATCGTTAGCCTGGACCGCGATTGAAATGGCTCTCAAAAGAGCAGAGTTTGGAGAAATTGTCGGTGAATTAACTAAATTCGTACTGTTCACAGGTTTTTTCTACTGGCTGGCATTACATGGTGAAGAATTCGCGCACGATATCGTAAATTCATTCGAATATGTCGCAACAAAGGGTGCTAAATTACCTTTAGATAATTCATCTGCAGGATCACTTGTCGGAATAATGTGGGGGCGAGGTAATACTGCCTTTGATGCTATTTTGTCTAGCATGAGTTGGGACAGCAACGGCCTGTTTGGTCTCTTTCCTGAAAAGGAACAGATTTTTGCCAATGCAATAATGTTGATAGTGGGCCTTGCAATGTTCATTTTGTACGTACTTATAGCAATCAGAATTTTAATAGTTAAATTATCGGTGCTGATTCAACTTTTTGCCGGTGTTTTTCTGCTGGGATTTGGCGGCGGCAAGTGGACTCGTGAAACATCTATTCAGTATTTCAAATCAATTATTTCGACGTCATCTCAGTATTTGGTTTTAATGTTGATTATCGCCGCTGTTATGAAAATTGATGTGCAGGGTGGCATGAATGACATGTACCGCGATGCGATGAACAACAAGCCTGAATTTAAAATGATCATAATGTTATCTTCATTCATGCTGGTATATCCGGTGATTCTGATGTTTATTTCATTTGCAGTTCCAGCACGCATAGCCCAACTGTTCAGCTCTAACTTCACTTCAATGGGAACGGCAAGCCCTCAACAGGTAGGTAGTATGATTTCAAAAGGGTATGGTCAAGGTAAAACCTTTGCTCAAAGTGGAGCTAAGGGTGCAATCTCTGTTGGTTGTGCTGCTTCTTCAGGAATTGAGAAAGTATCGCAATTAGCTGGAAGAAAGTATGAATCAGCAAGAAACAGTAAATCATCAAAAGGAGCTGACAATTCTCAAAACAGTGCTGTAAATAATCAGAATACTGAAAATATGTCCAGTATGAACAGTTCTACAGGTGGAAATCCACCTGCAGGAACTAATACAAAGAATTCGGGAAATCAATCACAATCTGGTAACAATTCAAATAGTGCTAATTCTAGCAGTGGTTCAGGTAGTTCTGGAGCAACAAGTTCTACAGCACCTTCTGCGACGAACAATAATTCCAGAGCATCGGATAGCAGTTCCAGCGGCACATCTGCTTCTGGTGGTTCTTCTGCAGGAACTACAAGTGACAACGGTTCATCAAGTACTGGTACAACTTCATCTGAAGCTGGAACTTCAGCTTTGTCAGACAGTCAATCCGCAAATTCAACTGCATCTGCACAACAACCTCAAGGATTTGCTGCGACTGCCAAAATGTATGCAACTAAAGCTGTCGGATCATCTATGAAAGCTCTAGGCACTGGACTCGGAAATGTTACCCACTGTCATCCAATTAAGGCTTTCAATGCTGGCCGTGAGCAATATCACCGTCAGCAGGAAGCAAATATCAACACTAATAATTCTAATACCACAGGAGGAAATTCCCGGTGAAAAAAATAGTTCTTCTTGCTGCTATGGCAGCGCTTTCATGCGGTAACCAGGTAAGTGCTTCATCTCAGGATGAATGTGCAATCTGGTTGTGTGCGCCTGCAGGTTTTCCGTCACCGGAATGTAACGGAGCGCACAGTGAATTCAAACATCGAATCAAACACGGTAAATCACCGTTTCCAAGTTTGTCGTCTTGTACAGAGGACGGAACCGACAATTCAGGCTTGCGAGTTGTAACTGGTTATGTTGCAGTAATTTCTGCCCACAAGGAAAAAAGATGTATCCGTGAAGAAGAAAGGGAAGCACGCACCAGCTATGGCAGACCATACATGAAACTTCAATGCGTCGAATATGAAACATACACTGTGCCGGTTAAATACATTGAAGGAACAGGTTGCATTCACGGACACTATGGTCCTGAATCAAATACACCTAAATATTGCTCAGGTACTTTGAGTATGGTCAAAGTGCTTGATCAGACCGGAAATGTTATCGGTTCTCCGTTCTACTACTAAGGAAATCAAATGATAGTAGCTGACTTACCGCCATTGGAACAGGACCGTATCGTATGCTCGATATCTGCAGCAGAAGCTTATGCCATACCAGCAGACATTATACAAAATCAGTCAACCAGAATCGATCTAGTGATTACGGATATATGCAGTTTAACTCTGCATATCTTTCCGATTTATCGAAAAAATACGGAGAAGATTTTGAACAATTGGCAAGTTCTGAGGGATGTTATTCATTTTTCCTTGCCGCATGGCGTGTTGGTAATCATTTGAAAAATGACAGCGGAACCGTGTGGCAAAGAGCTGCAAACTATCATTCCAGAACTGAAAAATACAATTTGATATATCAGCGCAAGCTGATTAACAAGGCTCGCCAGTGGGCAAACTGGCTTAATTTAAATTATTCACTTGTGAAATGGAGTAAAAAACACTTGTGAAATGGAGTAAAAAATGAGTGATTTTGAAAAAGAAAATTCTGAACCTTTCAGCAATCCTAAAGATCGCGTGTACTTTAGCGCACCGGATGCAAGAACCGATGAAGGTTTAAGGAAAACGATTAAGGATGCAGGTGCAAGGTGGGATAACTCTTATAAATGCTGGTACTACGTGCCAGGAGCTGTAAATGATGAAAATATCCTACAATCATTTGAACAGGTAGATCCGAATACTATGACCAGGATTGTTGACAAATATCTGCAAATCAGTAAAGAGGAGTTATCAGATCCGGTGAAGGCGGCTCTCATGGAGAACAGAGCAAAATTCGACTACGATCAGAAGTTATGGAAGGTAAATGAAATCAATGGTGAAATTCCGGAAGCGTTGAAAGGTTTCAAGACCGTTCCGTATGAAGATCTCCAGAAAAAAGTCTTTGTTGAAGTTCCTGCAGAACTCAAGGGCAAGGAAGAACTGCATGACAAATATCCGGGCATTTCCTGGGATTATCAGCATGAATCATACTATTTTATGATTTCAAAGAAAGAGCAAATACCAGAAGAAATCAAAGGATTGAAAGTTTGTGAACCTGAAAATCTGCAGAAGAAACCTGTATATTTGAAAGTGCCGGAAGCTAAAACCAGCAAGGAATTTCGCAAGAAAATCAAGCAAGAAAATCAAAGATGCTGGCGCACATTGGTCATCAGACTATCAATGCTGGATGTTTGTAACAACAAAGAACAATCCATTACCTGACGTACTCAAAACCTCAGAAATTGTACCTAAAGCAAATCTGGTTAAACATGTTCGTATGGACTTTAAAATTCCGCTGGCGGCAAAATCTGAGGAGCTAAGAGAAAAACTTCATCAGGCAAATGCCTACTTTAGTGATGAATCTAAAACCTGGACTTACTATAAGCCTGAAAACTCTGAACTTCCTGAAATTCTGAAAAATTATGAAACAGTAGAAGTTGAGAACGAGCAGAAACGAGTAAATACCAAAAAACAATCTCAGGGTAATCACAGATAAGAGATTTTTTTTAGATGTCAGAAAAAAATAGAAATAAGTCAGCCGCAATTTACATCACACATCCGACACAACAGGTTTGCGATTCAAATGAATTTTTAGATTTGTTGCGTGAAGAACAGCAACAGCAGGAATTATCTTCAATTGAAGATCAGGATGTTGATAATTTCGACATTGTTTATTCAGGAGAATTGCAAAATCTGCAGAATGAGCTGCAAGAACTTGCTGCAGCAGGTAAAACAGATTCACTCTATTACCGGAATTTGAAGCAGATGGTTGAAGAATGTGAAGATTTAAAAATTACATTGGAAAATGAAGGCTGGGATTTTAACTATTAATTTTTTAAGGGATAAAACATGAGATACGTTAATTCAATTAGAGATGTTGATTCTGCAGAAGCAGAGCGGCAATACAAGGAATATGTCAAAGACATTGCATTATCGATGTTTGAGACATCACTCAAAGAACTGAATACCGATCATAATCCAGGTAAACAGCTTGATGGTAAGGGCAATCCGGTCAGCGCGATAAATCAGTTGGTGCTGTCGGCGGCAGCGCTTAAAAATGGCTTTACCGATCAGCGCTGGGTGACTTTCAAACAGTTACAGGAATTAGGTGGTAGATTACCACGCGGCACGCATGGAACTAAAATTGTTTCCTGGCAATGGAAAAAGACCATAACAACCACAGATGAAAATGGTGAAAAGAGCAGTAAGGAAGTGTGGTTGGAAAAACCAATTAAAAAAACAGCGGTAGTTTTTAATTTATCGCAGTGTCAGTTATCGTCGGAAATTTTGGCCAAACTTGACGATCCGAAACAGCAGTTTCAACAGAGCAGTGCTGATGCTTACATTCAAAATAATCAAATGCCAGCACGCGAACAGTCGGAAGATCCTGCAGTCTACTACCACAATGCTTTCAGCACCGTTGCATCCGGTTCAATTTATGCAGAACTGCCGTCAGGCGTTGCTCCAATTCATACTGATCTTGCAACCAGATTCATTGAGGATGCTTTCAATTTCAACAGCTCCGATGCTGACTTGAATATTGTTGATTCCATCAGAAATTATGATGAACAGCTTGCAGCAGAAGGTTTATCTGATGCTGAGAGAGCAGTTAGAATTGTAGATCAGATAAGCGAGGGAATTATTCAGGCCAACAAGGTTTCAAACCATGTTCGCAGTTTTATAAGTCAGCCGACTCCTCAACAACCGGTGCAACAGGTTACCGCTGCTGTAATTTCTGCAGAAGAACAGAAAAAGTATATTAGTAATGAAGGTAAAGCTGTTTCTGGATTAGTTGAGAATAGCGAAACAGTAACGAATCAATATCAATATTCGGATGACCAGGAGCAAGTTGCGGAACAGGCACAACAGCCAACAGTAGCACCACAACTGCATGAAAGCAAAAATGCCACAGAAGATGAAATCCAGACTACCCAGGAGAAAGCACCTAACGCACCGGATCAAACTCTGCAGGATGCTTTAAAGCTGCAACAGGAACAATTGCAGAAACAGTTTGCAGAAGCAATGAAACAGCAGCAGGCTCAAATTCAGAGCATGGAAACACGCCGAGAAGAACCGCCGCAGGTTCAGGTACATCCTGCAGAAAATTCAGAAATTCAAACATCTGGCCAACAGAATGTTATTAACGATATTTCGACAGAGCAGAGCCAAAATGAAGCATCACCGAGCATTGCTTCTGATACTGAAAATAAAAAATTCAATCTATCTGATTCTGATAACTACATTAAATTGGTATCTTTCCTGGCAGTTAAAGATTTTGAACGCAAAAATATGGTAAAACTTTCCGCCCGCGGACTTGATCCAAAACCGTTTACGCCAGAAATGAAAAAGCAGTTTACCAATACACTGGTTTCTTTATCTCAGGAATGTAAAGAAGCCGGACAACAACCGGCAGTTATGGCTACTTCTGAAAATATGCTTAACGCTTTCGGTTCACGAATTGCAGAGCAATGGCAACCGGTTATTACTGATTTTGTGAAAGCTCAATACGGCGAAAAGGAGTCTCAGGAACTTGCATATCTGTTATCTAAGAATGATACAGATCCGGTACTGACACAGCTTGCAAGATTTCAGACTAATGAATTTAATTCAGGAAATGTAACTGAAATAATTGACCGTCAGCTCTGGCAACGCGGCAATTCAATGTTAAGAGAATTTGAAGAAATTTATGATGTTTCTCTCACTGTGGATGACAGAGAAGTACCAACAGATAGAAACAGACTAAAAGAGATCTATGAATCCGGTCGCAACGTCGGTTATTTCCAAACCATTGATTATGAAACATTTGAAAAAATCAATGCCTGCATACCGACTTCGCCTTTGTTCAATTCAGAAAATTATTCAAATGAGTATACACGTCTGGACTGGGATTTATCCGATTCAACCGATGAACTTCTTACCAGCTATAACCAGGAAAAAGAAGATTTTACCAGAGTTGATTTGATTGACGGTATTGCGTTGAATCAGGATGCTTTGAATCAAGTAATAAATGAAGGTACTATGCCGCCGATGGTATATATGCATTGGTCAGAAGGAGGACCTGATTTATATCCTGAACAGGATTGGCAGAATACCCGCAAATTCAAAACTCTTAAAGATGGTAATGAATATCTGTGGATGAAGAATTTGCAGCAGGAGCCGAAACGCGGTTATACCAAAACTTCTGTATCAGTGATTTATCCTGATGAATTTGAATTTGGCTCTACTCAAAGTGTTATCCGAAACAGATATGATCTAGGCGATTCGATTAACAGCCTAGTTGCCGATACAACTCGGATCCTTCGTGCCAGTGATTCAATTAAGGACAGCATAATCAATGATATTTCAGCTCAAGAATCACCTGCTTTCAATCATGAAGCTTTTGCAAATGCCAGATTGGATGTATTGAATCAATCTACTTTGTTCAGCTCAATTATTTATGCTGATGAAGATGTGGCTAAATTCAAAAATGGCGATGGCGAAATTTATGATCCGAGCTGGTATAAAAGCAAAAATGAAAGTTTGCGTGATTATCCAATCGAACAGTTCATTGGACAGATCCGCGATGCAAATTCAAAAACGCTGAAAGCATTTTATGATGAATACATTGCGCCACAGGAACAGCAGAATACTGAAACTGTTGTGCAAACACCAGAACAGAATCAGAACCAGACTGAAAAAGATCCTTTCGATATACTGGTAAATTTATCTGGCTGACAATATGCAAATTGACGGTTCCGGGATCTTTTTCGAGTATAAGTTCAAAGACAGCAGACTACAGCCTGATTCACTAGTTTCCAACAGAGCATCAATGTCTACTGAGGATCGTTTTGCAACCGTACATGTTCCGTCATACCTCTATCAAGATTTGAGAAAAACATTTGGCTCGTCCTCCGTTTCCGAGTCAGCATTTACAGAAAAAATTTCATCTATAACTGCTGCCGCAACCCAGAGAGTTCTATATCCAGAATTGAATGTTAAGAAAGAAGTTACTGTGCAGCCGGAACCAGAAGAAACAATTGCACCTGCAGAGCAAACAGTTCAGGAAACTACATCTTCTAATGCTACGGAAGCTGAAAAGGTTATGCCTGCAATTACCAGTATCAGAAATTTCGATTTACACGATAGCGGACTTCAACCAAATACTAGCAAATCAG
>CACWLF010000125.1 GCA_902761645.1 uncultured Aeromonadales bacterium | reverse complement strand
AGTTATTGAAAAATTATAAAAGGGGAGGTGAACGTGATTGGAGATGGGACAAAAAGTTATGAAACCATTTATAAATTTGTCACACCTGAATTTTATGCAACTCGTGGTCTTTTTTCAGAGTTGTAATCTTCCAAAACGAGTTGTAATGTTATTACATTGTCTCTCCATATTTTGAAGTTATGGACGAAATTATCATTGTCTATCCAAAGTATGCGGAATATAAGTCTATAAATACTTGGTGAATTGACGGCAATATAATTTTCTTGAGTTAAGTCAGAGAGGTAGAGGAAGTCACTTCTGGTATTTCTCGTGCTTATCAAGAATGTTTTTAAATAATAGGCATGTGAAGGAACTACCACTCCTTGTAAATCCCTTGTATTTATTGATATGTCTTCCGGATTTTCAATATTTAAATCCAAGCATTGTATAGCGATATGGTTTACAGGGAATAAGAATTCGCTTTGTGTGGTATCTCGGATTGTGTAAACTCCAGAAAAATCAAATAAAGAATAAGTTGGTGTGGGTAATGGATTCTCTCCTAAAACTTTATCTTGGTAAGTATTATAGACGATGTTGGTTGAGTAGGTCCAGTATTCTTCATTTATTGCTCTGTATATATCATTATCTGAAAATGGGATGTCATCTTCAAAATAATATCTTGTGTATTGGCTTGTTGTTAGACCTAAGATTGTAGCGAGTTGAGGGGAAATTGCCAAAATAATACTGGAGAAATTTGTATTTTGATCTACTTGCCATTTAATATCTACTGCAAATTTGTCGTATTGGTTTAATATGGAAGCTTCAAGTATTTGTTCGGATGCACTCTTTTGGTCACGACTTTTGGGTCCTGGCGAATTTGTGTTTTGATAGGTATATTGCTTTTTTATTAAACCCATGTTTTCTCCATTCCAAGAATAAATTGGATAATCATCGTTTGTCAAAAACCACAAGTTAACTTCAGGATCAAATTTCCAGCGTGGTATATCGTCTGCCCAATAAATATCAATCACTATTTGGTTTATTGAATCATGACTTATATGTTCTAATGTTGGCATGATATTAAGAGTACTTGTTTGTTGGAATGTGTCGACAAATATTTCATTGGACATAGAATGAACACTTTTTGAACTTGTACTCCAATAACATACTTGAAGTGTTGTGGGTACCATTTTTTCGCCGTCTATCAATGCTTTTTGTTCTGCCGTGAACCCTCGTTGACTTGGTTCAATAAGTGCTATTGGGAAAGTGTTTAGAGGAATTTTTAGTTTAGACACACGCAATTTACCCACAAAATCCATTGGTGCAGTGTTTGTGATGTCGATGATTGCGTCTTCGGGTTCGTCTGAACGTTCTGTTACGAAAGTGAATTTTTTCATAATTTTTTCACTTTTAATAATAAAGTTATTACTTTTTTTCTTATTACTTTTTTTCACGCGTTGAAAAAATGTTATCAATCGGTTCAGATCCGTATAACGCTTTTGAACAACAACTTTATGGTGGAAGAAGTTTGAGTGGGTTACGTTCGAGGTTAATGGCCAGAGCCAGGTTTAATCCTTTTAAAGGTGCATCTCGTATTGGAGGGACTATGGATACTCTTGGAGAAATTTATGGAGGACGAGTTCGTAAACGTCCTTCTAAGAAACAGTTGCTTGCATTGGCCCGTGGTAGAGCTAAATTGAGAGCTTTAAGGGCTTTAGGAAAACGTAGGCGTCGTCATTACAAGGGTGGTGCAGTTTCTTCTGACGATGTTTCTTTGGATGATTTTAAAACAGGAGGAAAAATGAAATTGTCTCAAGATGGAGTTGATCGAGCTACTTTGAAGGCAAAAAAGCTTGTTAACAAACTTACTATAGATTATGGTATTGGAGATGGTGACGCTGTTAATCCAGGAGCTTATAAATATGTAGCTCAATTGAATCGTATTTTGAATTATATTAGAAAATGCGAGGCTATGGGTTATGATTCTGTATATGGTAAGGTAGTTATTCCAACACCGGCTCTAGATACAATGGGGATAATGCAAAATAGTAATAAGCTTGCTAGAGCATCTAAATTTGGTATGCAGAATGTTAGGGCTTTGGTCAGGAATATTTTGAAGAAACAGACTGGAGCAATGCCTACCAATGCTGATATATCAAAGGCTATAAGAGAAGGTAGAATTGGCATGATGAATAATTATGATGAAGCTGAGGCACTGGGTTATGATCAGGATATATTTAAAGATTGGGGGAAATAGTTTGTTTATTTTTATTTTTTTTATTTTTTATTTTATTTATTTTTTATTTTTTAATTTAGATAGTCAGGAAAATGAAGAAGAGACATCTAAGTATGTAGAAGATAGTGGTGATGATGATGATGATGATGATGATGATGATGATGATGATAAAAAGTCTTCTGTATCACGTTATATTCCTATTTTATTAGATAGAATCGTAGACGGAAATACAACGACTAACTTAAATCCTGCTGAAGCAACAAGGCTTGGTTTGGGGAGTGATGTTGGCTCAGTTATAAATAGACTTTTTAGAGAAGGTAGTGATGGAGTGATATACCTTGAAAAGGATTTAGTGAGTCAGGGTTACCATCCTATTTTTAGTAATGATGTCCAAGGTTATGTAAAACGTAAGGGTGAATTTGTTCAAATCATGTCACCTAATGACGTGTTAATTCTTTCTATCACTGCTTGAATTATAAAAGTTTTTATTTTCATAACTTTTTGAAAATGATTAGTTATTCTTCTTCTCCTTTTAACATTTTCCCAAACCAAATTTATGGTGGTTCATCACATTGTTCATGTTTTAAGAAAAAACATAAAGAACCATGGGAGGACAGTGATGATGAGGATGGTTTTAATGAAAGTGATGATGATGATGATGATTTTTATGGAGGTTGGACATCAAAAAGGAAGAAAATCATAAAAACTCCTCATAGTTTGGTTTTTAATCGTATGAAATATCAGTTGACTGGGGAGCATCCTTTTTCTTCATTAGCACAATACAAAAAAGCTTGGAAAAAAGCTTTTAAGGCTATGGGTAAACCTGCAAGAGCAATGATTAGTGCTTTTAAGATTCCCAAATCAAAGTTAAAACGAATGAGTTTGTCAAAGAAGGCAACACTTTGGGAACTTTTTAAGAAACTTAAGTATCCAGCTACTTTCTTCCCTAAGAAAGGACCGAGAAAAAAGGTAGGTGCTTACAAGGCAAGTTCAACTAAATCTTTCAAATACAAAGATCCACAGTATGGTGAAATGGATCTTGTTATGCCCGGTGATGCTTCTAAAAAATCTAGGAAGAAACGCCGTTCTGAAGCAGAAAGGTTGGCATCTATGATCTAGTTTTTATTTTTTCATACTTTTTTTAAAAATGAAGAGAAATTTTTCTGGTGGTTGGGTTTCAACACCTGGTGTTGTTAGACCTAATCTTCGTTCTATGATTTTTAATAAAATGGCTTTAAAATTAAAGCCTGAAATTTTAAAGAAGCCAAAGAAGGTTGAAAAAGATCTACTTGACAATTATGCTTCACTCGATTATGGTGATCAGCGTATATATGATCATTTTGGTATTAGTAAAAAAGGCCGTGAAAAGGGGAAGAAGTATCTTTGGGAAGAATTCTTAAGACTTCCATATCGAAGAAAAAAGAGAGTTGGAGATTATTCTGGTTATGGTGGACCTATTGTAAGTGTTAGCCATAAAATGGATGATGAAATAAATTCGTCTGAGTCTGGTCTGGGGCCTGAACCTGAACCTGCTCCTTTTGTCCCTCCTGCTCCTTTTGTCCCTCCTGCTCCTGCCCTGCTCCTTTTGTCCCTCCTGCTCCTGCTCCTGCTCCTTTTGTCCCTCCTGCTCCTGCTCCTGCTCCTTTTGTCCCTCCTGCTCCTGCTCCTGCTCCTGCTCCTGCTCCACCTCCTTCTTTGCTTGATGATGATGGTAATGTTGAAGTTATAATTGGAGGATGGCCCCCGGCACCAGCTGGAGATTCAGGTTCTGGAAATGGGAATGATGAACGGCCCTATCATTTAGAAATTTTACCGGGACCAGATCCAAATTATCCTCCCAAACTAATAAAAGTTTATGATGATGATGAAACTGAAGATGATGATGATGATGATGATGAAACTGAAGATGATGATGATGATGATGAAACTGAAGATGATGATGATGATAATGATGATGATGAAACTGAAGATGATGATGATAATGATGATGATGAAACTGAAGATGATGATGATAATGATGATGATGAAACTGAAGATGATGATGATATAAAAGAGGAACCATATACTGATCCATTTCCAGAGTTACAATATAACATCTTTAATGTTGATATACCTGTACCTGCCACAAAACATGTACATGATATTGAAGATTTATTACACCTTCCTAAAAAGTTTATTCCTGAATCTTATCCTCAACCTATAAATGAACGAGTAGAAGATCATCGACCAAAAACACAAGTGAAAGATCGCCAAGCAAAAAGCTCTAGTTTTATAACTGTCTCTTATGAAGATGGTCCAACAGTTGTTTTTGCTGAAGATCCACCGCAAACAGTAGTAGATGAAGTAGCATCTTGTGGTGTTGTTTTTAATTATAATGTTCAAGAAGATGATGAAAAGCTTGATGTACCTTTAGAAGAAGAAGTGGAAGCTCAAGTGAAAAAAATCCAAAATCATTATATGGTGCCCGCTGATATTAGAATGTTTAATGTTGTTGATGATTATCTTGATTTATTGCGGAAAGTAGGTAGAGATATAAATTTTCCTTTAAAAGAATGGACAACTAATATTTTAGCTATTTTAAAGGGTGCTATTATGTCTCGAATGGAAAGGAAATATATTACAGAACTGTTAATGAAGTGCCTTTCATTGTATATGTTATATAATTCGTCTTATAAAATGCTAATTACTTTCCCTATTGGTAGAGAAATATTACATACAGTTAATATGTTTGCTTGTCCTTCTATTGTTTTAGATCCTATAGATATTGTAACGCCGAAAATAATTGATAATTTTTATTCTGCTTTAAGTGTTTCATATAGAACATCAATAAAAATAGCTGATACATCTATGAAAGCACTAGAGTCAGTAAAGTCGAGAGTCGCAGATATAGATTTCCCTAATCTTGTTCTTATTATGAAAAAGGATATGGTAGAAAAAGTAAACAAAGCCACAGATCGTTTAGAAGATTTGATAACAGCTACAGGAGGTACATTTGTAAAAGGTGCAAAAGGTGCAAAAAATATTGCAGTAGTAGCAGGTAAATCTTTTGCACAATTTAATATTGCGGCATGGGGTAAAATTACGGATTTTGGTAAATCTACAGGAAATGCTTTAACAAGAGCAGGAAAGTCAACAGGAAAAGCAGTCATAAAAGTGGTTGATGTTTCTAAGAAAGCAGGTGAAAAAATTACAGATTTTGGTAAATCAACAGGAGAAGCATTCACAAAAGTGATTGATGTCAGCAAAAAAGCGGGCGAAAAGGTAGGTCCACCAGTTGGTAAATTTTTTAAGGTGTTAGGAGGAGGAGCTGGGATTGTTGTTATCGCAGCAGGTGCTATGTTTTTTGTTACAATTTTGTCTCTTTTTGAAGATATAACAAGACAACCATGGGAACGAGGTCAACCTAAAAAATATCATCCTAGATATGCTTGGGATTGGATTTTACATGATTTGATTGGTATGCCTAGATTTTATGATCAACAACTCCATTTTAAGCCGCGCGACCCTGTGCCGCCGTCGACCATTCCATCAGTTTCAGACTCCTCTTTAATTAATATTTTTGATTTAATGGATTCAAGTGAGGATAAGCCACTAATGCCTTTTTCAAGCGGTTCTCCGACGCCTGAAGAAGAATCTAGTAGCAGAAAAGGTAAATTAGTAACATTATCAAACGGGTATCAATTTTATGAATATGAAGATGATGAAGATGTTTTTTCTCAAAAAGAGAAGACTGAAAGAAAGACAAAAGCTCCTAGTATAGATCTTAATAAACGAGCACCTGAGAAACCTCTTCCTCCTTCTTTAGTTCCTACCTTTTCTCATGGTAAAATGACTATCCCTGCTGGAGTTAATCCTGAATATGTACCTTCTCCTTCACCTGAATATGTTTCTCCTTCACCTGAATATGTTTCTCCTTCACCTGAAAATGTTTCTCCTTCACCTCTTACTTTGCCCACACAATTTATTTATCCAGTAGATTTTAGTGGAAGTTATCAAGATGTGGCAAATATTATATCTAATATTGCAGGTGCTCTTAAAGTAGCTTCTGTCGAAGCTTGGAAAGTAAGTACTAAAACGGCGGATTTAGCTACTCAAGGAATGGTGAATATTTATAATGTGGGTGTAAACACTGGTAAACGTACTTTAAATCGTTTAAGCGACATAACATCAACAACTTCTGTAACTATAGCAAATAAATTAAAAGCTTATAAAAAAGCTTTAGATCTTATGCTTGAAAGTTATCGACAAGAAGTGCCAAGTGTAATTGACGATGTAGTCACAGTGGGAGACCAAGAAGACATGGAAATTGATTTACTTGGTGATAAAAATGAAGAAGAGGAAATGGTAGATGATGCAGATGTTTTTGCGTGGTTGGCTGAACGAGAGGAAGAAGATAAAGCATTTCAAGATGCATATAGAAAAGTATTTAGTGAAATAGATGAAATGGAAGAAGAAGTAGAAAGGCAGAATAAGGAGATTAGCACGCCCAGTAAAGCACCATTAAGACCTATTGTTGTTCCAAGAAAGAAGAAACTTCCTGTTATCGTTCCAAGAAAGAAGAAGAAGAATATTTCTGAAACTAGAATTCAGGATAAAAACATAGTAATAGATTCATCGATTATAGAAGCGATAAATAAAACAACTAAAATGCTTCAAACTTTACAAGATAAATCTCATACTTTACAATCTTATCCTCGTCCAACTACTGTTTCTTTTGGTAATAAACGTTTTGATATTCCACCAACTTGGAGATCAGAATCAAGTCCAAGAGTTGTTATGACTACTACAAATGTGCCAAAAGGTACACGTGTTAGTATGGGCCCAAGTTTACAAAATGAGGTTTTTGGCACTCAATATGTTCAGGTTCCTTCAGGAACGTTTGTTAGCATGGGTCCCAATCCTATTTTGAAAATAAGCAATAAACAAGGTACCGCGAGAATAGCTCCTATAACACAAGAAATAGATGATTTATCAAACAAAGTGAATATTCCTTTCAGAGAATACATGGCGCAACTTTATAATCTCTTCCCTGCATGGTTTTATAGGCAATACAAACAAGAATTAAATGACATTTTTAGAATCACTCAGAATATTTCTTATAATCTTTTTATAGCAAACGTAGCTATTATAATTGCCTCATTAAGATCTCAGAGTGATGTTTCGTATTTATTCCAACAAATTCAAGAATGGATAAATATGAAACGAACGGCTCCAAAAGCAATGTTTTCAAGAGAGGTTATACAAAGATTGCATGAACATCTTCGTCAGGGGGATTTCTTAAATAAAACAACTGTTATTTCATCAGAAACAGATGATGGAATTGAAGAAGATAATCCAGAAGATATGATGGAAGAATTAGAGAAAAGATCTGCAACTATCTCTGATGAAGAAAGAAATCGTTTAATTTCTCAAATTGCTCTTTCTGAAATAGGAGCTAGAGATAACATACGTCAATCACCAGCCCCCGGAATAACAAATGAAGATTTTACTTATAATTCGGTTATTCTTGAAAAATCAAAAAATGCAAGTGAAATTATGAATGCGTACCAATTCTTAGCAGAGAATCATGTTAGTATGCCACGAGATATAAGTCCGTTTGCTAATGAAACCATACAAGCTGCTCTAGCTGCGTAGTTTAAAGCATTTTTATATAAGAATTCGTTATAATAAAAAGAGGGACACTGTGATGAATGATAAGTCTGTCTTCTCTATAAACATCTTCCTTTTCTAAATCCAATTTTTTAAGTAATCTTCTTGTTTGCATA
>CACWLF010000124.1:1819-7512 GCA_902761645.1 uncultured Aeromonadales bacterium | reverse complement strand
TTTGCTCTTTTAATCCTGCGAACAAACATTTTTGGACTCCTTAATATCAAAAGACAACCTTAAGAATATTATACCATATACATTACGTATACACAACATTATTATTTAAAGAAAAACCTCTTTTTTCAAGAGGTCTGTGATGGTTTAGTATCAAACTCGGGAAAAAGTCAATTTCAGCGGCAAACCCGGCTGAAAGATTTCTGTAAAATCTTTCATGCACTGTTTTGTTTTCTTCTGCGTATTCCGCTTCAATCATTGCAGAAGTGCCTGGCCGTCCGGCGGTTCCGAAGCAGCATCCTTGAATCAGACACAGCGACAGTGCAGTTTCTAAAAAAACTGCATGCATATGATTTTTCATAATCTGTTCGAATTCCTTTGATCAAAAATAAATTCAACTATAGATTTTTTTTAATTAATTCTGAAAAAAAAACTGACCATCAGGGATTATTCCTGAAACTTTTGCTCTAAATTTTTTGTGTATTGCTCTTTTTTGATTTAAAATAGACAGAATTCATATTGCGATTGAAAAAAATTATGTGCGCGTGTACATGCAATGTCGTCGGAATCATGAAATTTCTGTTATTTAAGCGTTTAAAGGATAAAAAATGTTTGCTAATGAACTTAATTTCGAGCAATCTTCAAAACTTGTGGATTTGATGTACAAACTTGCACAGATAGACAGTCAGTATGACTTTGATGAGGAATCATTTGTAGAGCAGTTGAAACTTGAATTTGATGTATGTCAGGTTAATGAATCGGCTTCGATCAACGATCTTGTTGATTATTTTTCCTCCCAGAATGAAAAAATCAAAAAAATTGTTTTATTTCATGTAATATTCCTTATTTATTCGGATACATATCTGAGCGAGAGTGAAAAGGATACCTTTAATTATATAATTGAACAGTTTGAAATCGGTTCCGATGAAGTGGAGAAAATTGAAGAACTGGTCAAGGATTTTATGGATGTGAATTTACGTTTAAAGGAATTAATTGAACTGTAAATGAACGGTTTTATTTTATAAATTGTTTAATCTTGTGCCTTCCTGTATGAGTATATGCAAGAAGGCATTTTTTTACTGTAAAGCCCCCTCTCATTATGCACTGCTCCTACTGTCTATACTGATTCGCATCGTCTATATTGCTCAGACGGAAAATTTTACCGGTTCACTTTTTTTCTTTTTTTAGGCTCTGTTGTAGAAAAGTGTTGACGATAAACATACTAATTAAGTATGTAATAAAAAGCAGTAAACGCTCTGTAATAACCTAAAAACCGTAAATTTTATTTTTTAAAATTTTCATTCCACGGCATGAGTTCATCTAAAATTTCATTCGAAATAGTATGGGACTTAAAACCTGTAATGGTCCCATTTTTATTTTTTTTTAATTAATTTTATTCATATTCATTGTCATAACAGCCAGAGCCTTTTTCATGTATTCTTCAAAATTTACGCCATGAAGTTTGCATGTCTGATAGAAGGAATACATAAGTGCTAGATTTTCAGCACCCTTGACTGTCTCGTTGCCCAGCATGCTGTTGCGAAGAATATCTAATGCACGAAACTTCTGCTCGGTCATATTGTTATGCATGACTCCGTTTTCATTGTAAATAAATGCTCTCAGAGCTTGTTCGTTCTTGACCATATATTCAATCGCATCACAGAATCTTTTACTGTAAGTTCTTCGACCTTCAGTGATTTTTTTTCTTATTTTTCTTTTCTTTCTTCCACGCGATTACATCTTCATATATTGGTCTTGCGGTGTTAAATATATGATCCACTATTGATTCAACTTTTTCTTTTTTGTGATTAACTGAATCAATTTCAGAATTATCAAGCAACTGAAGTGAAACCTGATTGTTTGCATGAAAGCATTCAGAAATCAAATCCATAAACATTTTGCTGTCATATACATCCTGTTCCCATTTAGCATTTATAGTGCGTTGTTTTGGAATAATACTCCCGTTTTTAGGGTTGTAATTACATAAAAAGTTAAAGCACAAACACAAATATCTTTTGACGTGAATCCAGCACATCCCGCTGTCACAAATAAATTCTTCCATGCCGTCATCAGTTACTTCGCCATCTTCCTTCGGAACAGTGAAGAACGATTTCTTGTAATAACCGTCGCGGATGATAAAAGCATCGCTTCTGATTCCGTTTTCAATCAGTATTCTTTTAATAAAATCCGGAGACCTAGTGACTGAATGGTAATACATGCAACCATGTTCAGTAATAATAGCGAATATGTATGTTCGAGTTGATTTCTTTGTTTTAAAATCAGCTTTGTCTATGTCATCCAGTTCTTCCAGCACGTCTGGCGGTGGTTCACCATTTGTTTCTATTCCAGGTTTCTGCCTTACCTTCCAGAACGTTTCATCTAATCCTATAATTAACGCCGTCATGATGCTCACGTACTGCATTCTGAGAAACACGGGCATAAGCATGGCTGATACTATATCAATATAACGGTAGATATCCTTGCGGTTTATCATCAGCCCGAATTTTTCTGCAAAATAATCGCTGATTCTGTATACCGGCAGTCTAAGTCCAAGCCATAAACCAAGTATCAGACTCATGATGTTTACGCTTATTCTGTTTTTCTTCAAGAAGTCTGTTTCCGGATGTGCAGGAACAGTTGTATGATTCCCGTTTACCGGTCTGCCGGTTTCATCAACTTCAACCAGTGCAGTTTTGTAGTATTTTACTTCTATCAGTTTTGTTTCGACTTCATATTTTGTAGAGGATTCTTCTATCCGTACACATTTGTAAAATTTTCCATCCTTTGCGACAACTGTGTTGAGAAGCTTCTTTGCATCTTCCATCGTCAGCTTGTTGCCAAAGATATCTATAACAAATATTCGGGTTTCGGATATGTTGCTCGGTATCTTTTTACCGCGACTTACCGCGACCTTTTCTCTTTTTCTGACCGGCGTCCTTTCCATTAACATCTTTGTCAAAATCAGGATTTGATGAATTTGTAAAAATGCTATCATCATCTTCCTGTTGGAGTGGAACAGTAGTTGGTATATTTTTTTCGCTGCCCTTGCCGTTAATTGCTTCGTTTGCCAGCTTGACGTTGGTTATTGTGGAATTTGACAATTGTTCCTGCAACTCTTTTAACTGCTGTTTTAAATTTTTATTCTCTTCTTCCTCTTCTTTGTATTTTTGGGCTAAATTTTCTTTCTCTTCTTCAATTTTTTTTGCTTGGCCTTTGAAAAAAATTACTTGTGATTCAAGATTTTCTTTTAAACCTTGCATTAAGTTAATGACCAGATTAAAAAGAGAAATCAATGCTACAACCAATGGATAGATATCTGAATCCGGTGAGCATCTGCTCATCAGATTTTTGGAAATCTCACTAAACTGCTTAAGAATTTCCTTATTAGTCATTGCCCGTAAACCCTTTAAAATACCAACATCTATATTATATCATGGGGATTTTTCGGGACTTTTAAAACCACTTTTTTACATTACAAACTGCATGAAAACACCATAGGAACCTTGTATAGATCCATAGCGTTACATTTTCTTATCAGGTGACAAAATGCAATTTTTTGGCAAACAGATGCAAATAAAGGGGTTTTGGATCGTTTCTCGAGGTCTGCTCAAAAAAAATATTTCTATTGGATTATGTGATGCATATCAACATAAATTTTTAAAGAACCAACGCCCATCATAGAGCTATTTTTACTATAATTGTAAATAGCAGTTTTAGGTCATTACGTATCGTTTACGATATTCCGTATAAATATCAGGATGAGAATCTGACGATCAAGGCACTTATGAAAATAAAGCTACTTAAAAGATACAAGCCGGACAGGTTCACTTTTGACGTATTGAAGGAAGAGTATGGCATCTATGCCGTGAGTGGCCCGAGAGGGATTACGAACAGCTTGAGCGAGGTGTTGAAATGAGATCAGGTAAGAAATCATCAAATGGAAAACCATTGACAAAGAAAAGGCCGGTAGAAATATTGAGCCGGAAGAATCCGCTACAGGATATTATGGAGCAAGCCAGATTCATGGAAGATGCACAGACTCTTCCAAATGAAGATCAGGATCCTCCGACACCCGGCTTCACATTTGGTATGAGAATGGGGTGTGTTCGCGAGGATGCAGAATTATCCATGAATAAAATGGCAAAGTCACTGGGTATAGCACCCTCTACATGGAAGAACTATGAAGAGGATGTAACTTTCCCGTCAACGGAGCTGATTATGAAGTTTTGTGAATTATATAATGTGAACCAACACTGGCTTATGACAAACTATGGGAATATGTATAAGGAAAGTGAATGAAATAGTGGAGTAAATATGAGCGATATGAAAATAGCTACAATAATTTTCAGGCTTCATGCTCCTTGGGTACACAGTCTGAAAGAAAATAGAATGATAGTATAAAGCCTTGTGGCGAAGCTTCAGAACAAGTTTCATGTATCGGTTGCAGAGGTTGATGAGCAGGATATACATCAGATTATCGTTATCGGGGTGGCTGCTATCGTACCGAATAATGCAATGGCAGACAGCGTGATGGAAGAAATGCGGGAAATAAGGTGATGGGAGTTCAGATATGGTAGGATAGTGTATAAGCGAGGTGAAGGCGTATGCCGTTTCAGATGATAAGGAATGACATTACGAAGGTTAGAGCAGATATTATTGTGAATACAGCAAATCCGAAGCCTGTCATTGGCAGTGGTACGGACAGTGCGATATACGCTGTTGCCGGCGAAGGTGACCTGTTGGCAGAGCGTCAGAAGATCGGCGACATCGATCCAGGTAGGGCTGCGGGGACACCGGCATTCGGTTTGTCTGCAAAGTATATCATCCATACCGTGGGACCTGCATGGACGGCAATCATGGGGAGTAGAATATACTCCGTAACTGCTATGCAATTCGCTTTCGCTGGCAGCAGAACTACAAGCGGAGAGCATTGCATTTCCATTGATTGCCACCGGTGTTTACGGATTCCCTAAAGATGAGGCTCTGAATATCGCCCTGACTGAGATCTGAAGGTTCCTGCTCACACACGACTCGAAGGTTATTCTGGTCGTGTTCGATAAGAAGGCATTTGAACTATCAGGACAGCTGGTTGGCGAGATTGATGAATACATAGATGTACACGGTGTCGGACTGGCAAGGTAGGCAGAGTACGGTGGCAGATACGGTAACCACAGACGAATAGAAGAGGAGCGTATGCTCCAGAGCATCTGCCTTGCCAATGCGGAGCCTGATTTTGATGAAGAATCCTTTGAGGCAGCGTTGGCACCTTCCTCAGCCCTGGTAGTGGATGTGGAAGGCAAAAGTCTGGATGAGGTGCTGGGTTATGCTGGGGAAACTTTTCAGCAACGGCTTTTCAAACTGATCGATGCCAGCGGTATGGACGATGTGACGGTGTATAAGAAAGCAAACATCGACAGGAAGGTTTTCTCCCGTATCCGCTGTAAGACGGACTACAAGCCGAAGAAGAAAACGGCAGTAGCGTTTGCGATTGCGCTGAAATTGGATATGCACACGATGCTGGATTTGCTGACCATGGCGGAGATAGCATTCTCTCCCAGCAATAAGTTTGACCTCATCATAACTTACTTCGTGACGAAATATGCTTGAATATAAGTTATCTGACAGGGATAAGTATCTCGTAAAAGTAGACAGGTGGTTTCCGTCATCACAAATCTGTCATTGTTGCGGTGTATTAC
>CACWLF010000124.1:0-1811 GCA_902761645.1 uncultured Aeromonadales bacterium | reverse complement strand
CCAAAGTAGCATGAAACAAAATATACAGTAGGGATGGAATAGCCCTAACTTATACGCCTGTGGACATTGTGTAAGACATTGAGTTACGTAACATCGTAGTCAACGCAGTAGTGGTTGAAGCAGGAAGCTCCGATTTCTATAAGTCGGAGTAGTTCACGTGTATGGGATACCAGAATGTTGAGTATACGGTCGTAGAAGGCAGGATGCCAGTGATAACAAAGAAGAAAGAGGAATTACATAATGAGATATGCAACCAGAATTCCAATATCTGAATACAAAAAGGAAATAACGGCAATCTTCAGCAGTAATACAACGCGCGGTTTTTCTGATTGGAGACAATGCGGAAGTCTATGCATGGATGTGTGTGATTTTTTAAAAAATGCTTCCGATGCTTTAAGTGCAGAAGCACGATATGCAGATCTTTTTGAAATAACCAACAGATGTTATTTGAAATGGTCATCTACCGACAAGGATGATTCCAATGGAGAAACACAGAATTTCTGCGCAAGCGTGCAGGAGAATTGGTCTATCGTTTATGATAAGGGAGAGGAAGATATATCTCATGGCGTGATGCTGAAATGGTTCATGGAGCAGCTGGAAGGACATACCGTCATCGACTATATGGAAGATGATTTATACGACTTTTTGCTTAAGCATTTCAAGGATGAGAACGAACTCGTCATGAAAAAGGAGATGCTCCAAAAAGTTATGGAGTCCTCTGACACCAGTAAATACAGCATCCCGGTTTTGCAGGACTATTATATAAGAGTTCTGGCTGATCTGAAAACTTCCATTGATGAAATCAGAGCTTTTGTTGCCAAGGCTGGCGGCTATAGTATTTGGGAGACTTTGGCGAATATAGAGCAGGAATATTGCAATTACGATGCAGCGATAGCTTTGTACGAGAAGCGTATAGCTGAAAGACCGGATCACTATTGGTCAAACGGACCGAGAAGGGCGCTGATTGATATTTACAAGAAGACAGGAGATAAGGAAAAAGAATTTGAACAGCTAAAGAATCTTTTGTGGGCAAATGTAGGGGACAGAGATATTTTTCTTGAGTATAAACAACATTTTTCGGATACGGAGTGGCCTGATGAATGGGATAAAATCCTTAAGGAACTTAAAAATCATCCCGGAGGAACTCAGTGGTATGCTATTGAAGGATGTTTTGACATCATAATGGATAAAATTGAAGAGCAACCAGTAAGCGATGAGCTGTTTGATGTCTATGAAGAACTTGAGGAACTCTATCCGGACCGGTGTTTTAAGGTCAGAGTAGAGTGTGTAAGAGCAGCTGCGAAAAGAGCAAGTAAAAGATCGGACTATAGATGGCTGGCCAGGAAACTTAAGAAAATATGTAAGTATACTGGTGGAGAGGAAATGGCAAGAAAACTAGCTATGGAATTTGTAGCCATGTATCCCAGGCGATCGGCTATGATTGATGAATTGAGACCATTTTTGAGGCTTCAGGCGTGATAGTGAAAAAAAATCATGTCATCTGAATTGACTGTTAGAAATTAAAAAAGCCACCTGTTATCCTTTAATGTATTATTAACCAAACCATTACTTAAAGGAGTGCTAACAGATGGCTTCAGCTGATACATTATGCAAGAAATTGCTCAGTGTCAAGTCCGTAGTTGTAACCGGATACGATTTTTATCAGGATTCAGACGGACTTAGGCACTGTAATAAAATAATATCCGAGAATCATTTATTAGGAATTATCCTATAATTCCACTCACCATGGAATTCGTTTTGAAATAAATTAACCTTGCTTAATTCCTCATCTGTTACCTTGATCCCCGTTT
>CACWLF010000123.1 GCA_902761645.1 uncultured Aeromonadales bacterium | reverse complement strand
TATAAAAAGTTAAGTCTTATTGAAAAAAGAAAAGGATGGATTGTTGATTTTAAACAATCTTAAATAGCATCAAAGGTTATTATGGAGCGTTTACAATAATTATGAGAGACAGATATGAAACAATATTTAGAATTAATGCAAAAAATTTTAGATGAAGGTGCGCAAAAAGGAGATCGCACAGGAACCGGAACCTTATCGTTATTTGGGCATCAGATGAGATTTAATCTGGCAGACGGATTTCCTTTGGTGACAACCAAAAAATGCCATGTTAAATCTATTATTTATGAATTGCTATGGTTCTTAAACGGTGATACCAATATCAAATATTTAAAAGATCACGGTGTTAGCATCTGGGATGAGTGGGCAGATGAAAATGGAGAATTGGGACCTGTTTACGGACATCAGTGGAGATCGTGGAAATCAGCAGACGGTAAGGTTGTTGATCAAATTTCAAATGCTGTAAATGATATTAAAAATAATCCGAATTCCAGAAGAATTATTGTATCTGCGTGGAATGCGGGAGAAATTGATAAAATGGCATTGGCTCCGTGTCATGCATTATTTCAGTTTTATGTTGCGAATAACAAGTTGTCATGTCAGTTGTATCAAAGAAGCTGTGATGTATTTTTAGGAGTTCCTTTTAATATTGCCAGCTATTCATTGCTTACCCATATGATGGCTCAGCAATGCGATTTAGACGTTGGAGATTTTGTCTGGACCGGCGGTGATGTTCATTTGTATTCAAATCATCTTGAACAGGCAAAATTGCAATTATCAAGAACTCCGAAATCGTTGCCTGTATTAAGAATAAAGCGCAGACCGAACTCGATATTTGAATATCAGTTTGAAGATTTTGAGATTGAAAATTATGATCCTTATCCTGCAATAAAGGCACCTGTTGCGGTTTAGAAGATTGTGCTATATTTTGATACGGAGAGATTTCTTATGTATACATCATTGGAATTGAATCGCATAAAGTGGCAGTGTCGCAGGGGCATGAAAGAATTGGATTTAATGGTACAAACTTTTTTTGACGATGATTTTTTAAGCCTTTCTGAAGAAGAGCAGAAAATTTTTGTTAGATTATTGGATGAGTCCGATTTAAATTTGTTCAGGTGGTTATTAAAAGGTGAAACACCTGCTACTGATGAGTTTAAACATATTATAAACATAATGATCGACGCATACAATTCTAAACATTCTGAGTTATAGAAAGTAAAAACCCATTTGTCGCACATGGCAAATGGGCTAAACGCAATCAGATAACAGGTATGTTATTTATGTGATTTCGGAGTAAGCACTGTTGGTTTAGGATCATCCAGCATATCAGGATAATCCAAATTATAGTTTAATCCTCGAGATTCTTTGCGTTTCATTGCTGATTTTATTACCAGTTCTGCAATTTGAAGCAGATTGCGCAGTTCGAGCAAATTATTGGTAATTCTGAAGTTTTCGTAATATTCCTTCACTTCTTTTTTCAGCAGATCTATACGGTGTTTTGCTCTTTCAAGACGTTTATTGGTTCTTACAATACCAACGTAGTCCCACATCACCATTCTCAGCTCATGCCAGTTATGCTGAATTATAACTTCCTCGTCCGAGTTGGTTACCTGGCTTTCATCCCAAGGCTTGAATTTTGTTATTGATGGTGCCGAATCCAGTTTGGACAGTATGTCTTTAGCTGCTGCAGCTCCGTAAACCAGACACTCGAGAATTGAATTGGATGCCATACGATTTGCTCCGTGCAGTCCGGTATATGAAACTTCTCCGATAGCATACAGATTTGATATATCTGTTAATGCTCTCTGATCTACCATTACACCTCCGCATGTATAGTGAGCGGCCGGAACGACAGGTATAGGCTGTTTTGTTATATCAATGCCTACTTTTAAACATCTTTCGTAAATATTAGGGAAATGTTTTTTTACAAATTCAGGATCTTTGTAACTGATATCCAAATACATGCAATCAACACCAAGACGTTTCATCTCGTGGTCGATTGCTCGGGCTACAACGTCACGCGGAGCTAATTCTTCACGCTTGTCATAACTTGGCATGAATCGTGTTCCGTCAGGGCGTTTTAAAAGAGCTCCTTCACCGCGAAGAGCTTCAGATAGCAGAAAATTCTGATCCTGCGGATTATACAGGCTGGTAGGATGGAACTGGTTGAATTCCATATTGGCAACACGGCAGCCTGCACGCCATGCCATTGCAATTCCGTCACCTGAACTGATTTCCGTATTTGTGGTGTATTGGTAAACCTTTGAAGCGCCTCCGGTACATAGAGCTACAAACTTTGCATATATATTTTCAACTTTGCCGGTTGCACAGTTTAATACATAAACTCCCAGTACTCTATTACCTGGCAATCCTAGTTTTTTAGTTGTTACCAAATCAATTACATTGAATCTTTCTAAAACAGTAATTTGAGGGTGATTCAATGCCTGGGTGATAAGAGTGTCCTGAACGGCTTTACCGGTTGCGTCGGCGGCATGAAAAATTCTTCTATGGCTGTGTCCGCCCTCTCGGGTTAAATGGTAATCGTTCTGAGAGTCATCTGCTTTATCAAAATCGACACCTTCTTTAATCAGCCATTCAATACTTGATTTTGCATTTTTTACGGTAAATTCAACAGCATCTTTTTCACATAATCCGGCACCTGCAATCAGTGTGTCATTTACATGAGATTCCAGACTGTCATTGTCTGCATATACGTTGCATACTGCAGCAATACCTCCTTGAGCTTTGGAGGTGGAACCTTCCTCAATAGGTCCTTTGCTGAGAACTATCAGATTTATGTTAGGATTCTCATCAGCCAGTTTTAAAGCCAATGTTAAACCGGCAGCGCCGCTGCCGATTACAAGAACATCACACTCTTTTTCTGTATTATTTGTCATTGATAATCAACTCCTTAAATCACAATGCCTATATTTTATCACTTATTGTGAAAGTTAAGTTATAAATCTGTTTCAGTTTTTTTAATAAATTTTTCAGTTTAATAAATGAAAAAAACTAAAGTTATTACCTGTTCAGTTAGTTTCAATTTTTTTGCGGGTGACTTCAATTGTTTCGCCGGATTTGCTTTCTTCCTTGTCGGATGTTTCATCACTTTCACTTTCTTTGGGTATTTCTGTAATTTTTATCATAGGATAATATTTGGAAATTGTTTCGGTTATTTTCCCACGTGTCTCTTCATCGACATAAAGTAAAGAGTTGTTGATATTATGAAAGAAAATTATTTTTGGATCATATGGGATAGTTTCTCGTAAAGAATTATTGAAATAAATTTTTAACAATGAAGATGAAGGCAGGTAGGAGCCAATATTATACATACATTGAAATTCATGTTCCGTCTTTTTTAATGCTACACTGAAAGGATTAAATATAGTTCCCTCCAATTTCTCGCATTCTCCATTGTTTTGCAGTCTGTTTAACTGTGATATGGAAATTATCCCGGAAATTATGTAGCCTACAGATAATAAAAATGC
Organism: uncultured Aeromonadales bacterium; assembly: GCA_902761645.1. Lineage (GTDB taxonomy): Bacteria > Pseudomonadota > Gammaproteobacteria > Enterobacterales > Succinivibrionaceae > UBA2804. The sequence continues at coordinate 1,137 of CACWLF010000123.1, read as the reverse complement.
AATCCACAATGAAACCATCGATAGTCCCCTTTTTGAAAGTGATATTATGGATGTTTTAACTGTTTTAATCCTTGTAAATCCATCAATGTGCCAGAATATGACGGTTAATATAATGTAACTTAATGCGTTGTTGTGCATGGCACTGCCCATGTAGAACATAATCAAAAAAGGGCAAATAAGCATTAAATTGCTGATTTTTTGTTTTAATTCCAGATTATTGTTAAGTACGGAACTTATAAATGAATATATAATGAAAAGCCATGAAATTACACCCCAAAAACCGCATTCAATGAATAATTTAAGTAATTTACTGTTCGGCATTTCCATATAATGGTTCGGGTTGCTTTCAAGAACGGCATGGCTGAAGGTATTGTAACCTGAACCTTTAATGAAATTATCTGAAACTGCATTAATGGTTGCTGACAAATTGCTTTTTATTTGCTGGTAGTCGCTGTATATATCTATTCTGCTGAAAAAACCTAAAAAATAGCAAATAAAACAACAGCATGTGAATATTATGAAGAAACTTGATCCAAGACGTCTGTTGTCTTTGGTTAAGATAATTGAAAGCCCTAAGATCGAGCAGATTGATATGCAGATTATTTCCGCAGTTATACGATGCAATGCACAAAGTGTACAGATAATTATCGCCAGAATGGAAAATATTACGTGGTATATGGTTAGTTTGCAGTTTAAAAGGTATAGTCCCAATATAATGCCAATGTAGGGAACCACGTAATCAAATTCAAAATCTGTTGTCTGAACATTAAAAACCGATTTGAATGAAAGCAAAGCTGATGTGGCAGTACAGCTGAGCAATGCCAGAAACAGAATGTTCAGCCTGTCAATGCATGAATAATTCATCTGCTGGAGACTGAATAGAAGTATAACAAAACCAACAAAAGGAAAAACTTCATTTGAAAGATAAAAAATATGTTCAAGGTTAAATAAGCCGGAGACAATAATTAAAAATACTGCAATGACAAAATATTTTATGGATGCCGCTTTGTAAATTACCAAATTCCTGCACAGATAAGCCAAACCCAAAAAAGAGATACAGACAGTAAAAAAATAGTAGTGAAAGTTTATGTATTCGCGGATATTGCTGTCATTCACGCTGTGACATAAGTGCAGAGC
>CACWLF010000122.1 GCA_902761645.1 uncultured Aeromonadales bacterium | reverse complement strand
ATCGCGACAGAAAAACTTTCATAGATAAACAGTACCGAAGAACAATAAGATAACAATTTAATAATTTAAAGTGCCGGGAGGCTTTCAGACCGGATTTACTGCATTTTATTCCCGGGAATTACCGGCTTAAATATCGTTGTTTCCGGTAATACATTTGAGGAAAGGACAGAATTAATTTCAGTCTTCCCGAAAATTAGGGCAGGTTATCCGCTGTATACACAGTCTGAACCGGCAAAGACCATGGCATATGCCTTTACCTGTCTGCCCCTGAACTCAATGGCTGTTTTGTATTTATGAACCTGATCTTCCGCCTCCTTTGCAAGACGTCGGATTTTTGATTCGGAGGCTTCTGTTTTTGCCGTGTATTTCAGTTCAAAGATATAAATGCACTGACTGCTTATACCTTTGTTGACAGTTACAACCAGATCGGCAAATTTTTCACCTTGTCCTGAAATTCTCAGGGACTTCTGCATTTCAACAAATATTCCGCGCATTGATTTCAGTTTTGTGTAGAGGGTCAGATTGAGCGCCATTTCACTCATATGAGAAAGTACCTGATTTGTGAAAATTCCGCTCAGAAATTCAGTGCAGGATAGGGCAAAAGAACTGATGTCATCTTTAACTTCACATAACGATGATATATCAAGAACCGAATCGGTGAACTCGGTGCTTGTTTTTAACCTCAAATTCGCAATGCATTGAGCAAAGAGTTTTGACATGAAAAGATTAGGAATTTTCAGTGCAAGAACAGAACTGTCGGAAGCTTCTCTGTCAATGGTCAGATATCCCAGATAATAGAGCATGGACCGAAGCTGATCACGGTTATATTTTGCTGTTTTATTCAGATTGATGTTTTCCGCGAGCTTGTTGAGAAAGAACATATCGCCGCCAAGATAGTTTTCCACGATTTCATCGGCGATACCATCCTCGGCAATTTCAAAAAGCAGCTGAAGTTTTGAACCGTCATGATCAGATGCCGGATCCATATATTCCTCCGGAGGGAGAAATTCCTCTTCCTTTTGAATTATATTGAGATAATAAAGGCACATGGATGAATTGAAAACCGTATGTTTGGCTTTTCTGTTAAAGCAGTATCCATCATATACAGGTTTCATTCTTGAAATCACCTCATCAGCAGTTACTCCGATTTTTTTTATATTGACCAGTTCCGGAATAAGTCTTTTAAGTTCATTTTCTGTAAAACCTGCATATTCGTTAAAGCATTTATCTGAGGTGACATTAAGTGCAATATTGAATCCTGAAGTGAGAGAATCCAGGGATAATGATGACACGCCGGTAATAAATGTTTTGGCAATGATGTTTTTGGCGCCGTCTTTAACGGCGGCATAAAAATCCTTGAGGAATCCGCCGGTGCCGGTGATTGCCTTGAACAGTTTCAGATCATGAGAAAGAATACTGCTGGCAAAATTATCATATTCGTCAATCATCAGATAAAGTGATTTTCGGGAAGCATAAAGCATGTATGCCTCAAAGAAGGATTTTATAAAGCCTGATGGTGTTTTCCTTTCAGTTTCTGCCGGTTCAAAAACAAAATCTGAATAGCGGCTTTTAAAATCAGTTATTCCTTTTTTTACTGCAATTATAATGCTGTCAATCAGTGTGTTTTTATCATCCCCTGATACACCTGAAAAGTCAAAGTCGACAACATGGTAGGTATTGTGGGTTACAGGATTTATTTTATAAATATCCGTTCCGGAAAATATCTCATCATATCTGTCTTTATATGAAATGTCGTAGAAGCATTTGAGCATCTGGACAAAGGTGCTTTTCCCGAAACGTCTTGGACGGAGAAGAATCGGATAGGGTGTCATATTCTGTTCATCGAGTAATCTGATAAAACCGCTTTTATCCGCAAAAGCCAGTCTGCCGCTGCCGAATGTTTCGTAGGCAACCTGTCCGTAGGAATTGCTTAACAACTGAACTTTATCTTCACTCATAACGTCCATGATTCTAATTTTTTACAGTTAATTTTTATGCCGTACCGCTGAATAACGGAATTCATTTGATATTTATCAATTGCCGTTTGAAAAAGCGGAACCGCTTTCAAACTGCTTATGTCAGATATTAAATGCATTTTCCGCAAATATCAATATCGCTGAACTTTTTATGGAATGCAGTACACAGTTGAAAGAATCTGCTGTCTGTTATATTGCTTGGATCTTTAATCTAAAAGGAATATGCCCGGTGGGAACCGGCAAAGACCATGGCATATGCCTTGACCTCTCTGTTCCTGAACTTAATGGCTGTTCTGCATTTATGAACACGGACCGCCGCATTCTTTACCGGACTGCGTATTTTTGATTTGAGACTTCTGTTTTCGCAGCGTATCGGGACTGACTTCCGGACTTACTGCTCAAGGAAGGATATGATCCGGGTGCAGGATTGCTTTTAAAACCGGAAGGAAATTTCTGTTCCGATTTTGGTAAGATTGCTGCTGTTTTTAATGAAAAAGTGTTCACCATTGATTTTCAGCCAGAAATTTTCACTCAGCTGTTTCGAATAAATCAAAGCAATTGCGCTTTTGAATCCACGGTAATCATTTTCAGTTGCCGCATAACTGCGGGCATATGCAGTCATTCTGCCGAAGGAGCCGCTTCTGTACATAAGACCTCCTGTCAGGGATGCATAGAAATTAGCTCCGCCTTTTTCGTAATGAATACCACCGTCTGTTTCAATGTAGGGAATAAATCCGTAGGAGGAAAAGGCAATTCCGGTACCGGCATGCAGATCCGGATACAGTCCGCCGCCTGTACCGGTTACATCTGAATGCAGATCAAGACCGAAATTAATTTTGAATTTTTCGTAATTGATGTTCGGCAGAGAATGAATATCAATAATCCTCAGACCTGTTATTCTTGCATGTTCGGGAAAAATTTCGGCTGAAATTCTTAAAAACTGGCTCTGATTGATTTTTGAGGTATAGGAGGAATCCTCATGCAGATCACTGTAGAGCGGAAGAAAATCAAAGGACATTCCGCTGCCGTACCTGCTGTCGTACAGATATCCGGCGCTGATACGGGAGGTGGGAGGTGATTTGAGAGGATTCAGCGGCAGTTCCTTCTCAAGATACAGTTTGTCCGTTTCAGATGGTCTTATGATAATACCTGCTGTAAGATTCTGCCTGTTTATGTGTTTTACGTATTCCACCGGTGTGACGATATTCGTAGCCGATGAATATGCGATTTCCGGTTTTACTGCCGCAATGACTCTGTTTAACCCGGTTGCGCAGTTGTTGGTAAAAAATGAGTAGCTGATTTTATGTGTTTTCAGTTCATAAAGATGCAGAAAAAGCATTCTGAGTTCGTCAGGACCAAGGTTAAGTTCGTATTCCCAGAGCGTTCTGTGTTCTTCCGAAATGTAGCGGTATATTGTGTCGTCATATGGAGTCAGTGTATAACGTCCGATTATGCTGCCGGTCAGAAAATTCCAGAACAGCGATGCCGAACCCTCTGTATCGGCAACAAAACCGAAATTGTGTCTTTTGGTTAATCCCCGGCTGTTTTTTCCTTCAAGTACAATGAAAACATGTCCCATGGTTGAGACAGGGGATGTTTCGTCCTCGGAGGCGAAAACAACTGATAATTTTTCAATGCCGATGTTACGTGAATATTCGTAGAAATCAGGACAGACAGAGAAATCCTCCGGCAGACTGCCGTAAATCAGATAATATCGAGCAGGATACACGCACCACGCCTTCGGGTTTTTCTCCAAAAAATCCATGGTGCTTTCAAGTTCTAGATCCGGTGCAGTATTTCCGTTAGGACTGAGGAAAAAGGAACTGCCCCCGGAAATTACGCTTTCGGCGCCGTTGTAATGAAGCAGCGCCTCCCAGCCGGTTCTGAAACTTTCGGGCAGATCATTGTAGCTTGCCGCAGAGATATCTCCAGCTTGCAGAGCCATGAGAGCTGACAGCAGAATTCCGCATGGTTTCGGTTTTTTAAACATTAATTCCTGATCTGATTGAAATAAAAAACAATTCTGAAAAAAGACGGCGCGGAAACATTCCTCGCCGTCGCACATATGACTGCAGAGCATTATGTCAGCTGCAGTTTATTTTTTGCTGAATCCGTTTTCAAATCCCTTAGGATGAACCACTGCGTCCGGATCTGTTGGGAATTTGTTTCCGCTGTCATACAACGGACCGCGGGTAATCGGTTTGGAGAGCACGTTCGGATCCATTTTTCCGACCTGTTCCTCGAGCCACTTTCTGCACTCAGGTGTATCCTTGATTTTAGGTGTTACATGGAGTGTCTCGTCATATCTCCACATCGCACCGGTGGAGGAGTCGATGGAGGTGCTTAACAGACTGGTCATGAGAACATCCAGGAGTACCAGCGGATGTACTGATGAATTGAATTTTTCCTCTGTAGGAAGAATGCATTCGCTTTCGATAACCTTAACTGAAACCGGAGTTGAGGTTCTGTGAATATCGATGGTTTCACCGGCTCCCACATTCTGATAGAGAAGGCGGTCTCTGTCCACCAGAACATCGAATTTGGCCACATTGTCAAGTTTGGTATCCACCACATCATTGTGTGTTCTTACCTGAACCTTCTGATGATTGCCGCTGAACATGGTTGAACATCCGTTTAATGAAACAAATGCAGCTAATGCAACTGAAGCTGCCAGATAGTTGATTTTCAT
>CACWLF010000121.1 GCA_902761645.1 uncultured Aeromonadales bacterium | reverse complement strand
GATATTGATGGAAATATTATTTCAAGTGGTATTTCTTATAAAAAGTTAAGTCTTATTGAAAAAAGAAAAGGATGGATTGTTGATTTTAAACAATCTTAAGTAGCATCAAAGGTTATTATGGAGCGTTTACATTATAAATGAGAGCTGCAGTTTTTCTGGATCGTGACGGTGTTATCAATGTCGATCACGGATTTGTTCACAGAATTGAGGATTTTGAATTTGTTCCGCGTGTTCATGATGCGCTTAAAATTATCAGGGAACACGGTTATCTGCTGATTCTGATCACCAACCAGGCCGGTGTTGCCTACGGTATGTATACCGAGGATGATGTGAAGATTCTTCATGACTGGATGCAGAGGGAACTTGACAAGGAGGGCCTTGCCTTTGACGGAATCTATTACTGTCCTCATCATCCGGAAAAGGGAGTGAATCAGTATCTCTGCGACTGTGACTGCCGCAAGCCTAAAACGGGTTTAATAAGAAAGGCGCTTGCCGATTTCGATATTGATCTCAAAAATTCGTATATGGTCGGAGATCGGCCTTCGGATATCCGGACTGGTATCAATGCCGGTCTTAAAGGTTCATATCTGGTAAGAACCGGTAAACCGATAACTGATGAAGGACAGAATTTAGCAGATCAGGTTTTTTCTGATTTATTTGAATTTGCTCAACAAATTATCATGTCTAAATAGAATCATGCAACTGCATAAGGTATCATGTGGAATGAACTCATAGGATAATTCGTTTTTTCCGTTGTTTTATCCGCATGAGCACTGTGCCGGCGTTCATTGCGGATTTGGTTTTAGCTACTTTGGATCGGTAAAAATTAATATGTCTGCCGTAATTGCTTTTGTGATTTTCCTGCTTCTGACAGGACCTTCGGTAAAAAAAGGCTGGAGGGAGCAGCGTTTCAGCTACAATATAACTTTCCGCGGATTTTTTACATACTGCTTTGTCAATTTTGTTTTATTCTTTATTCCAATGGCTGTTGCATTTCGATTCGAATTTGATGATTTCGGCTCCATGGTTGTCAAGGCGATGGCGGCGACAAATGCCGTATTCATTCTGCTGTTTTTTATTTATGCAAGTCTTCGTCCGATCCACAGAATTTATTCAAGGCAGGACATCAGTCCGAATCTGCTGAATGCCATTCTTAATCACAAGGTCAGAAAACTGTGCATCCATTATCAGTTTAAGTACCTTGATGACAATCCTTTTCATTACATAGCGGATCAGCTTACAGATATTGATTTTGAAATTGAACTGTCATGGAAGGTAAAGGATCTGAGCTGTTTCTTTCTTGACTGTGTTAATCTGAAATCGGTCAGACCTTTCGATACCCGGGGCATTACCAATATGACCTCGATGTTTCAGAACTGCCGCAGTCTGGTTAATGCACCGGAACTCGACATGTCTGATGTCACACTGGCCGACCGCATGTTTTACGGCTGTACCTCGCTTGAATCGGTTCCCCAGTACAATACGCCGAAACTCACCAGGGCGCAGAGCATGTTTATCAACTGCACCCGTCTCAGATCCATACCAAGATTTGACACGCATCTGTTCAGACCTAACGATCTGCTTGATATTGTCAACAATGTCAGAATTTATGCAGGGGACAGCATTTCCAAAAAGCAGAGAATTGACTGGAATCTTATCAATGCGGTGGAACTCAATAAAAAAGAGGATCTTACCGATGAGAATCTGCGCCGCCTGCGTAACGGTTCCATTGAACTGCTGATTATCAATTACCGCTGCACCAGAGCACCTTTGCCTGATGAGACAATTTCCGAATACGAGAAGTGGATGCGGGAAAATAATCCGTTTTTCAGGATCCGGGAATATGTGGATGATATCAGATATAAAATTGAATTTTCCTCCTCGGTTTCAAGTCTGAGCCATCTGTTTTACGGCTGCATTCATCTTCGGAGCATTAAATCAATTGAAACGAAGGGTATAACTGATTTCAGTTTTATGTTTGCCCCGCGGCACGATCCCGAAAAGCTGTTCGGATTCACCGGATGCTCCCGCCTTGTCAGAGTTCCTGACATGAATACCTCGTCCGGAAAAAATTTCAGAGGCATGTTTGCCGGATGTTCCGGACTGTCGACGGTTCCGAATCTCGATCTCGGCAACGCCTCGGATCTAAGCGGCATGTTTGCGTCGTGCTCATCGCTGATTACCGTACCACCGATCCGGGTTTTCAAAAGCGCAAACATGGAGGGAATGTTTGCCGACTGCACGGCGCTGCTGACAAAACCGTCGGTGGAAAAATATGCAGGAGCGGAGCAGAAGACCGGTGGAATGTTCAGCGGTACTGGATTTGACGGCTGATAATCAGGATCGGCTGTTCGCGGATAATTGCTTCAAAAAAAATCCGGACCGGGAATTTTAATGTTCATCAGTCCGGATTTTTTCCTGTCTTACCGCGGTAAAGATGTTATTCCATCATTTCTTTTATCTTTTTGTATATGGCGTCACTCACATACAGTGAACCGTCAAAGTTAAGATGACCGCGATCCTTGTACATGATTCGGTTGTCATGGACTATTGAGCACATCTCATCGTCACAGAAGAAACCTGTCAGTTTCATATAACCGGTATTGTCATATTCTTCTGTCAGCATCTTTACCGTATCTTCATATTTCTGATAAATTTCAGCGTGACTTGCATCCTTTCTTTTGAAGGTGCATGTCTGGCTGTTCGAGAACGGTCGTTTGTTGCAGGCGTAAGCCTCAAAAGGAAGATAAGGATTAGGCAGAATAAACAGTGCTTTTTTGCCTGATTTTTTAATCATATCAAGAGTTCTGCGGTAACCTTTTTCCCATTTTTCCTGGTAGCTGAGGGAATTGTTCTGCGGTTCAAGATCATCGAAAACCTCTCCGAGTTTTTCACTGGCGGAGCACTCCGGATTATGAGCCAGCACAACGACTCTGATTTTCGGATCCTTCAGCAGATCGAGCAGAGCCTTATCCTTTAATTTGCTGCCTTCGGTGCGCATTGCTCCGTAACGGGATTTATCTATTGCAGATCTGAAACCGTATGCAGGGATCTGACAGCTTACAGTGAACAGATTGTATCCTTTCCCTGCTTTGTTGAACTGATCCTGCATGCCGAAGCGCAGGTGACCGGCATAGGAATCGCCGATCAGAGCCACCTCGACATTGTCCTGATTTTCACTCATGTAGCATGCGTTGTCCTGGCTGCGCCACTGCGGGTAATATCTGAAACAGTTGTTGTTTTCATCTCTCAGCTGGTGTTCGATCAGTTCCTGATTTCTGATTTCATCGCTGCTGTGGCTGTTGTACTCATCCGCGAATCTTGAAGGGAAACCGTTGTTATATGCCGCCGCAAGCCCGAAGGAACCAAGCAGAAGCAGGACTGCGAGCAGCGATGCCGCCTTCTTTCTGGCATGTTTTCCGTAGCGCAGAGGCGCTTCAATGTACAGATAGGTGATAATGGATAAAAGCAGTGCCAGAAAAACTGCCAGATATTTTTCATGATCCTCCGGAATTTTTCCTCCGTATATGTACTCGAAGGATAACAGCGGCCAGTGCCAGAGATAAAGCGGATAGCTGATCAGTCCGAGAAAAACCGACACTTTGTTGCCGAGAACATATTTATTGATGACAGCCTGCGGACCGGCAAAAATAATCATGCCCGCTCCGATAACCGGCAGAAGTGCGGTGAATCCAGGAAATCTGTATCCTTTGTTGATTATGCCGAAACTGATGATCAGTGCGGCAAGTCCTGCAACGGAAAGGATATGCATTAAGATTTTTTTGAATTTTTCCGAACGTGCGGCAATAATCCCGCTGCAGATGGTTTTCACCCTGTTCGGGCAGCAGGTAAGATAGGCGAGCAGTGCACCGGAACTCAATTCCCAGAATCTGCACCATGGCAGATAGAAAGCGGCGCTCTGATTGAATGCCTGTATTTCATAGAGTCCTGCGGCAAAGGACAGAACGGTGAATATGAAAATAGACAGCGGAAAACCGAGCCGCAGTTTATAAATCAGATACAGAAACAGCGGAAAGATCAGATAGAACTGCTCTTCGATACCGAGTGACCACAGATGAAGCAGCAGTTTGCTGTTGGCGCTGAAATCAAAGTAGGAGCCGGTTTCCTCATAGAGAATGAAATTGCTTATATATACCGCTCCGCCGAAGGAATGCTTTCCCAGCAGTCCGTACTCCTCGGGAAGAAGAACAAACCAGCCGAGAGCAAGGCAGGTGAACAGCACCATGATAAGCGCCGGAAAAATACGTCTTACACGTCTTATGTAGAAATCCAGTATATTGATTGAACCTGGTTTTTCACTGCTGAAAAGATTTCTGTAAAGGATAAGGGAAATAAGATAACCGGAAATCACAAAAAATACGTCAACACCTGCAAATCCTCCGGTAATGGTCCATGGATATGCGTGATAAAAAACAACAGCCAGGCAGGCAACAGCCCTTAAACCGTCGATGTCGGGCCTGTATCTGCTGTTTTCCTTTTGTTTTGTCATATTGTACAAAGCACTACCTCAATCGAATATGCGGAAAAAATTTCCGCTTTTATTTAACCTAAATTCCCCGCAGTTTTTGGTAACTACAACTCGTGAGGAGTAGCACAGTGCTACTCCTTTTTCCTTATTATACCTTGGTTTTCCAAACATTACCCCCCTTTATTGTACACCTGAATTTTGTTATAATGTAGTTATACTAATATATCCGGTAACTACATTATGACAGAGACAACTTCATCAGGTATAAAATTA
>CACWLF010000120.1 GCA_902761645.1 uncultured Aeromonadales bacterium | reverse complement strand
TTTTACCTTGAAGGCAAAGGAGTCAAATCCGATGCGAAAACCGCTAACGAATACTTCAAAAATGCCTGCTATATGGGCAATGAGAGAGGATGCAGACATATGAAGTAAATTCAGGTCTCCCGGGCATTTAAGTCTCAGGCAGGCAAAATTTTCCGGTACCCGATCATTTCCCATGCCTTAGTCTGAATATTCATTTTCATAATGTTTTCTTCAGTCACGTCTGAATGGTTTAACTCTTTATTAGCCATTCAGACAGACCTGTTTAAATTTTTTTATTTATATTCATACTGATTTAGTATAAATTCAGGCACTTGTTTTAAGTTCATTCAGAAAACCGGTTTTTATATTAGACCGAGATATCCCGGTTAAATTCTCTTCTGCAGATTGGCAATCACCACTCCAAGCATCACGCTTGCGGCAACCCATGCAATAATCACAGCATTGAAATCAATGTATTTAGGCACTGTCAGCACCGCTGCAATGATCAGCACGGACACTGCAATGCATCTCATGGCGTACTTCTCCCTTACCGAAGAGGATATTTCAAAATTTGTCTGCTTGATTTTTCTTTTCCAGTAACCCGAGAGTCCGCACATCAGCGTGACCAGACATAAAGGTTTAATCCACAGCAGGATCAGAAAAAATCTGCAGATCACCTCGTAGCAGTAAAGACTCATCAGATTAAAACGGTTTTCCAGCCATGCGAACATGCCGGATCCGAATCCGGAGAGAACTCCTGATTTTTCCTTCTCTTCCCGATCCGGAATAAAAACCTTATGTACAAACCCGGTCAGTCCGGATTCGACAAACAGTTCATGATGCGCAAGACCTGCATCATGCAGAATTCCGCCGACTGTCTCCGTCTCATAGATCTGAGACCATGCCTGCTGTTCCTTTTCAATTTCGCCGACAATGAAATCCTGAGGCACCAGAAATGCGATTCCGGAAAAATAAGTAAAAACAATCAGTAAAAACCATGTAAGACAATTCATAAAAACTTCCTAAAATAATTAGAAAACAAATACAGGTTTGAAACATATTTGTCAGACCGATTCAAAACACCGTGCTGAAATTTCTACAGATGCTCGAGCACTTTAATATCCCTGGCGGCTGCCACCGCGTTATTGTTTCTGTAGGCAGATTTATAAAACGACTGCAATGCATTATGAATATGCTCCGCATGAGTCGAGTTGTAGGCGATATTGCGGCTGTCGAAATAATTTTTTTCCTTTTCACTCATGCCCATGCCGTCGGAGAAGGTATGCAGATTTCTGCCTCCGCTGAGAACCGAGGCCGAACCGACAGATCCGCTGGTCAGCATCTGCTTCATGCCTGGATCAAGATTAGGATTGGCATTAACGGCATTTTTCAGAACGGAATTGAATTCATGAACACTCTGAGGATAATTGGAATTCAGATACATGAAACCGCCGCCTCCTATATCGCTGAAAGCGCTTGCCGCAGTGCTCTTAATCCGGTAATTCTGCTCTCCGTTTCCGATAATGTTCTGCAGATCGAACTGACTCTCCGAGGCGTCGTGCGATGCGCTTATTCCCGAGGCAATCAGATCTCCTGCAGCTGTACCGGCGCCTGCGATGATTTTTCCTGTACTGCTGAAAGCACTGCCCGCCGACGCCGAGCTCAAAGCCAGTCCGCCGGCAAGTCCGGCTGTGGAATTTCCAATGTCCGCGGCGGCGGAATTAATTGCGGCACCGACATCTGAACGCAAACCGCCACCCGAAAAACCGCTCTGTACACCGGGCAGAGAGGCATTGCGTCCGGAATTGCCTGAGACGGCCGAACCGTTGATGCTTCGGGCAAGAGTGTTCAAAACGGCAGCGGCACCGGCACTGCCGGCGGATGAACCGGCAGCGGCAAAAATAATGCCTCCGATCCTCGCGTGCGCATGATCAACACCGAGTCCCAGCAGTCTTCCCTCCTCTCTCTTGGCAAGATTTTTTTCCGCTGAACTCATATTCTGACAGGCATTCAGTACCGAACCTCCCATACCTGCACCGATAACAGCATCTGCAGCCTCCTTCTCGTCGAGAGAAAATCCTCCCGCAAAACGTTCGCTCAGGAGAGAAGTTTCACTGTAGGACTGCTGCTGACTTGCCAGACTCTGATGCTGGCGGGTCACGGTTTCAAGATCGCTCCTGCTGAACAGATCTGTTACCGCTTTGGAATTTCCGCCGGTGGTCTGTCTGGTAATACTGTCCTGAAGCATTTTCTGTTCTGAGGTATTGACACCCATTCCGAAGGTTTTAACCGAAGAAACCCGGCTTCCGCTGCCCTGAGAAACACCGATGGAGGAATTCGAACCCGATGAATCGGAATCAGTCCAGGAATTGCTGTGACTGAAATCGAGACTTACACCAAGCGGAGTGCCGAAGGCGGCCTTTGCTGCGACATTCAGACTGCTGGAACTTGACGCCATATAGTTCTGCGCAATCTGAGCCTGTACCATGTTGCGCTGTTCTCTGCTCAGATTGAAACCGGAGGCAATCTGATCCGCCATTGAGCCGATTTCCGCAGCAACTCTGGTATTGCTGCTTGACAGCATGGATGAATAATTTTCCGCAGCAGCCGAGGCATTCGCGGAACTCAGAGCATGTCCCCATGCCGTCTGCACCGAACTGTTAAGAGCATTCTGCTCCGACTGCATTCTGCTGAAGGCGGAACTCCTGCTTTCGCTCAGTTCGCGGCCGAGATTTATGGTGGCAAGCTGAGGTTCGCGTTCCGCATCAATTCTTCCCGAGGCGGAGTTTTTCACGGATCCGGCGCTGTTGCTCAGCAGGGTTCCCTGACGCAGCAGATCAGGTGCAAGAGCCTTTTCATCTATATGATCACTTCCCTGCATTCGCGAGGTAAGAGTCGTAAAGCTGTATGCCGAACCTGATACCACAAAAAAAGCAATCAGAGGTGTCGACGCGGCCAGCATACCGGCGGTTGCAGCCCAGTTTTCTATGATTCTGTGGGAGCGATCCAGGGCATAGAAGGAATCGGCAGGAACGCTGTTCAGAGCTGCCGACAGTTCCTGCACGGCACCGCGGGTTATATAGAGATTGATAATCGACAGGATCGGCCACCAGAGCTGAAGCCACACCAGTGTCTGCAGATATCTGACGGCAAGCCTGATGCCGAAACTGCCGATGCACACCAGAATCGCCGCAAAGGGAGTTATTGCATAGACAAATGCCTCAAAAAAGGTTACAAAGGGCTTTACCGTAGTCATGAACAGAGTCTGTTCCATTGCCCACTGGGCATTTCTCTGGGATATCGACTGCTCTGCAGTTACGGCGGTCAGGACATCATCGGCATTCTGAAAATATCCTTCAGCCGCGCGATCGAACAGCGGCATCAGCAGAGCTGTCTTTACCACATTCATTTTGTCGGCGGCTGCGGAACCGAGCAGAGAAAGCGCCTGTTCAAGCTTTTCACTGTAACCTGCCGCAGATGCGCCTCCGTCGCCGCGGGTCAGCGCCTGGTTGAAATCGGCAGCGGTAAGCAGGGCAAGATCCCTCAGAAGAGATGTCTGAGCCTCGCTGCAGGTAACCTCCATTCTCCCGTCCCGGTATATCACTGTGCCGTAAACATTCGACGGAAAACTTTTAACAACCTGCTCAGCAGAGATTTTTGCATCCTTGGCGGCGGAGGTGTTTTTTACAAAACGGTATTTGGTCATAAGACAGTCGCTCATGTAATTCTGCCAGGAAGACTGACTGTCACTGCCGGCACCTATTTTTACATCGAGACCTTCCCAGATTTTTGTCAGAAGTTCATAGTCCCTGAGTCTGTTAATCACATACATGGATTCCAGGAAAGGTTCGCGGGTTATCCCGTGGGCTGAATAAACGGTTGAAAAACCCTGCTCCATCATTTCGGCAAATCCGTAGCCGATGGTTGAAATCGCATGCCCCGGAAATGCAATGCCGATCGGCACATTGTCAACGACATACGACCGGTCGGAATACAAATCCTCAATCACCACCGTGGTTTTCGGAATAAAAAGCATCATATACAGCAGCCAGCAGAGAAAAATTTCGCCGAAGGCGATCCTGACCGCTCCGTTCAGCAGACTTTTGAACATCATTATTATAAATCCGAACAGCAGAGCCGAGGCGGCGGCCTGATAAAAGGAGCCGGAGCCGTGAATCATTGCCACGCCGTTCAGTATATCCCTCATGAATCCGGCATCGCCAAGTGAATATATTGAAAGACATCCGCCGGAGGATCCTGTGCAACCATGCATATTATTTCCTTAACTGATAAGAACACCGCATTAAAGTATGCACAGACAGACAGAGTACTGAAAAAAATTTATGTCCATCAGGGCTTAAAACAAACAGAAAAAAATAAGAACATCCGAAACCGTCATCCGTTACAGTAACAGAACTGTTTCTGTGCCGTAATTTTTCGTCTGCAGGTAAAAACAGATAAATACCTGATTTTATTACAAAGATTTCATCACATTTTATCAAATAAAGTAGCAATCAAATAGTTTTTAATCAATTAAACTTATTTTACGTCGTTATTATTTGACATTTATATAATAAAGACATATCATGTCCTACTCTCTTTTGCACACGATAATTCAACCGGACAGAATGGAAGGAGAGACAGATTTGACGGTCCGGCTGCGGTTATCGAGATTTTTTATAAAGGACAATATAAAAAAACATGAAAATCAACTATCTGGCAGCTTCAGTTGCATTAGCTGCATTTGTTTCATTAAACGGATGTTCAACCATGTTCAGCGGCAATCATCAGAAGGTTCAG
>CACWLF010000119.1 GCA_902761645.1 uncultured Aeromonadales bacterium | reverse complement strand
TTTGACTACGAAATAAGGCAGAAAGCCTGGCTTGATGATGTGATAGACAGAATCAAGCAAAACTCATTGGGCGACGGACAAGGATTAGGCTATTGAGAAGCGCAATAGTTCGAAAAAGTTGGAGAATAAGAAAATGCAAAAATCGAACTGTCCCAGATCGGAGTTTTTACCGATGCCGGACAGTTCGATTTAATTGTGATTTAACAGAACTACGATACAACGCCTTATGGCGTTCATTAATGATCAGCGAGATTGATTCGCAGTAGGGTGGAATTTTTGGAGGAATAACATACCCACTAAAACCGCTAAGCAAGCTGAAGTAATGAGAATGCCAACGTCCAGATTAAACTCAAAAGAAAGTGAACCTTTCATCAACTGAATAAGCCATGTACATAGCTTTTCAAACAAATCATCACCATAGTCTTCCAGCAAACGCGATAAAATCGGGTTCTCATTGAAGTAGTGCGCACAGCGCCATAACTTAACTTTAATGTTCATAATCTTTGTTTTTGTGTTGTCTCTTTTAAAATACAGGATTCTGGCCGCGGCCGCAAGGGCAGCACAAGTAACAAAGAAAAGGAGCGGCCAATCTCACGACTGGTTGCTCCCGATTTTTGTGGTAAATTTAGCGTCTGCTATTATTCAGCGTTCAGAAGCCTTGCAGGAAATCCAACGACAGATACCGATGAATAAGTAGCAATGCCCACGCGCTGAGTAGAGTTTCACAACTCCTTATCTAAGTTCATCAGTTCTTCTAACAAAGCCATCTCTATAATTGAAATTCATCAAAGAGAAATGAATCTTAGTAATTTCAAAAACAAATAGGTACTCATATCTCTTCTCATTAACAATTATGGGAAGTAATACTTGAATCTTTTTCCCGTCAGGACGTTGAGAAGCCTCGTCTTCCGGGGAATATGTGGTATCCGCGATAAATGGATAAGCTTCCCAATTCTCTGTGGACTTTTTGTAGTGAAGGTTATCTGCAGGAATTAAAATGTCATGTAATTCTGTATTCCGTGCGACAATAGAAGGTGCTTGTTCTTTTTCCTTTTCACTGTATTTAATTCCCTTATGGATGACTCTTTTTGATTCGCCACCTATTCCAACAAAGGCCATATCATCCCAAAGGACTTTAATCGAACCAGGAGCGTTGTTTTTTAAGGTGAAATTTATTTTATTGCGGTCAATGACCCATACGATGTCAAACAATTCATCTTTATAAATCATGTCACTACTAATATTATTATCCATAACGGATTCATTCCTGGTTGCACCAATTAATTTATAACTTGGAGTGGTGTTATAATAAAAAGAACCTTTACCTGAAGTTGAAGAAGCAAAATACAGGGAGTTCTTATAGAACATATAATCAGCATTTGTATAATTGTACCAAATATAGTCGTTTTTAAATGCTTTATAAGATTTAGAACCAGGACTCAAATAATTACCTGTAATTATATATACCTCTTCCCTTGTCATCCCAGGTGCAACAGTACCAGTCTGAAGGTTTGGACGAAATTCATCCCTAA
This sequence comes from uncultured Aeromonadales bacterium, assembly GCA_902761645.1. Lineage (GTDB taxonomy): Bacteria > Pseudomonadota > Gammaproteobacteria > Enterobacterales > Succinivibrionaceae > UBA2804. Next base: position 3,365 of record CACWLF010000119.1, on the reverse strand, counting down.
ATTGGATATAGGGAAGGAAATCACGCTGATTCGGAACTTGGAGTGCATATACCCATCCCGTTTTTCCATCAGGAAGCTGAATTTTTGCACTCATTGATTCTCTATCAAATGAAAGCACTTTAAACCTTTCTCCTTTTTTTAGTGTCTCTTTCTTAACAGTTTTATTTTTTATAGCTTCATTAACCGCATCAGGAGTACTATAGTCATTCACATCATAAAAAATGGTAGCACTGTTAAAGACTTGTGGGTAATCTTTATATGCTTCACTATATTGTTCTTCAATATCATATTTCGTTATCTTCAGGTCAAAATCCTGCATACCTACTCGGCTGCAAACAATCCTTACATAGCCGTCCCCAGATTTTAAGGAACGAATCATCTTTTTTATCTTGCTCTTTTTCCCAGGGCCATAGTAAGCCATCCAATTTTTATCGATTGTTGCCGTATTTGGATCACTATGGTCTACCTCAATGATGCTCTCCAACTTATCCGTTAGTTTTCCGTCTGAAGAATATAAGCCTAAATTTATCGAGGTATACCACTTTCCGGAACTGATATGTTCCTCAAATTTACCCTTGTCTGTGATGATTCTAAATTTCCAATCCTCCCAGTCCCATAGGATGAAACTGCCAATACCTTCTACGTCATAACGATAATAAGGGCCACCTAATAAGCCTTTCAGTTCATCGGCCTCATTCATACCGGTACTCCAAACTCCCTGTGCTGTGGCTGTCATACCAGACAACATCATCAGCGTGATTACTAAAAGCTTCTTCATACTTGTATTTCTTTATTTAATATTGATAATCTACTCTATCTTCTAACTCAGAACCTGATAGAACAATCTTCTTTCCGTTCATATATTCTATCGTTACAGAAGAAAGTATTAATTTACGAGCGTTTTTTGAATAAAACGGAGGATCAGAACGGAAACGTTTAATATAAGTACCAAAATTATCTGGCGTATCTGGTATTCGACTTATCGGTCCAACACCAGTATACTTCCAGACAGTACTTCCACCTACTTCGTTTCTACATTTATCTCCTACAGCATTCAAAAAATATCCAGTGAAATAAACGTATTTTATTCTTTGTGAGCTACAGTTTGTGAATTTTATACTGACTTCATTTCCGCCTGCAGAATCCATGAATATCTTCTTTACTTCTATATATGCTGGATCCATTAACTTTAAATCAGCAAATTCTTGCTCTTCTAAAGCTTTTCGTTGAGCTTCCTGTTCTTCTCTTTGTTTACGTGCTTTTTCTTCGAGAGCTCGCATTTCTGCGGCTTTACGTTCTTTCATAGTTTGCTTTTCTTTAGCAATGAAGGCCTTAACTTGCGGGTCATCAGTGGAGGGAAGGAATGGAAGTGGAACGTCGTTCATTACAAACTTATACAATGAGGAATTATCACAAAGACCTGCTTCATCCTTCTTTAATACATAATAATAATATTTGGTAATACCTGAATATGGGTCAGGTACAACTTTGAATCCAACAATGGTAATTGGAGTATTTTTAGTTACGGTGATTTCTAAAGCGTTTGTGCCGAAAAACATATCTGGTGCTGTGGTTTTATATTTGCCAGCAAATGCGTTTTCACGAGCTTTCGCACATGCCATCGGTGTATATGTCTTTAGGCCCCTTTTCGAACTTTTAGGCAGTTTTTTTAACTGTTTGGAATCCACATTAAACGGAATACTTCTCATGTCTATTTCACCTGCATAATCATTAGAATAGATGCCAAAGGAATGTGTATCTCCATCTTGCTTATATGAAAAGATGGTAACGGGATCTCCAGCCTTAAGCACTTTAGTCCAATTACCCCCATTTATTGTTAAATTCTGGGTCATCCTTGTCTCTACTTGCGCTGTGGCGTTTGTGCTATAAGCTATCACGGCTATTACAGCCATAACAATTGTTCTTAAGTGTTTCATAATCGTATATTTTAAAATTATCATCTCATACATTTTAGCAACAAAGCACCGATAAACAGACCGAATAATACCAACAAGGGGCCACCTCCTGATATAATTATAAACGCAAAAAAGGCAAAAATAGCGCCACCTACAATAATACTTATTATATTCGATATCGTCTTTGAATCGACAGTATTTTTTTTCTTTGGCTGGTTGTCAATGTTCTTGCGAGCCTCTAATTCCTTTTCGACTTCTGTAAAGATGTTGCCACACCAGCCTAACTTATACGGTATACCATATGAGTAGAACTTGTAATTTAACAAATCAACGGCATACTTTTTACATAAAACCAACTGTTGGTTGTAGCCATTCGAATTATATGGCAGACGATTTAACATATTATAGTTTTTGTCGAATTCATCAAGTTTTTTTCGGATGTCGTTAGCACTGTTTTCTACTGACAGTCCTCTGTTTTTTGCTATCTGTACAATTCGCCATCTTTTCTCCTCAAAATTTTCGTATTTTCGGATATTAATATATGCCTCGCAAAATCTTTCTAAAGTTGAATCCTCATTAAATTCATAATTATTTAATATACAAGTATTCATATAGGCATAAAGAACATCTTTATACTCTGACATGTAATATGGTTCTCGGGATATTCCAAAAACAATAGTTGAGATATCGCCTACGATGTCTTCAACTTCAGCTCTGTTGCCAACACCAGATAGCATATCTCCATAATTCCTTCGGTCAGTACTATATGGATATCTTGCGTTGATCTTTTTTATGATGTCTTCTATTTTGTTGGGCGTATCCATATTAAGTAAATTAGTCTTTCCTGTTTGGTTCTATATTATTCATGCGAAGGAACCGGTACACAGTGGACTTCGATTTGATAGACAACTGTTCCTGGATCTGTGCAACAGTCATGCCGGAACGGTAAAGATTGGCGCAGGCAACGGCCTTGTCGTTTTGTTTTTGCTTCGGCCTGCCAAACCTGACACCTTTTTTCTTGGCCGCTGCCCTACCCTCTCCTGTCCTTTCGCGAATAAGGTCACGTTCAAACTCTGCCAGGGCCGCGAAGATGTGCATCACCAATTTGCCTGTGGTACTGCCCGTGTCGATGTTGTCACGCAAAGATACCAGGCTAATATTCTTCGTCTGCAGCTGCTCGATGATGGCCAGCAGATCCTTCATCGATCTGCCTAACCGGTCGAGTTTGTAAACGACCAGACAGTCCCCATCGCGAAGGTACTGCATAGCGGTTTGTAGTTCTGTGCGCTCCCCTACTCCACTGACCTGTTCCTGGAAGATCCGCTCGCAGCCAGCATCCTTCAATGCTGTCAGTTGCATGTCAAGGTGCTGCTCCCTGGTCGATACTCTTGCGTAGCCTATCCTCATATTTTACCTCTTTACTTAGCTAATTTAGCTAACTTAGCTAAT
>CACWLF010000118.1 GCA_902761645.1 uncultured Aeromonadales bacterium | reverse complement strand
AAGTTTTATTTGCCGACATTGTGCTTAATTACATTTCCGTCTTTATCTTTGCCTTTCAAAAGAGTTTTTGCCAATGTAACTTCAAGACTGCGGAATGAACTGTTGTTTCCGGAATCATCAAATTTGGATTTGGTAAGAAATTTTCCGATCGGTCCCATGTGCAGTTCTTTTACGAACAGGTGCACATTTCCCATGAACGTGTAAAGTTTGTCGTTCAATGCCTCAACATGCTCCGGATATTTTCCTATAAGCGGGCTGAAAATTGATTTGTTTCTTAACTTGACCATTCCCAGAACACCGACATGCTGCTTTGTTATGCGATCTCTCATTTTATTGACATCATCCATGCAGCTGTCCAATATTGCCAGATAGTCTTTATTGTGAGCAATAAAATTTCTGGAATAGTTGTCATAATCTATAATAAACCTTCCTTTGGATTTAAGACCCAGAACCTGAGTATCCACATCATACGTAAAATACTGCGCCATCTGATCCAGGATCTTTTTCATTGACTTCAATAAACCGGCGCTGCAGTCGATATACCTGGTATATTCGCTGCACTTGATCTTCTCATTATTGTAGTCAATCATCAGCTTTCTTATTTCCGTAAAGGACTGGTTGTATTTTTCGCGGACATCATGATACCAGTCTGACAGCTGAACTGCAAAAGATATGGCGTCATGAGCCTTGTTAGCATCTTTTGTAAAATATAGAATCATCTGCCAGAATTCATACATAAGTTTCTGATTGGCTTCGATAAGCGAAGCATCGGCCAGTATGAATTTCTTTTCATTTTCATTTTCAAATATGAGATTCGGCCGTGTAGTTATATCAAGTCTGAAATCCATGGCTTTCAGAATAAGATTGAGGCATTTATTGTGAACATTGTAGAACAGGGGGTATTTGCTTACATTTTGATCTGTCGGAATGTACTGCTCGGCACACTGGTATGCAGCCTCAAAAGTTTCAAAATAGTTCTTCACCTGTTCCATGGCATATGTTCTTCCGTTGACAGGAGGAGCCTTTGCGTCGTCCTGTGCTGCGGAGGAGGTGCTGAAGCTGCTCAGAAAAAGAGAACCTGTCAGCAGCATACCGAACAGTAATCTGTGTTTTTTCATGATTTCTCCCTGTTGTTTCTAAAATCTGATGTCATAAGTGTTCACATACCAGCGGCCGTTGCCCTTGCGTCTGAGTTCATGAGGGTTTTTGGAACCGATCTGCTTGCCGTTCTTATCGTAGGCACGGCTGTAGACAATGGCCATTTCTTCCTTTTCACCCCCCATTTTTGTCAGCTGATCACGCTGGTTTTCATTCAGAAAATAAGTGTCCAGATCATTGGTGTCATCGAATCCCTTGATTACTGTTATTTTAGGTTCATCAAATTCAACGTATACATATTCATTCTGGAAACGGTTCTGGTGCAGATCCCAGTGATAGCGCAGCAGGGATGAGCCGACATCGGTTTTTCGTCTTTCAGGATAAATGCAGTCCATGTAAAGATTGTAATTTTTCTCCTTGATGGCGGTTGCAAATATTTCCATCAGTTTCTTAGGATCTGCATTTTCCGGAATGGATTTTACCGTGTACCAGGAATCCTTGATCTTATCAACCAGTTCCTCACCGATGAAATATCCCGAATTGTCATTATCCGGATCATAAACGGCGAGAACGGTATCATTTGCGTAAATCATCTCCGGCACCACAATCCATCCCCATACAAATGGCGATTTCTTTTCTACAGAGGCGTCCGGGGATTCCATAACAATACTTGTGATTTTACCCAGAACCTTAAAATTAATGTTGTCGCCGATGCTTGCGTCAACCATGCTGCGGTAGCGTCTTACCGCTTCATAAGCTCCGCTCCAGTTTCGTCCGTTCATGGAAATAAAATAATAGCCTGTGGACGGTTTGCCTGCCGCTACGTATGAGCCTGAACCGCCGGTGAACATATTGGAAGGGTATTGAACATTATCAAGAACGACATATTTGCCGAAATAATCGTTGAGGTTGTCTACGGTTTCAGGATCCGGAGCAGGATAAGCCTTCGGCAGCATCTGTCTTTGAGAAACCTGTTTATTCCATTCGGCTTCATTCATGCCTTTAATCCTGCTGCGCATCTGCTCTTCATTGGTTTTGTATGCCAGCATCTCAGGGGTTATCTGGCGAAAATCACCCATGCTTCTCTGCACGGCGACCGAGGCCCTTTTCATCAGATCCTTTACCCGCGGATCGTCCGGATATTCCTCGTTAAGCTTCTTGATTCTCGTCAGGGCATCTGTTTTATGGAAAAATCTGGTATTTCCTGCGCCCTGCGCCCGTTCAACCTCTTTTTCAAATTCCTTTAGAAAATAATTGGCCTTGTCGACATCTGCAAACGGTGCATCCGCAGCCATTGCTGGCGATGCGAAAAATGCCAGTGATAAAAGCAAAGCTGATAATCTGTTTTTCTGCACGATCAGTTACTCCCGTAAAATTTAATTTCAGTCAGAAACAGCAATTCATAGACCGCTATACCGCATGGGTCTGTTTACGGCTATTTTATCATTATGTGCGATATAAAAATTATGTGCAGATCTAAATATTATCCATCTGTTAATACTGATTTTGCAGAGCGGAACATCGCGGACGGAAAAGTCCGCTCCCCAAAGCTGGAAAAAAAATTTTTCATTGTCATTCTGTTACATGACCGTCGTTTCTGAAACGGTAAATGTTTACATATGAGACTGTCCATAGAATAATAATGCATGTAATCTTCGGAGTTTACTTGCAATATGGAATCCAAGACTGTTTTTGACAACTATGATTTAAAAACCGCGATTGCCGGACGGGGAATCAGCGCCTTTACTGACGGACTTGACGGCAATGCCGTGCTGAACCGGGCGATACTGATTTTTCTGACTGCGGTAGTGGCCGTTTTTGCCGCTGTTCTGATTGTTGTCAATAAAAATTATTTCGGCGCCCAGCTGTCTAGACTGACCGGCAGTTACCAGCAGACTGCGGCAAGGGTGGTTTACGTTAAAACCTACGGAAGCGGAACAAACTATCTTGAACTTGTGACGCCGGATAATCAAAAACTGATTATTGACGAATATCCCGGGGTGTTCAGGGAGGGGGATCTTGTCACCGCAGGCTATGACCTCACCCGTCCGGAATTCTGCTTCATTCCTGGTTATGTGTCCTTTTTCAACCTCTTCAGAGAACCTTACCTGTTTGTATTTGTGCTCGGGGGTATTTTTCTGCTGATTTTAACGAATCAGTTCGTAAACTACAGGCGTCTGTCCCGGCTGGTCATGGAGGGCATTTATGCCGAGGTTGAAGGAACCGGCAGGTTTGAAACCAGAAAAAGCCGCGGCAAACAGCAGAAAACCTTTTATGCACGGATTTATCAGATGGAGGTTAACGGCTATGGGATTATTACCTTCAGGGGACCGTGGTCGCTAAGGAAACCTGATGATTCAGCGGCAAACACCGGCAGGCGTTTCAGAATTTACATGGCTGACATAGGAAATCCTGCAAACAACAGATACTATATTGTATCCGTACCTGAAAACGAATCTCCGGGATCCTGATCTGCGGATGGTGATGTTTTTTTTGGGCACTCTGGGCCGTGGCGCTGCGAACCGGAACGGTGTATAATGGGAAAACGTTTTGCATGATTTAAATGAGACTGCTCTGAAATGAACACGGAACAGAATTTTTCCAGGAAGGAACTGGAATCGTTTATCGTAAAAAGAAACATCCGGGAATTTGAAGACGGCTATGAGTGCAGCTGCATTTTCGGCTGGTGGCGCTTTGCTTTTGCGATAATCATGTTTGCTGTCTGCATTGCTCTTATGGTCTGCTTCGACGGCGGTTTTTTCGAGGTTCAGTTTTCCTGACTGACCGGAGATTACGCGCAGTCATCCGCAAAGGTTGTTAACTTGGAAATCCGTGATGACGGCATGCGCGTTCTGGATTCAGTGACGGATGACGGGCAGGTTGCAGTCAGAACCGAACAGTACGAGGCTTATTACGGTAAGGGTGATACCGTTACCGTTGTCTATGATCGAAGCTGACCTGAAAATAATTACATTGCCGATTTTTATTTCTACCGTGATCTGTTTCTGAATGCTCTGGTTGTGATCGGAACTGCCGGACTCGTCATTTTTGCTGTCGCATTCATTATTCAGATCTGAATGTACCTCAGGATTGCAAGGCTGCTCAGGAAAAAAAACTATCTTGAGGTAGTACGGCTCCGGGGATATGACACCAGGGTTATTCCGGGATTCAATACGATCCAGTGTGCCTCCTTTTATCAGCTGGATACTGAAGGTTACGGTTCCTGTGTTTTCAGAGCTGGGTGGAGTTGTAATCCCCCAAGGCAGTCCGCTCCGGTGAACCCGTCGTCAAAATACCGCAGAAAATCCTTTGTGGCTGAATGGTGCGGCTACCGTCTTTATATGGAAGATTTTCAGAATCTGAACAACAGCAGGTTCGTTATACTCAAGGTTCCTCTGCCGGATAAAAAACGGCATGAAGCCTGACCTGCGCAATATGATAAATACAGGCTGCTGACAGCCGCTTTTAGATATGAGAAGGTGAATTATAGTAAACGATCCATAATGACCTGTTTATGAGCATACTGAGGAAATATCTGATTGAAAACTTCAGGGAGACATATAACAATGTAAGTTATACCTATGGTTATGAAACTAAAAGTAGAAGAATTGCAAACAGACTGGCGAAAGACCACAACGTGGATGCACGCTGCATTTCCGGAAATTTGTCGGCAGAGCCGGACGGAATATATTTATATAAAAAAGTAAGGTGCCATAACCGGCAAATAGATAAGTTTAAAACTTTAAAAGGCGGCATAAGAAAACTTAATCAATCACCTTACATGATTCACGGATTCAGACTGTTTGATAAAGTCAGGATAAACAATC
>CACWLF010000117.1 GCA_902761645.1 uncultured Aeromonadales bacterium | reverse complement strand
TATCAGTTTTTAAGCAAATAAAAACCCTATGTAATATAGGGTTTTATATCCAATTGCCGCAAACTGTTCATAGATCAGTTAAATTAAGAAAAGTTTGGGTGCAGCATCAGGTAATCAGCTCTGTCAGATTGAGTTTGTCCTATCCCAATCTATAAATTAAATTTGGATACCTGTCCGTTCATATTTTCTGAAACAGATGCAATCTCTGCGGCAATATCAAGACAGTTCTTGGTTTCATGCGTTGTAGCACGGGTTGCATCGGTAATCAGCTGCATATTATGAGACATTTCCCGCGTTGTTTCCGCCTGCTGCTCGGCTGCGGATACAATCTGAATAATCTGATTATGTACAGATTCCACAGAATGATTGATGCTTGCCAGGCTTTCTTCAATCGCCACGGTGTCTTCTGCAATTTCATTCATTTTGGCAACATTGGTATCCATCTTGGATGTTGCATTGTGAACCATTTCCTGAACCGCAGTGATCATATCGCTGATTTCCTTTGTAGATCCTGACGTACGCGCAGCAAGAGATCTAACCTCATCGGCAACAACTGCGAATCCTCGTCCGTGTTCGCCGGCGCGCGCCGCTTCAATTGCAGCGTTAAGAGCCAGAAGATTGGTCTGTTCCGCAATTTCCTGAATGGTCCCTACAATACTGCTGATCTGCGATGTTCTGTCACCTAGCTCGTAGATCATGCTTGCACTTTCATTGGTATGTTCGGTATGTTCTCTGATCTTGCATACTGTTGATCTAACCTTGTCAACTCCTTCACTGACTATCTTCTGAGCATCCGCTGATGAATTGGATGCATGGGTACAGTTATGTGAAATTTCCACGGTGATATTGGCCATTTCCTCGCTGGCGGCGGCAACCGAAAGCGACTGTTCAAGAATTTTCTCTGAACTTTTATCAACCTTGTTATTGTTTTCAATAAGCATTTTTGATTCAGTGCTCAGTTTGCCGGATTCCGATTCCAGATTTGAAACAACATCGCGCAGGTTTTCCACCATGCGTTTAAATGATTTTGCAAGAACTCCAATCTCATCATTGGATGAATCGTCAATATCAACGGAGAGATCGCCCTTTGACACCAGATCCGCATCATGGCCGAGCATTCTGATAGGTTTAAGAATTGATTTTGCTGTCACGGAAATAATGAATACTGTCAGCAGCAGACCAAGCGTATTGACCGTTACAATTCCCCATACCGAAGTGGCGCTCTCAAGTTTCTTCTGCACAGTTTCAACCTGTTCGTCTATCACCTTAACAAGAGAATCAACCTTTGCATCTATTATATTGCCGATCGGAACAAGAAATTTTTGAACAGCAAGATACGCCTCCCTGTTCTCGTTGATTTCCGTAAGTCTTACAACCTCGTTATAGGAAGCTTTTTCATAATCATCCAGATCATTAATCATTGATTTGGCTATGCCGACACACTGCTCGCTTTTTCCGTCACAGCGCATCTGAATTATCTGCAGCACTTCGATAAATTTCTGTTTCTGAGCTTTAAATGCCTCTTTCTGCTTGTTCCGCTCATCGGTTCCGACAGTCATAGGATATTTAATCATTGCTATGCGCAATTCCTTGAATATAGACTGAAGCAAGCGAGATTCATCTGTCAGTACCACAAGCCCCTTTTCAGGATGGGCAACATTTTCCAAAAGATGCGATGTTGCATTGATTTTTACAACAAACATGCAGAACGTGGTCAGCAGGATTACGACCAGAGCCGCAACTACGAGCATCAGTTTATGAGATATATTCAAATTTGGCATTTTATAAATTTCTCCGTACCCTCAGTCATCCCTAAAAGCAAAAAAACAAGGCCGTTTTTTTATATCATATTATCTTCGGCATGCCGATTTTCGTCAAAATCAGCAAACATTAAGGCAGATTCTATCAAAATTAATTGCATGTTTTTGATAAGGATGTCACTATCCTGGCATATTGTAGCGTACAAACAGCAAAAAACGACAAAATTCATACCATAAAACAGGAATAATTAATAATTCATTGCAATAAAACAGGAGTCTCGGATTCAAAGGCATGGAAACAGACGAATTACATTCATGAACTGCCGTCTGTTCAGAATTCAACAATCACAATTGTCTTGTCATCCGAGGAATAATTCTGCAGCGCGTTTTTTATCAGACAGGTGGTCTTATCAAGTAACGGCAGTGATTCATCCTGCATTAATTCCTCAAAATAGTCTATATTTACAAATTCATGAATACCGTCGGAGGTCAGTATCAGGTATTTCGGATAACGTTCCCGTTCAATTTCCCTTATTTCAAGTCTGCGCAGTCCTCCGGCGTCTCCTCCTCCGAGAAAACTGTTGATTTCGGATTTGTTGCAGGTTTCCGCAGCCTCATAATTCCCGAGATCTCTGAGGTACTGGTATGTGGTGTGATCGGTTGTAAGCTGTTTGATAAAGGCGCTGTTCATTGCGCAAGCCCTGGTATTGCCCGCATGAACAACAAAAGCACGGTCATTGTCAAAGAAAACAGAAGTGAATGTCGTGGCCATAATCGACTTTTCATTCAGCGGAGCGGAATAGGCTATGAGCTCGTCATTTATCTGTCTAACCTTTTCGCTGATTTCATCAGGATTAAAGGGAGTTTTCAAATCCTGAAACTTTTCCATTAATTTACTTAACGAAAACGTACTTGCCTCACGTCCTCCCGGATTGCCGCCTACACCGTCGGCAACTGCAATTATGCACGGTTCGGAAATATCCATGGAATCATAACCTTCATGCAGAAGATACTGATGATCACGATCGTAAATTAATGTGCTGTCCTCGCAGGCTTTTTTGCCGGCACCAATCAGTATTTGATAAGTAACTCGCATAGTTATTCCTCTGTTCAATCAGAAAACCGCGTAGATCATTTTATTACTTTTTTGGAATCCATAAAGAGGAAAACAAAGCATATTATTGAATTTTTGTAGTAGATCAAAAACTAATCCACCAGAATTCCTTTGGCGGCAAGATTTTCCGCTAGTTTACGACGGTAATCGACCTGATGGATACCAACCGAAATAAAACCGTTCCGTGCAGGGAAATTCTGGATCTGATTTTTTCCGCTGCTGATATAGTTCTGATAAAAATCGCGGTAAGAAGGATCAAGGATGCGGATATTCTGATTGTCGGAACCGCGCAGAAAACAGTTAGTGTTTCTTGATTCAATATATCTTCCGTCTATCAACACAGTAATCATTCCAAGAAGATCTTCATATCTGTCTTTCAGCTGTTCGTATTCAAATCCGGTATATACCAGTATATCTCCGCTTATCCGGCGGAGTTCGGGAAGCAGTTCGGCGAGAGCTTCAGGCTGAAGAAAAGGTTCGCCGCCTGTAATTGTAAAACCGTCAACCTTATTTTTGCCGCTTATGCCTCTTACTGCATCCAGAACAATGTCCGCAGGCATCCGGTACTGCTCCTGAAATTCCCATAGTTCAGGATTGGCGCATCCCCTGCATCCGTGCCGGCAGCCGCACATCCAGATGCCGATACGGCTGCCTGGACCGAGAACTTTAACGGGATACAGAATTCGCGCTATATACATTTTCTTTCTTTAAAACAGGGGATGCAGATTGAAACGGGTCGGAAAGGCAACGGTCCGCTGATATGACCGGTGCCGCAAAAAAATTACTGGAACTGTTTTTTCTGATTCAGCTTATCGGAAAATTCAAGAAGACGGTTCAGAGAAGTAAGAGCTTTGACACGGATATCCTCATCAACCATAACCTCATGTTTTGCGGTATTGGCTGTATCGGTAAGAGCTTCATATATTTCCTTCAGACCGTTCATGGCCATCCACGGACAATGCGCGCAGCTCTTGCATGTTGCGCCTTCACCCTGGGTAGGCGCAATAATCAGTTCCTTGTCAGGACAAGCCTGCTGAAGCTTGTAGAAAATACCTGAATCGGTAGCAACGATCAGCTGTTTGTGAGGCAGTGTTCCGGCAGCTTTCAGCAGTTGTGAGGTTGAACCGACAACTGTAGCCATGTGAACCACCGAAGCAGGAGATTCCGGGTGAACAAGCACCGCGGCGTCAGGATACATTCTGATGAGCTTCTCCAGAGCCTGTGCCTTGAATTCATCATGAACAATGCAGTGAGCCTGCCATCTTAACATATCTGCACCGGTAATGCGTTCAATGTATGAGCCTAGATGACGATCGGGGGCCCAGATGATCTTTTCTCCGCGGGAATGCAGATATTCCACAAGTTCAACCGCGATTGACGATGTTACAACCCAGTCGGCACGCGCCTTTACTGCTGCCGAGGTATTTGCGTAAACAACAACGGTTCTATCGGGATGCTGATCGCAGAATTCTCCGAATTCCTTTGCTGGACAGCCTAAATCAAGTGAACATTCAGCGCTCAGAGTCGACATCAGAATTGTTTTTTCAGGACTTAGAATCTTTGCGGTTTCTCCCATAAAGCGCACACCGCATACAATCAGCTTGTCATAGGATGATCTCTTGCCCCATTTTGCCATCTCGAGCGAATCGCCGATAAAACCGCCGGTCGACTCGGCCAGAGCCTGCACGTCATCATTGCAGTAGTAATGGGCAATCACTGCGGCATTCTGCTCCTTCAATACACGGGCAATCTTATCCGCATAATCCTTCTTTTCTTCTTCAGTCAACGAAACAGCCGCTTTTGGATAAACCAAATCTTTAGGCATGAACTGAGATAAATCCATCTGACCCACCTAATCTAATATATGAAAACAATTTAAAAACAAAGGCACTGAAATATTATGATTATTCAATCACTAGTGATCGAACGCACAAAAACAGATGTGTGAATTTTAAAGCAAAAACCGCAATCAATCAATACGAAGTTGGGAATAATAAAGAAGGCTTAAAGATACAGGTGGTGGGTCGTCAGGGATTCGAACCCGGGACCAATTGATTAAGAGTCAACTGCTCTACCAACTGAGCTAACGACCCGAAAGTGGTGGTTGCTATAGGGATCGAACCTATGACCCTCTCCTTGTAAGGGAGATGCTCTCCCAGCTGAGCTAAGCAACCACGGGATCTGAAACAAAAGTGGTGGGTCGTCAGGGATTCGAACCCGGGACCAATTGATTAAGAGTCAACTGCTCTACCAACTGAGCTAACGACCCAAACTGGTGGTTGCTATAG
>CACWLF010000116.1 GCA_902761645.1 uncultured Aeromonadales bacterium | reverse complement strand
TTGACATCCAGTCTGATAACAGATAAAGCCTGCGATCACTGTCGTTTGAACTCCACATGTTCAGGAGCTGCAGTCTTTTCAGATCCGGTTTCAGGCTTAACCAGTAATCACGTATTTCCTTGTTCTTCCGGAGAAACAGCGATGCCATTGAAAGCATTCCGTCATCACTCTCCCAGTTGTAATAGGCACCGTAATCAATAAGCAGTTTAATCACTTCCGGTTTTGCCGAGTTCCACTCAAGGTATTTGTACAGATAAGGAACGCTGTATTTCACCTTATTGCGTCCGTATGCTGCCTCGACAGTGAAATTCGGATCTGCTCCTTCGTCAAGCAGTTTCTTGATGTCTTCAATTTTGGAAGAAGATACCGACAGCAGTTTTCTTAAATTTTCATTTTGTTCCGGTGTCGCCGTGCCGCCTGCCTGTCGCAGCGCCTCGTATTTTCCGGAAACAGCCGCAGATCCGCCTGCAGAATTTTCGTTATTATCCTGCTTCGATTCGGAGACGGCATCTGTTTTATTTTCCGCAGATTCAGCAACCTTACTGTCTTTTGCCGACACCTGCGATTCCGCGGTTTCCTTTTTGACTTCTGCAGGATTATCCTTAACTATGGAAGGCAGAGACAGCACCTTTGCTATTTTTTCATTGTCAACTTCCAGATTTCCTTTGGCAATGACAAGATTGCCGTCTTTTACATATTCAGGCTCACCGACAACCTTTACATACTCATCAAAATTTTTAAAAATTTCATTATTGATTATTCTGGCATTCTTTTTAAGATCCTCTCTGCTCAGCTGTTTTGCAAGTTCCTCTCTGATTGCAGAGGTTTTAAGTTTGCCGAGAGCAGCATTCTCGTTTTTTCCCTTGGCCTCAAGGCTGTATGACGTTACAGCAAAGGCACAGCTGCCGCCTAAAATAAAATTTCCGATAATTATGGAAGCTATGAGTGATGATTTGAATTTACGCATATGTTTTCTCCGGGAAAATCAGATAACAGTCATTTAACCATATACGAAGAAATTGAAACATTCAAATAAATTCAATCTATTTATTGCAAAAGATTGTATCCGCTCGCATTAATGCTGTAATTCAAACATTACTGTTTATAAAGAAAGGATTAGGCTGAATGGCCTGTTACGACGAGGAAAAGGCATTTATACCGCCAGAACCTCATGGCGCGGTGATGCCGCATACTATGAAATTGATGCCGAAGTGTTCAATCGACCTGATACACCGGATATGGGAATGACTATCCTGATGATTTGATAAAAACCGGACGACTTCTTTACAGGAAAAGCGATTCATCCGCAGGTCATGCTACAGATACTGTCTATGGCGATCATTTTGCCGAACTGTGCTCATGGACCGGGATTCGCCGCTGCGATCACAAGACAAGCGGCGAGATGACTGATTTGTTTGTCAACCTCTGGGGTAATGAAAAAACCAGAGATCACTGGAAGAATCAACAGAAAAAAAAGATTCATCATGAAGACGAGTGTCATGAATGACGCGGAACTGCTGAAAATAAAAAGGAGATTAAATCCGTTCGGATTCAATCTCCTGAAAATTACGAATACCGCCGGATCAGTATCCCTTGCGCTTCTTATATGCCTTCTTGCGTTCCTGGGATTTCACATATTTCATCATGCGGCGTTTTTTGCGCATCTGACTCTGGGTAAGTTTGTTAACCTTTCCTTCAAACGGATTTTCACCTTCCACAAATTCAAGACTTATCGGAGTGCCGACAATCTCAAGAGCATCTCTGAAATAGTTGGTTAAATAGCGCTTGTATGATTCAGGCAGATCATTAACCAGATTTCCGTGAATTACAATTCTTGGAGGGTTGTATCCGCCGGCATGAGCATATTTCAGTTTGACTCTGCGGCTGCGAACCATAGGAGGCTGATGCTCGGAGGTTGCCATCATCATGAGTCTTGTCAGTCGAGAGGTGCTGATACGGCGCGTTGCAGATCTGTAGGCCTCATCAATGGATTCAAACAGATGACCTACTCCTGAACCGTGAAGCGCAGATATGAAATGAATCTTTGCAAAATTAACGAAACCAAGACGCATTTCCAGTTCCTGTTTGATTTTTTCCTTCTCCTCTCCGGTAAGTCCATCCCACTTGTTAATTGCGATAACAATAGATCTTCCGGCATTGAGAATAAAACTCAGCAGACCGAGATCCTGATCCGTCAGACCTTCATGGGCATCAATCAGAAGAATTGTTACATGAGAATCTTCAATGGCCTTAAGGGTTTTAATAACCGAGAATTTTTCCACGGTCTCGGTTACCTTCTTGCGCTTTCTTACACCAGCTGTATCGATTATTACATACTGTTTTTCATCGCGTTCCATCGGAATATAGATTGAATCGCGGGTTGTACCCGGATAGTCATATACAATTACACGATCTTCGCCGAGCATTCGGTTGGTAAGAGTTGATTTTCCAACGTTCGGACGGCCGACAATCGCAAATTTGACAGGTTCATGGGATTCTTCAAAATCACCTTCGGACGGTTCCAGCTGTTCGGCATCCATTTCGCTCGGCGGGATATCCAGAACGGAAGGATCTTCAGGCAGTGAACAGTACGGCAGTTCCTGAATATATTTGATATAGAAACAGGTGTCTTCTCCCGACAGGCGATCTCCGGAATTGAATTCCAGAAACAAATCAACTCCGTTATGGAATACAGAAAGCATAATGCTGTTTCCATGCTGTTCCACTTCCACATTTTCCTGGAGTTTCAGTGCTTTCAGCGGAACATATTCATAAGTCAAATCTTCCTTGAACTGAGGAACAAGTCCTCCGATGAAGTTGAAACTTACTCTGTTGTCAACCTCATCCTCTTCAACTTCGCCGATCTCCTCCTCATCCTCGCGAGGATTAAAATCAGGAGCAGAGGTTTTAACCTTTACCAGCATCGGATAGAAAACATCCTCAAGCAGAGATGACACACCCATGCCGTGAGCTGCTGCAATCTGATAAATTTCACCGAAGCCGAGAGAATAGAATTCGGCACAGGCGCTGTCGGCATCAATGCCGTCAACCTTGTTGGCAATCAGCACTGTCGGCTTGTTTATCTTGCGGGCATACTCCACAATCATGTTGTCTCCGGCAAGAACACCGTCGCGGGCGTCGACAATAAAGGCGATAATATCAGCCTCCTGCATTGCCAGAAACGACTGTTTCGCCATCTGAAGTTCGATGCCTTCCTCGCTGCCGTCAATACCGCCTGTATCAATAACGATAAACTCAAGACCGTTGATTTCGGCTTTGCCGTATTTTCTGTCGCGGGTCAGCCCCGGGAAATTGGCCACAAGCGCGTCGCGGCTGCGTGTTAAACGATTAAATAAAGTGGACTTGCCCACATTCGGACGTCCAACCAGAGCTATTACTGGGGTCATATGATCCTCATTCTATATCAAATCCTGTACCTTGATACAGAGATTATTAAAAAAATTCAGCAGTCGTCTTCAGAAACATCAAATGTCTCCGGCAACTGCCAATAAAAAAGTTTTATCAATTCCGCGGAATTTATACGGGACCGCCGTCGTAAAGGCGGTCTCCTGAAATTTTAATCTTCCGTTTCGTCCTTGAGAGTGATTGCATACACTTTTCCGCTTCTGGTCTGAAGATATGCAACATCATCGTAAATAATAGGCGGAATATATAAACCGTCGCCGTCGTAATCATCCATGGATACAATTGTACCGGTTGCATTATCCAGCCAGTACAGGTAACCGTCCATATCACCGACAAGCACATAGGAACGATAGGAAACCGGAGCGGTAACATTGCGGTATGACAGTTCACGGTTCATCCAGCGTTCCTCGCCGGTGGAGCGGGAAATTGAATGAATGTGACCCTCGTCATCGGTAACAAAAAGATCAGAATAATCATAACCGATATTTGAATAGGAACTGATTTCCTTTTTCCATCCGCCGCGGGAAACAATATTAAGAAGACTGCCGTGATAGCCGACAGCATACAGCTGACCGTCAATGAACAGCGGGGTGGCATCAACATCGCCGATGGTATCAATGGCATTGCCGCCCTTAGGTAAACTTACAATGAAGCTGTGTACAAGCATGCCGGTTTCCGCATCAACAATTGAAATCTTTCCCTGTGAGGTTCCGTACATAATCAGTTTTCCGTTTTCAATCGCAATCGGACTTGAAGTGCCGCGCAGAGATAAATGTGATTCCTCGGCAGGTGTCGCCCATAACTGATGACCGTCAAAATCGGACAAGGCAATCAGCTGACCGTTTCCGGCGTGCACAATCACACGATCTGCCAGAGCAAGAGGCTGAGACATAACCTCGTAATTTACATTTGTCTTCCACTTGAGCGAGCCGTCTGAACGATCCACCGCATAAACATAACCGTTCTCCGACGTTACATAGATGGCATCAAGACCGAGACTTACTCCGCCGGAAATACGCGCGCTGCGGCGATCGTCGTTTTCCTCCTGATCAGATAAATCTATGCTCCAGAGTGTTTTACCTGTAGATCTCTCCAGACACTCGATATCACCGTCGCGGGCGGCTATAAAAACCTTTTCCTCTGAAATGCCGGGTTCAAGAAACGAATAAAAGCGATCCACACCGTTACCAACCGATGTATGCCACAGAATTTTCGGTTCAAACTGATTCTGAATTTCCGGTCTTTCGGCGATTACATAAACATCACGTTCAAACAGAGAACATGACTGAGTCATAAGAGCAGTTACAAAGGCTCCTGCTAGCAACAAAGTCCTGCGAAACATTATTTTTCCTTGATTACGATAAAACCTCGTAGATTTTATCACAAAATGGTGCTTTAAAGTAGAAAAGACTGATGCTGAACCTGTGAAAAAATAGATGTCCGCAGACCGCGCCC
Source organism: uncultured Aeromonadales bacterium (assembly GCA_902761645.1). Classification (GTDB taxonomy): domain Bacteria; phylum Pseudomonadota; class Gammaproteobacteria; order Enterobacterales; family Succinivibrionaceae; genus UBA2804. The sequence goes on along the minus strand of CACWLF010000116.1, from coordinate 501 downwards.
CGTAAACATACACTGAGGAAACCGGAATGCTGAAGATCGGTCAGACTTCAGTCGCCGTCATGTTTTCGGGTTAATTTTTTGATGATTTCCCGTATTTCGATATGATCAAGCTGATTTTCGGTAAATTTTTTTTCATCCGATTCAACATCGGTTTTGCACTTGCGGCAGTTCTGCATGCATGAACTCATTAAACGCACGATCTCCTCGTCAAAGCTGTCACGATTGGCAGCAACAATTTTGAACAGCTGTTCAAGAGTTTCGTAGTACCCGTCCACCTGCTCGCTGTATTCCCTGCAGATTTTCAGGCAGTTTGAATTTATGTCTATGTAAGACTTGAGAAACTGCTCGTTGTGAAAATACGGTTTCACTTGACTTATGTCCCTGTTTATTCAGAAAAATATATTTGGTTCTGTTGTAACCTTGTATTGATCACAACTTTGCTTCAATACCGTTTCCGGTAATCCGAACGGGCCTGAACACCAGACCGCTACCAATTATTTT
>CACWLF010000115.1 GCA_902761645.1 uncultured Aeromonadales bacterium | reverse complement strand
TGAGAAGTTTAGCCATTGCGCGTGCTCTAACCACACCGCCGATATCCGGAGAAACAATTACAGGATTTTCCAGATGCTTCTGTCTCAAATCCTCGAGCAATACCGGACTGCCGAACAGGTTGTCAATAGGTACATCAAAGAAGCCTTGAATCTGTTCAGCGTGCAAATCCACGGTAACAACACGATCCACACCGACACCTGAAAGGAAATCCGCTACAACCTTGGCAGTAATCGGTACACGTGCAGAACGTACGCGGCGATCCTGTCTCGCATAACCAAAGTAAGGAACGTAAGGAACCACCGCTGTGATACGACCGGCAGATGCACGGCGCATCGCATCAATCATAACAACCAGTTCCATTAAATTATCATTGGTAGGAGCGCAGGTAGACTGAATAATAAAAACATCACTTCCTCTAACATTTTCATTAATCTGAACTTGAACCTCTCCATCACTGAAACGACCTACAGTTGCATCTCCAAGTTTTGCACCCAGACGGGTTGCAATCTTCTGAGCAAGTTCTGGAATTGCATTACCAGCAAATAATTTTAATTCAGGCACGGTATTAACCTCATAACAAATGGAAAATAAAAAATAATCTATAATTTAAAATTCTTTGAAACCAAACTTAACTTTTCAAACAGAGGGGATTTCTGGCATCCCTTTGCAATAAAGGCATTCCAGCCTTCTGGAATCCGTTCATACACATTTCTTGCTTCATTTTCGGAGTCAAATTCTCCGAACACACAGGCCCCGGAACCTGTCATCCTTGCATTATCAGAATACAGCCGCAGCCAACGGACAGCATTATCAACAGCCGGGTACAAATCCCTTACCAAAGGTTCAAGATCGTTATCCCACTTAAAATCAAACAACTGCGTATCTGATATTTTTGCCGTTGCACAGTTCAGTTCAGGATGCTGAAAGACTTTCTTGGTAGAAACCTTTTCATTAGGATGAATAATTAAGTACCACCTTTCAGGTATATCGACAGGTTTAAGAATTTCACCTATACCCTCGACAAAAGCAGTTTCACCGCCAACAAAAAACGGAATATCGGCTCCTAATTTAGATGATTCCGTGGCATCCGGAACTTTGGAGAAATCCAAATTCCATAAATAAGCCAACGCATAATATGTTGTGGCAGCATCGGAGGAACCGCCTCCCAATCCTCCAAAACTTGGAATATTCTTCTCGGTATAAATTTTCAATCCCGTATTCCGAGGGCGATAAACCTCCATCATCTGATAGGCCTTGTAAATCAGGTTATCCTTTAACTCCACAAAACCTTCCGGAAAGATCTCCACCTTTTCAGTATCGGTTACTTCGAATGTAAGTTCATCACAGTAATCCAGGTATGTAAAAACCGACTGCAAATCATGATAACCATTTGGTCTTGTACCAACTACATGAAGAAACAAATTTATCTTGGCAGGTGCAGGCAACGTTATTTTTCTGCCTACATAAACATTATCTGAAGCTGCTGTCATAAATTAAAAATTCCATTTATTAACAATAATCTTTATTGTACCAATTTTTGGATTATTAACAATTAACCTTTTCGGAAGGATGAATTCTCCGTATCTGTCGTATTCGTAATAAGTAACGATCCAACCGTTATTGTTAAATTTTTCAAGACGACCCTGTGCATCAGCCTTTATATCTTTTTCATCTCCCAATGAAATGCCCATAATCCAGTACGGCAAACGGGAAATCGGTATGTTTACCATTTTGGAAAATTCCGCCTCAGAGGCAAAATTATATTTATTTCCGTCACTGTTAATCAGTTCAACACCCGGGACACCCTGTTCCTTTTTTACTTTAAACAAAACACCTGCCATAAAATGAGTTACAGCAAAGGTGTAACTGTTAGGTTTGGCCTGATAAACGTACTTTGCAGACCCCTGGGTATTGGTGTTCGTGTTACCATAGCGCGCCTGCGGCAATAAATCGATTTCAACATCGCCCCTGGTAACAAAATTCTCCTTGTCAACAAGAACTGAACGCTGTGCATCCCATTGTTCTTTGGTTAAATTCGGACCGACAACCTCAAGATTCTCTTCGAATCTGCTGGTACATGCAGTAATCAGCATTGCCGACACAGCAATAAATACAAATAGGGATTTTCTCAAATAATACACGGGCGCCTCTTTCTTTATCTTATGGGAACAAGTTTACAACGAATATATTTTCAGTATTTCCAATTTAAAAATAGAACTAAAATCACTTTTAGTTCTATTTAAAAATTAAATCAACAAATTAAAGCAATCTTACTTCTGAGATTCTTTATAACGTTCAGCAGAAGCTAAAATTTCCTTTTCTGCAGCTTCTCTGTTTGACCATCCGTCAACTTTAACCCACTTGCCTTTTTCAAGTTCTTTATAATGTTCGAAGAAGTGTTTGATTTGGTTCTTTAATAATTCCGGCAAATCATCAACATCCTTGATATCATCATAAATCTTTGTCATTTTTGTATGAGGTACAGCAACCAATTTAGCATCGGAACCAGCTTCATCAGTCATATTTAAAATACCAACCGGACGGCAGCGGATTACAGAACCAGGAACCAGAGGATATGGAGTAGGAACCAATACATCCAATGGATCACCGTCTAATGATAATGTATGGTTAATGAAGCCGTAGTTGCATGGATAAAACATTGGAGTTGCCATGAAACGATCTACGAAAACACATCCTGTATCATGATCAACTTCATACTTAACCGGATCTGAATTCTGAGGAATTTCAATTACAACATAAATATCTTCTGGTAACTCTTTTCCTGCTGGTAAATTATCTAAACTCATTTTAATTCCTATATTGAATGATAATAAAAAAACCTTTGCCGCAATTAATCCGGCAAAATTATTTGATCTATACTAAATTGCACATGCAATTTTCATTTGGCTTAGTATACCATAATTGCTTAAAATTCGCATTTTTTTAGCACGTACTGCAGTACCGTTGAACTGCATATAAACTTTTCAGTTCCAAATTTTTAAAAATACAAATTAACAATTAATCAAGAGGCATTGATATGTGTGTATGACTGTGGAAAAGCATGTTTTTATATCAACTTGAAAATTAAAAAATCTGGTAGTAGATATGAATATATGAAGATAACTCGAAGACATTCAGATAAGACATGCTCAATATTTGCACATCTTATCCGGCATCATTAATTTGGAAATTCCGATTTTCATTTCAGAATTCTGAAATCTGATCACTCTTGTTCACAATATTTTTCAAGATTGTATTTAAGTTCCCTGCTCCAATCGCTAGGATCTATATCAAATACATCCTTTATTTTTTTCATGGATAATTGTGAATTTTTAGGTCTCTTGGCTTTCGTCGGATAAAATTCCGTTGCAACAGGCTCGATCTTTATGTATTTATCCACAAGTTTCTTTTCCAATGCCACAGCATATATATTTTTAGTAAAAGTACACCATGTTACATTAGGGAAACCGGAAAAATTATAAATACCCCATGGCTGCTTTTCCGGATTTTTATGTAGATAATCAACTATATCCAGAATAGCCTTGGCAATATCCCCGGCAAATGTTGGTCCGCCAATCTGATCATCAACTACTTTTAATGAATCTTTACTGCCGAAAAGACGCATCATTGTTTTAACAAAATTCTTTCCGTGCTGTCCGAAAACCCACGATGTTCTCAAAATAACATACTGATCATGATTTTCAATAACAGCATTTTCACCCAAAAGTTTTGATTTACCATAAGCATTTATCGGATTGGTAGGTTTATCCTCTGTATAAATACGATCACAGGTTCCATCGAAAACATAATCAGTGGAAATATGAATAAGCGGTATATGAAGCTCATGTGCAACTTTTGCCATATTGCCCACCGCTACACAGTTTACCTCATAAGCTTTTTCATAATCATCCTCAGCCTGTTCCACGTTGGTATACGCTGATGCATTAATCAGTACAGACGGCTTTTCAGTTGCAACCAGTTTTTTCAGCTGTTCGTAATCTGTTACATCAAGCATGTCACGTGTAGTTACAAAGGCAGGCATGTTCAGAACTTCAGTCTGCTGCTTAAGACAGTATCCCACCTGACCGTTACCGCCAATAATAAAAACCTTGTTCATACGAAAATCTACTTTGTATCCTTTTCTATTATCAGTCGATCTTTTGCAGAATCAAAATCAACAATTCTAACCTGATCTCCTACCTGTAAAGAAGCCATATCCTTGCATGTAGCCAGATAAACAGTATCGTTTACAATAATCTTGACAGCGGTATCACCTTCGATAGCGTCAACTTTTGAGGAACGTCCCACCAGATTTTTAGGGCCCATATTAGGCTCATAGGCCGGTGCATTGGCTTTGTGTTTGGAATGACGATAAAACCAAAATATGATTGAGCAGAACGACAGAATACAGAACACTATTACCTGAACCTGCCAGCTTGCTCCAAACACTCCTACAATAGATGTTACTAAAGCCGACAAGCCCAAAAACAACAGGAAGAAATCTGTACCTATCAGTTCAGACAACATCAGAATAGATCCAATAATCAGCCAGATATAAAACCAATTATCCATATAAACACGTTCCTCTTTCTGTAAAAAACAACAATTATAGTCCAATATGCTACTGTTCAGCGTTATTCTTGTTTAAATCTTTAACCAGACTTGAAATTCCACTGATTGAACCGATGATACTTGAAGCTTCCAGCGGAATCATAACAACCTTAGAGTTTTCTGAACTGCCGATTGACTTCAGCGCTTCAGTATATTTCTGGGCTACGAAGTAGTTAACAGCCTGTGTGTTACCAGCATTAATAGCATCAGACACCAGTTTGGTTGCTGTAGCTTCAGCCTGTGCTGCTCTTTCTCTTGCTTCTGCTGCCAGGAATGCAGATTCTTTTTCTGCCTCGGCTTCCAATACTTTAGCAGTTTTCTCACCTTCTGCTCTTAAAATCTGAGCCTGACGAACACCTTCTGATTCAAGGATGGTGGCACGTTTGTTTCTTTCTGCCTTCAACTGGGCACTCATTGATTCCATAACATCAGAGCTTACGTTAATATCACGAATATCAATACGTGTAACTTTTACACCCCATGCTTCAGTCGCCTTATCAACCACAATGAGAAGATTTTTATTGATTGTATCTCTCTGCGACAGCATCTGATCAAGTTCCATGGAACCCAGAACTGAACGCAACTGTGTGTTAACCAGCTGTCGGATCGCATTATAGTAATTTTCAACTTCATAAACTGCCTTGGTCGCATTGTGAACCTGAATGAAGCAGATGGCATCAATTTTTGCGTTAACGTTATCGTGTGTGAACACATCCTGAGGAGGAATATCCATAACCATTTCTTTCATATCCACTTTTTTATATATACGATCTACAAAAGGGATAATGATATTCAAACCAGGATTTAAAGTTTCCTTATATCTTCCCAGTCTTTCCACAACATAATTATAACCTTGTCCAACTACACAAATTGATTTCATTACGAAAATCACGGCAAGAACCAGTAAAACCAATAAAAATACGGAAAAGAATCCCATTACTCTAACTCCTTACAATGATAATAGATAACTTATATGCGATACTTTACCACAAATCACAGCAAAAAATGATCAAACCATAAAAAATCTTAACAAGAAATGTTATTTACTACACATCCATTTCAGGGCCTACGCATGACCATCAGATTTATCTCTCAACTCTTCTGCTGCTTTTTTGAAAAATTTTGATCTTCATGTCGTAATCTCCGCTTTTGGAATC
>CACWLF010000114.1 GCA_902761645.1 uncultured Aeromonadales bacterium | reverse complement strand
TATTTTTCACCGCGCTGTTTCTGCAGAATTCTTATGGGCACGGAAAATATTGCCTCGTCGCCGTGCAGATAGGCAATCGCTCCGCAGTATACATCACGGTTGTAGGGCTCAGCCTCGGCTATAACCTTCATTGTTGAAATTTTGGGAGCTCCGGTGATGGAACCGCATGGATGAAGCGCTCTTATAATATTATGCAGGGTGATCCCCTCCCTCAGTTCTGCTGAAATTTCGGAGGTCATCTGAAAAAGTGTCGGATGCTCCTCGATTGCAAACAGCCTGTCAGCACGGACAGTACCGACTTCGGCGATCATTCCCAGATCGTTGCGGATCAGATCTGCAATCATGATGTTTTCGGCTCTGTTCTTCTCATCATTTGCCAGAAATTCACGGTTTGCCATGTCCTCCTCAGGGGTGGCTCCGCGTTTTATCGTTCCCTTCATCGGTCTTGTTGTAATGTGTCTGCCGCTGATACTGAAGAAAAGCTCAGGTGAAAAGGACATTACGGTTTCATGCCGGTTTCTTATGAATGCATTGTACGGAGTCTTCTGTTTCTGCAGCAGATAGCGGTACAACGCATCATCTGAAAGACTGGTTTTAAGAACCGAGGGATAGGTATAGTTGACCTCGTAGGTTACGCCGTTGAGGATCTGCTCCCTGATATATGAAATTTTGTTTTCATATTCCTCTCTTGTGATGAGCGGTACGGTAAAAATTCCTGCAGGGAACTCGTCATCCGCGTTTTTTTCCGCAATACGCAATTCAGCATCCGATTTGTCTGTTTCCTTCCGGTATGCCTCAAAATAGAGCAGTGGCATTCCTGACGGATGCGGTTTCTGCAGATCATACCGCATATAGCCCAGCAGGTGATATCCTTCCTGCTGCAGTTTTTCAATTCTGTCCAGTCCGTCATGCAGGCTGTCTGGTTCGAAAATTTCAACGATCTGTTCAGGATCTGAAAAATATCTGTCGGAGTATATTTGCATCATTTTTTATTGCGGTTTTTTATTTCTGTAATTCAAATCATAAGTTTGCCGACTGCTGTTCTGCCGCCGGCCGGATACGGCAGTGCCACGGGAACCTATTTTAGCCTATTATTGTTCTTACAGGTAAAAAATCTGATTTTTAACTGTCTGATCTGCCGGTGTTTATTAATATTGACCGACAGTAAGAGGTATCTTCATGGCTGGTGATTTCTGTTTATACAGTCACGGATATCATTAAAGGGAATAAGTGCTGCCGGCGTTGCATTTTTTTGAATAAAAACTGCTTAATATCCGGTTTAACGGCAGAACAGACGGACATGAAGGGGCTCGGCGGCACAGAATTTTTTTTTTTAGAAAAAAATGCTCTGCTGCAGATGGAAGTGATGTTCTGAAACAGTAAAATCATCGGATAATCTGCGTCTTCTGTCTTTTGTCTGATCAGGCATACCTGCTGATTAATATATGACGAACAATGCATGGAAGCTTCACTACGGCCTGAAACGGGAGATCCTGTCAGAGTTTATGAAGGAATGGATTTTCGCCGAAAAATTTCACATTATTCTTTATCCCAATCATAATTTCTTTGGTAGGGCGGTATGAAAAAGGTTACGTTATGATCTGACAGCAGAGATAGAATTTTGTTATATTTAGGAATCATGTTTAATCCTGGATTATTATGAAAATTGAACCGGTTTATCAAGAATATTATTGAGTATTATACATTTGCATCATAACAAAAATGCGATTTGTACTAAAAAATGATTAAAAATGTCTTATTAAATAATAAAGCGTAGTTTATGATGATTTCCGCAGATGAGTTTTATTGTCTTTTCTGTTTGGTTCTTTTTTTATGCATGAGTAATTGTGTCAGCAGTGTATAAATTGTGATATTTAACAATTTTTGTATTGCTTATTTGCACTAATATATTTAAAGTTGATATTTTGTTTCATCTTACTGTCAATTACTCCTGTTGTTATATATGCAACAGATTTTTCTGTTTCTTTTGAGATATTAAGTTTTATTTTTTGGATATAAAAGATGGCTGAAACTAGTAATCATTTAATCTTGGGTTATACAAAAATCGCAGATTTATTTATTAATTCCAAACTAACCAAAATGAAGGACTGCAATAATACAATCGAAGAGTCGAAACCAATCAGATTAAAAATCCCCGGTTATCAGCGACCTTACAAGTGGTCTACAAAAAATGCCTGTCAGCTGGTGGATGATATTGAAGAAGCTTTTAAATCCAATAAAGAGATTTACAGGGTAGGGACATTAATCCTTCATGAAGAAAAAATCAAAAACGATTCGAATCAGTCTGGTTTTGTATATAACATTGTGGACGGACAGCAGAGAACCATTACTTTTTTGCTTCTTCTTAAGTGCTGCTTCACTCTGTTTGAAACATCCGGTGAATATTCCGAAAAAGATTTCAATGATAATACTTTCAGTAAACTGGTTTTAACTACCAACCAGGATACAATTCGTAATGTCACCAGAAATTATCGTGCTTTGATGCGAAGAATTGACAGATATAAAGATAACAAATCAGAGTTTAAAAAATTTTTTGAGTATATCTGTAATAACTGCCAGCTGATAATTGTTATAACAGATAATCTGTCTGAAGCATTTCAGTTTTTCGATTCTCAAAATGCTAGAGGAAAGGAACTGTATCCGCATGATTTGTTAAAGGCATATCATCTTCGCGAAATGAATAATCTTGAAAGTTCGGAAATTGAGAAAACCGTAAAAATCTGGGAGGATTTAGATCAGAAATTTTTATCCGTCATATTTTCCGATTATCTCTATCGTTTGAAGGAATGGATAAATGATTCCAAGGCAACAAAACTCAATGAGCAGAATTTATACCTGTTTAAAGGAATCTCGTCAGCGGATATTTTCCCTTATGCACAGTTCTACAAAGGTGCATACTCATATGCCAATGATGTCAATTATTCGTCTCTGCCGTTTGTAACCGGAATCAAGAACCTTTGCCGTTTCCAACTGAATACGCCTATTATTGCTGGAAAACCTTTTTTTGAGTATACAAAGCATTATTTTGATATTCTTCTTGATATTCAGGATAACAGCAAATACGAAGGATATTTTATAAACGATAACGAAATCGTTGCTACTCTCGAAAGTCAAAAGTACAAAACAGGAACTGGCAACAAACTGACAAGACTGATGCTTGATGTTGCGATTTTATTATATGTAGATCGGTTTTGTCCTGAAAAACCTGAACCATCTGATCTTTTTCTTCTTGATCGATTTGTTGAACTTGCATTTATATGGGCATATTCCATGCGAGCTCAATACCATAATGTTGGTTTGGTTGTCGCACAGAATTATATACTCGGTATCTCCGAAAAAAACAACAGAAACAAAAAGATTGTCAATTCATTCAATATTTATAAGGAAATTGTTGCTTCTGAAACTCCCAACAGGCTGCTTGCTAAACTTTTAGGTTTGCTGCAGTCGATAAATGTATCAGGTCTTGCCAACAATGCCAAACCAAAAAAAGAAGATTTGAAAGAAGAAAACGGAAAAAAATCAATTACAAAAGATCATTACCTGTTCTTTTTTAAAAATTTAAATTTTATAGAGGGTGCAGAATGGTAGAAAATAAAGCAAATGAAATTCCACTGGAAGAACTATCAATTAATGATTTATTTATTGGTGGTGATGCGAGAACTTATGAAATTCCTATTTACCAGAGAAATTATGCATGGGAAGAAGAGCAGGTTAAGGCATTGATTACTGATGTGACAGATGCATATACAAAAAATCCTGATTCTTATTATTATATCGGCACTTTGGTTTCCTACAACAAAGGCGATCAGATATTTGAAATTATTGACGGTCAGCAGAGACTTACAACAATCAGGTTGATTCTTGGGGTGCTGATTTCAGAAGGTCACCTTAAGGGTGAAATCACAAATAAACTTACTTACAGGGCACGAAAAAAATCCGATTATACTTTAAAAGGCATTCCGTCAAAGTCTGACATTAATACAGAAAAACAGAAATCCTCGGATAGCAGAGAACCATGTCGCAGCAGTATTTTTCAAAAATATGATGATAAGAAACTGATTGATTTCGGAATTCTTAATGGTTTTAAATTTGCTGAAAACAATATTCGTAATTTAGATATTCTTGAGAATGATTTTGTCAATTATTTTTTGCATAAGGTTCACATTATTCACTATAAGGTTCCACGCGATATTGATTTGAATCACTATTTTGAAGTTATGAATTCAAGGGGAGAACAGCTTGAAAAACATGAAATTGTTAAAGCACAGCTTATTAACAAAATTGGAGATATAAAAGACAGTGACGATCTTAAAAAGAAAAATCGCATACTTTTAACCAAAATCTGGGAAGCCTGCAGCAATATGGGTAAGTATGTGCAGCAGAATTTGAATAAAAATGATGATTGTAATTTTGTCTTCGGCGATAAGTTTGATACTTTTAATTACAAAAGTTTTCAGGAAATTGCAGATAAATTTTCCTTAACTTTTAGGAGTTTTTTACCCCGTAACTAACTTGATATTAGACTTTGTCTATTATTTCGTCAATGTCATTTTCGTTAATTTTAAATTCAGCCAAAATATTTTTTTGCCTTTTATCTAACTTGTATCGCCTCGTGTATTTTGAAGTATTTAAATTTCGGTCTGCAGAAATTTCTTGCAGAGAACGTACAACAGCAGGCACCGTAAAATTTTTTCGATCTTTCTCTCTTTGTTTAGATACGCGAATTGAAATGAGCGCATACATAATAGAAGCTACAAACCAGATCAAAGATTTTCCATGAATCGAATCATCAGAGTAAACTCCGATAACATCCATTCCAAGAGAAGATTTCAACGAAGTAAACACGCGTTCTACACAATTTCTTTTGGAATAAGCGATTCTGCACTCCCGTCCGTTTGTTTTGCAAGAACTAACCAGTATTCTGTAACCGCAAAAACTTAACGCCTCATTAATTCGTTCGTGATTATCCTGGTAGGATTTTATTATGAAAGCTGGAATTTCTTCTGTTTCACCTGAATGTCCCTTACCTCTCTTATTTATTTTCATTGTTCCGTTTTGTTCGTATTCAAGATTCAGGTAATAAAAATGTTTCTTTATTTCTTCGAGTGAATATTTTGTTTTGCGGTTTATAGCATTATCCAGTTCCTTTTTGAGAGACACCAGTTTTGAATAAAAATTTGTACGATGTCCGGCTTCAAGCATATGATCCCAAATGAGAATAAAATTTCTTAAAGGTTCATCCTTTCCATCAAAAAGTTTTCCTTCAACGGTCATTGCAAATTCATCATATTCCGGAAGATAGTTTTCATTTTTTTTAATTTCTGAAGAATATTGTTTCAGCAACTCTTCTCCGCAGCTTAAATCTTTTCGAAGCATCAACAAAAAGTCAATTCCGGCATCATCAAAATCTTTAACATTACGTTCGGATATATATCCTCTGTCACAAATCATAGTAATATTTTTTGCAACATCGTCGCCCAGTTCTGAAAAAAATTTAATCATCTCGGGAGCCTGTGTCACGTC
>CACWLF010000113.1 GCA_902761645.1 uncultured Aeromonadales bacterium | reverse complement strand
TACTGTTTACAATAGCCATATGGATGTCTCCTGTTTTGTTTAAATATTAACCATTATAGCAGAATGTTGCTTGGTTGGGAGGTGTCCATATCATCAATAATTACAAAACGGAATCCCTTGTCAAAGCAGTAATTCAGAAAATTCTGCGTGTGGGCACGCGCCTGCTCAAGGGTATGCTTATGGAGATCAAGTCTGGCCCGGATCTGATATTCTCCGTGCTTGACCTTGGCATATACACCGTACTGAATGCCGTCTCTTTTAAATCCGACCAGATCAGAAGGATCGAGATATTTTACAAACTGATTTGAAAATTCATGAATTTCCTGCACCGTCTCGGTGATTGCGGATTTTCGCCTGTATTCAAGAGCTGCGGCAGAAGCAAGAGGAATATTTTCCAGAGTCACGAAATTGCTGTTTTTAATAGGTCTGATATCCTTGTTTGCACTGACAAATTTTTCCCATGAATCTTTGGATTCCTCGGGAATCTCATCATCCGGGCCAAGATAGGTTTTTTCAAATTCCTTTTTTTCGGCTTCCGCCCTTCTTTTTTCTTCCTCGATTTTTTTCTGCTGCTGTTCACTGTTTATTTTCATCTGAGCCTTGATTTCCTGCAGCTGTTCAAAAGGGGATGTCATTGTTGCTTTCCTTAATCTCCAATATTCATGCTTTTATTTTATCAGACATCCGGCATGTATATCTGCAGTGCTTATTCAGTTTTTAGGATTTTAGCAGAATTTTTTATCCGATAGTGATACATGGGCAGGATTCCTGATTCTGTCAGTGATAAAAAGAAAAAAGCCCGCGGCATGGTTTGCGGCGGGCCGGATTGAAACACTCAAAAAACAGAATGATTAGATCATCTGTTCAGGGTGAAATACTTCATCAAATTTTTCTTCAGTCAGGAATCCAAGCTTGATGCATGCTTCCTTCAGAGAAATATTTTCCTTGTATGCTGTCTTGGCTGTCTTTGCGGCATTTTCATAACCGATGTAAGGATTCAGTGCGGTAACCAGCATCAGTGAATTGTGAAGGTTATGAGCCATCTTTTCCTTGTTTGCGGTAATACCAACCACGCAGTTGTCGTGGAATGAAGTCAAACCTTCAGCAAGCAGTTTAACCGACTGCAGGAAGTTGTAGGCAATTACAGGCATAAACACGTTCAGTTCAAAGTTACCCTGTGAGGCGGCAACACCGATTGTTGTGTCATTGCCCATAACCTGAACTGCAACCATGGTCATGGATTCACACTGGGTAGGATTTACCTTGCCTGGCATAATTGAACTGCCAGGTTCATTTTCTGGAATACGGATTTCGCCGTAGCCGCATCTCGGACCGCTGGCCAGGAAACGCACGTCGTTTGCAATCTTCATCAGGTTTGCCGCCAGTGCCTTCAGTGCGCCGTGGGCAAATGTGATGGCATCCTTGGATGTCAGAGCATGGAACTTGTTAGGTTCTGAAACGAAATCCATTCCGGTAACCTCGGCAACCGCAGCCGCCGCAGCCTCGCCGAAACCCTTAGGAGTGTTCAGACCGGTACCTACAGCTGTACCGCCCAGTGCCAGTTCCTTGAGGAAAGGAAGAGCTGCAAGAAGCTGTTTCTTTGACTGTTCAATCATTCCTCTCCAGCCGCTGATTTCCTGAGAGAAGGAAATAGGAGTAGCATCCTGAAGATGGGTTCTTCCGCTCTTCACGATACCCTGGTTTTCATCTTCAAGTCTCTTTAAAGTAGCGATGAAGGTATCAAGAACAGGCAGTAATTTCTTTTCGATACCGGTAGCTGCAGCAATGTGCATTGCAGTAGGGAAGGTATCGTTTGAACTCTGTGACATGTTAACGGTATCGTTAGGATGCAGAAGTTTCTCACCGGCGATCGCGTTGCCTCTGTTGGCAATAACCTCGTTGGTGTTCATGTTTGACTGTGTACCGCTTCCTGTCTGCCATACCGCCAATGGGAAATTATCGAATAACTTACCGGCAAGAATTTCATCGCAAACCTGGCCGATCAGATCCTTTTTGCGATCGTCAAGTCTGCCCAGTTTATTGTTGGCAATTGCAGCAGATTTCTTCAGAACTGCAAAAGCTTCAATAATTTCAACCGGCATTTTCTCAATACCGATCTTAAAATTCTGAAAACTTCTCTGAGTCTGTGCTCCCCAGTATTTATCTGCAGGAACCTTCATCTCACCCATGGTATCTTTTTCAATACGATATTCCATTGTTACCTCTTAAAAATAAATTCAAATAAAAATCAAATCAAACAATTCAAAAATTTTACTAATTATAACGCAGAATGCACATTTATAATTAATTAAATCAATTAATTTTTTCAGCGCGTAATGCGCTTTTCAGCATATCGGAATAAATTCCGCACAGATAAAAAAATCAGTGTCTGATTTCTGCAATCAGCAGTTCAGTCATAAAGAAGCACTGTTTTTTCTGCGGGAGTTTCTGAACTGTATCAGAAGATCGGCAAACGAAACAGTCAGCATAAGCAGCGACAGTCCGAAAATCAGCAGTTCCATTGCTCCATGACAGTGAGCACGGATATCTGAGCACAATTCTATCAGAATGTTGGGAGTAAGCATTGTCAGCGATGATAAGGCAATCAGTCCGAAATCAAGTCCCAGCCGCTGATCAGGATTTTTCAGAAGCATGTGCAGCACAGAAAGAAAAAGCAAAACCGCACTCATGCCGGTTATGCTTCTTGCCGCCCAGAAACAGCTCTGAACAGGAAGATTTTCAACCGCCGGACACGGACCGGCAAATGTCAGCATTCCTCCCAGGAGAACCGCGGAGGATACGGCAGTCAGCGCTCCCGTACAATTCAATCGGATCATATGCACCTCAGAAAAAATTCACACCACTGCAATTCTACCATACTGCCGAAAAAAAATTCTGACCTGTTTTGGAAAATTGCGACTGACATTCAGGAAGTGCTGTTCCCTGAAATTCAGCAATGCAGCTGGCATGCTCAGTATCTTTAATGAAAAAAAAAGACACATCCTCATCATTTTATTAAAATTTAATAAATTGCGTGACATTTTAATCAATATGTTATTTAATATGCGAAAGGGATATATTTAAAATCTTCAATACATTAAGCAAGCGAAAAAATCGGTGTTTCATTACTACTGCCTGCAGTTATTTAACTCATGAAACACGGGAGATGATAAAATCACCTAGAAAACTTAATTACAGATATTAGAAAATGAAAATTTAAAATGGTAAAACAACAGGCTGCACGCTCCTTTACAAACCACATTGCATATGTGTTCATTACGCTGATTATTTTTGTGATTATTGCTCTAACTTCATTGTCGTATCTGATGACATCGACCAATATTACAAAACGATTCATCAATCAGTACATTCCAAACCGCACAGAACTTGTTCTCAATAAAATTGAAAGCTATATTCAGCCGCTTATCAACATGTCCGCAAACATGGCGACATCCCACTACACCATAAACTGGATAATGAACGATCACGAAAACGAGGAGGGAAGAATTCACTACGAATCGGATCAGAAGGCAATAATAAAGCAGAACAAGCTGACAAGCACCTTTCTGGTATCCCTGATAACCGACACCTACTACTTTAAAGGAAAAAACGAAGGAAAAATAGATCTTCAGGGAAAAGATTCATGGATGAAATATATCATTAATTCCGACAGGGACTATCAGGTGAACATCGACTACCGCCGCGGAGACGACGAAGATATCTACATGTTCATCAATTACAAAGTCAAGGATGATGACGGCAGGCTGATCGGCATAACAGGAACCATCATAAAAATTGATAAAATTCTGAATCTTTTCTCTGACCGCAAACTCGGCAATTCCGGTTATTATTTTGCCTTGAACAACGACGGTCTGATTCAGATGCATCCCAACAGGGAATATATTTTAAAGAAAAAAGTAAACGAGCTTGACAGCAAATTCCCGTGGCTCAACAGATCATACGGCCACCAGTTTGACATAAAGCGATACACCTCGGCCATTGATAACCAGGACTATATAATCGCAGCCCAATATCTGCCCGAACTTGACTGGATCATTGTGGGAAAAATTTCCGTTAAGGAAAGTTTCTCCCAGCTTACCAATATTCTGTTTTTCTCCATCGTAATATCCGTGGTTATTCTGCTGCTGGCACTGCTTATCACCTACTGGATATCGCACAGGTTCAAACACCGCATCGGCGAAATGACCAACAACATGACCAAGTTCATGAGTTACATCTCAAAGGATATAGATGCGCACCATATCGAACTGAGACGCTCCGACATTCATGATGAGCTTGGAAACATGTCAAATGAAATATGCGACAGCGCCGAATATGTGCAGAAACTGATGCAGGTACAGGATGTTCTTAGACAGGAAATTGAAAAAACATCCGTTGAAATCATCGATAAAAACAAGATGCTTCAGTCCCTGTCCAACCAGACAATTTACGCTCTTGCCGGGGCAATAGATGCAAAGGACAGCTACACCCGAGGCCACTCTCTGCGTGTCGCCCAGTATTCAAAGGAACTTGCAAGACGCATGGGCAAATCACAGGCTGAACAGAATGAGTTGTTCAATGTTGCTCTTCTCCACGACGTTGGAAAAATTGCCATACCTGATACAATCATCAATAAAACGTCAAAACTTACCGATGAGGAATTTGCGCTGATCAAAAGTCACACCTCCAAAGGTTACGAAATTCTTAAGGATATTTCCGTGATGCCTACCCTTTATATCGGTGCGCGCTGGCATCATGAAAGATACGACGGACGCGGTTATCCGGACGGCAAGGCCGGACGTGATATTCCTGAAATAGCACGCGTTATATGCGTGGCGGACTGCTATGACGCAATGACATCCGACCGAAGTTACCGCAAGGCGCTGCCGCAGGCTGTGGTTCGCGCGGAAATAGAAAAGAACATGGGAACCCAGTTCGATCCGGATATAGCCAAAATCATGCTGGAAATGATTGACGACGATCCTGAATATAAAATGAGAGGCGAAACAACCGAACATTCTTCCAGATTTTCAGATGCAGAAAATAATTCCGGCGTCATAACAGTGAAAAACGGCAGCGATACCGAAGGAAAATCAACAAATAAGGATACCGGAAATAACGGGTAACCGTTCTTTCTGCCTGCAGATACCGAAAATGCCGCTTCTTCCTTGAAGGCGGTATTTTTTGCATGATCCCGCTCCTTCCGTTATGAAATAAAATAAAACAAAACTTTTTTGCCTTCAATAGATCAGACAAAAATTTCCGGAGAAATTATTTTCTAAATTATTTAGAATAGTAATTTATAATAATTTTCATACACAGACAAATTTTTTGTAAGCGTAACAGCAATCCGCGTTATTTACGTGATTGCAGAACTGTTTTATTATGAGCCCATCAACGAATTTGATGAACGGAGTTTCACTTGATGGATCAAAATTACAGTAGCAAACTTTACAGCAAAAGAAAGGCTAATGATTATTTATCGAGATTTTGCGTACGAATCTCTTCGAGATCTCTGGCAAAGCAGTCTGCCGGAACATCCGGTGACCATGGCAGCAGTTTCCTCAGGTTATCAAGGTTGCTCTTAGGTCTGATTGAAGGGAGTACTGATAACACCCATTTCAGATATCTGCCGGGATTAAGACCGTTAACTTTG
>CACWLF010000112.1 GCA_902761645.1 uncultured Aeromonadales bacterium | reverse complement strand
AGAAGAACGAGTGGTTCTTTTCTAATTAAAAATATAAATGGTTATGTAATATCAAATGGTATTACATATAAAAAATTAACTCTTATTGAAAAGAGAAACCGATGGATTTTTGACGTTTGTCAATTTTAAAAGGTTATTATGGATCGTTTACCAAATGAATGAAATGAGATAATCATGAATTAAACTGTAAATCGACAGGCAGCTCTGCAGATATAAACAGGCAGATTGAAATCATTGTCCGGTTTTATGCCGCATCCCCCGCTTGAGATCTTTTTGGGGGATTGGGTTGCTTACATTCCGCCGGATGCAACTCAAACATACAGGAAGAGCCTTTTTATTCATTGCATGAATAATTTTTATTTTTGGCAATCACATAAAAAAATATTGGCTCTGTTGTACATCTGAAATGACTGAGCATCATGCCGTGAAAGATAGAATGTATGACTCATTGACAGATCAGTGCTTTGATATCTGCAGAATGAACGGCTAAAAGAAACAAACTTATGAGGATCGGCAATATGGATTAGGTCTTGAATTATGAGATGTTACTGATTGTTCGTCCTGTTTTGCCGGAAATCCTGTCACGGAAATCTGTTATTCCGTAAGTTGCGTGATTTGGTCCATGAACTGAATGGTCAATTTGGGAAATAAGAAAATTTGCAGGACTGTGGGAGATGCAGTCTGCTTCTTATGGATCTTGGATATGCATGCAATATAATGATCTTTCAAGTATTCTTGATCCTTTTTCAATATCAGTAGTACTTAAACAATAATGTCATGCCGTAATCAAAATGTTTATTGCACAAACGATACTTTTGATGATTTACGGTTATCTTTCAATGTGGGACATTATGGAAACCGGAATTTTATCTCTGTAGCTTTTTTCTTTTCTGCGATGGAACTGTATGTGATTTGTTTTCCGCTGTTTAAGGCAATGCAGTATATGTTCGTGTCCAACGTAATAACTTGTTGTTATTCCTGAACTTTTCACTGTAATCGCATTCGGCTGCGACGATAAATACTGGTAAAAAATTTTCAGATGTCTGATGATGGCTGTAAAAAATGCGCACTTTTAATTGATTTGCAAAAACTATAAAATATTTCCTTATGCTTATGCGTCTTAAACCTGATACCGGAGAAATAAAATATGACCATGTGGATTATCATACTTGTTGTAATCATCGCACTTGCCGTGTTGTCACTGATTTATGTCGGCAGCGGAGTATGCAGATTCGGCTGTATTGAACGCATGACCGGCAATTCTGGAAAACGCAGATTTCTAACCGGTGCAGGTATTGTCCTGTCATTATTTGCGGCAGCTGCATTATGGCTGAATCTTATGAATGCCGTTGTTGTTGCAATGTATTTTGCAATGTTCTGGATGATCTGTGATTTTATTTTTTTCATCATCCGGAAAATCATAGGGAAAAAATACGAACACTATTATGCCGGCTGGTGCGCTGTGGTTCTCTCTGCGGCATCTCTGTCGGCAGGATGGTATTGCGCCCATCATGTATGGGAAACGGATTACAGGATTGAAACCGGAAAAATTACCGGTCCTCTCAGAGTTGTTATGTTTGCCGATTCACATATAGGTTCGACCTTTAATGCCGAAGGCTTTGCCGGACATCTCGGAACAATGGAGTCGCTCAATCCCGATGTTGTGATTGTTGCAGGAGATTATGTGGATGATGATTCATCCCGGGATGATATGATTGAATCGACAAGAATTCTGGGAAAAATGAAAAGCAAATACGGCGTGTATTTTGTACTGGGAAATCATGACAAGGGCTACTACGGTCCCGAAAGGAGGGGATACACCGGACGTGAACTGCTCGCGGAACTGGAGAAAAACGGCATAAAGGTTCTGCAGGACGAGTCTGTCCTCATCGATGACAGGTTTTATATTATCGGCCGTCGCGACTACTCGGTTAAAAGGGAACTTAACGGTTCACGAAAATCCATGGATGAACTTGTAAAAAATCTGGATCGCGACATGTATATGATTGTAGCGGATCATCAGCCTGCCGATTATGAAAACCAGGCGTCCTCAGGTGTAGATCTGGTTCTCTCGGGGCATACGCACGGCGGACAGCTTATTCCTTTCAATCCGGTAGGAAAGTGGATTGGTGCCAACGATCGGGTATATGGACATGAAAAGCGCGGTAACACGGATTTCATTGTCACCTCCGGTCTGTCTGACTGGACCATAAAATTCAAAACCGGAACAAAATCGGAATTTGTTGTAATAGATATAAACAGATAATCCTGATTGTTCTTTCAGATTTTTCATCCGGAACGCATATTGTTTGCAGTGAACTTTTTCTGCAATGTTATTGTGTTTTGAAAAAGCAAGATAGTTGCCCGTTGCAGAGTTAAGATCTTTAAAGCGGATGTGCAATCAGAAAAGAGCAGTGTTCCGAAAGAATAGAGACAGAAAAAATAAAAAAATAATAAAAAAATAAAAAACTGTAAGCAGGAGATACTGACGATAGAACCGGAAATTATTCCGACAGCATTTTATTTTGAACTCCGTTTTTTTCTGTTAAAAAAAGATCCTGTTTCAGTGAAACAGGATCTTCATATCGAATTTTAATTAATGTTCAACTGTATGGTTACATAGGATCCAGAGACCAAATCATTTCACGATCATTAACCTTCAGAACATAGGTGCCTGTAGCTTCCGGATATACGTCACCGCATCTTGACTGGTCGCTGCACAGAATGTGACTGTCGTAATTGGCTCCCCATACCTTTCCTTTCCAGTTTGCATCGGAAGTTACCTTGAAACGTTCACCTCCGCGGCTGTCGCCGTCACCGGTCAGAGTCAGGATGATTTCCCAGTCGCCTGTTCCGGAGTTGTAGGTCATCTTCTGATGTTTCCATCCGTTGGTTGTTCCGGCATAGTACAAAGCATCACGGGTAGGAGCAATATACACTCCGCCGTTCGGAACCAGTGTCCATGTCATGTTGGATTCGTCAACCAGCAGAGTGTAGTTTCCTTTTTCAGCAATCTTCACGTCGCCGCATCTGCTTTGATCCTTGCATAACTTGTTTCCGCTTTCCTTTCCCCATACCTTGTGTTTCCAGTTTGGAGCAGAGGTCAACTTGAAGCGCTGAGCACCGTTGCTGTCGCTCTTTCCGGTCAGCGAGAGGTCGATGGACCATTTGCAGATATCGGAATTATAGGTCATAGGCTGATGTTTCCATCCGTTTGATGTACCTGCATAGTAAAGTTCAGACAATACCGGTTCACAGCCGATTACATCCTCCACTGTAACCTGAATGGTCTTTGATACAGGATCATTGATATTGTCTGTCACTGTTAAAGTAACGTGATAAACTCCCGGGGAAACATATTTATGAACAGGATTTTCCTCATTTGACTTTATACCGTCTCCGAAATCCCATGCGTAAGACAGTGCATCGCCGTCAGGATCGCTTGACGCATTGGTGAATGTTGCGGTCATGCCGTTTGTATCGGCGCTCATATCTACTTCAGGCTGATTGTTTCTTCCGTAAATCATCGGCCACCACTGCATGGTCGGTTCATGTACGGTAATCAGGTAACGACCCTGCTTGTCAAATACGACGTCAGGACATTTAACCTCGTCATTGCACAATGTGCCGTTCTTTCCGTCACCCCAGATCTTGTGTTTCCAGTCAGGATCAGATGTGAATTTGAATCTTTGCGGACCGCTGGCATCGCCTTCGCCGGTAAAGTCTACGATAATCGACCATGTTCCCTTGTTGTCGTCATACCACATCTTCTCATGATGCCATCCGTTGGTGGTACCGGCGAAATACAGTTCAGGATCTTGCGGAGGCGGGCATCCGTTACCTGCACAAGGAGGAGGAAGTTCACCGCAGAATCCCTTGCCCGAGTCATCTATACAGAACGCGGCGGCGGATTTGCCATAAACAGTGATTTCAGCTTTTCCGTTCTTAACTGCGATCTGCTGTCCGCCGCATTTTTCCTGCTGCTGCAGAATTTCGCAGTACTGACCGTCAGGCATATGGGTATCAAATGTCCACTTAACAGGAGAATCGCCCGAGTTCATTACATAGAATCCCTTGTCGCCTCTGGTGAACCAGATAACCCTGCCGTCATCGCTGCCGCCTTTGTATGAAACGCCGTATCCGCGGGTTGCACGGGCAAATCCCACAGCATTCAACACTATGGAAGCACGGTGTTCACAGTTCCAGCCGCCCTGGCATCTGTCAGCGCCGAAAGGACCTGCCGGATCGTGATTTGAGAACTGATATCCCGAGTAAACCTGACGGATCTTTCCGTACGGCCATGCCACAAGGAATGACTGTGCAATGTCGAATCTCGGATTAACAAAGTTCAGGTATTGGGTTCCTGCTGATCCTCTTTCGTTATCATGGTTGGCTACGAATGTTTCCGCACCGTCGCTGTTAACGTCAAACCAGTTGTCAGACATACTCAGCAGCGGCTTTGGATTATTGATGTTGTTCATCATTGTCGGACAGTACTTGAATTCAGTAACCACTGTATTCGGAATATTGGTATAGTCACGCGGCTGAACAGCTTCTCCGCCTGCTCCGATTACTTCCATGTAGGAGAACGGATTGCCGGCTTTTGCGAGGATCGCATTGATTCCTGCCGGCTGCATGTGTTTCGCGGCATCAATACGGAATCCGTATACACCCATGCTCATCAGATTCTTAAGGTAATCGGCTATTTTGTCCTGTGTTTCCGGTCTGAGTACATTTATATCCGGCATTCCGCTCAATGCACAGTTGTATATAGACCATTTATCACTGTAGTTGGGACTGCAGTTGTTGTTATTGAAATCCTCCGGGCCCATGTCAGGATACTGGAGGCTTCTTGCATCAAAACGGCTTCCGCCTAAACCTTCTGTGCCGTTGTTTCCACGATGGTTGAAAACGGCATCTGCATAAACCTTGACACCGGCTGCATTACAGCGTTTAATCATTGAACGCAGCTGCTCTTCGTTGCCGGTCATGGTGGTGAAGTTCTTGAAGTTCACCGGCTGGTAAACCGCCCACCATACGTCGGTTCTGTTAATGTGTTCAGCAGGCTGTGAAATCTGAACACCGTCAAAACCGTTAGGTCCGAGAACCTGTTCGCATTCATCGGCGATCATGTCGTAGGTCCATTGGAACGGATGAACAATAATCTGTTCCTCGTGAGATGTATAAGCTGAAGCTGAACTGCACAATCCCAGTGTTGAGAGCGCAGCAACAGACAATGCAAGTTTTTTTAATTGCATGAAAAATTTCTCCAAAATGCCGTGTTAACGGCAGTAAACAAACAAATGAAACATGATTCCAACAGTCCGGAAATGTTTATTTTTTTTCCTGACCTTCAGAATCCGCATTCATATTAACAAAATATGAATTCAATAAGTACGCGATTATTATTTTTGATTTTTTAAATGTTATTCTTGTCACATTATTCAGGTTGGGAAATGTAATATGCATCACATGTTTTAATTACTCAGGAAAAATCAGACTGAAAAATGCTGTTTTTGTTAGGAATTGTCACAAAATAAATTGAGTATATTGTAACGAAACGACTAGATTATTTTGTGACAATATGTTATAATATCTGTAGTTCACGAAGGAGGGGCTACAGATGGTTGCAAGTATTGAAACAAAGGCTGCCGTAAAACAAATCTT
>CACWLF010000111.1 GCA_902761645.1 uncultured Aeromonadales bacterium | reverse complement strand
ACGGAGCTTTGAATATCCTCAGAAAATTCCTGAACTCTTCAAAAGGAACCAGTGAATTTTCTGTCTTGCAGAAAATAATTGGTAGCGGTCTGGTGTTCATACCGGAAACGGTATTGAAGCAAAGTTGTGATCAATACACGGTTACAACAGAACCAATATTTTTAGGCTGATTATTCAGTTCCGTACAGCTTTGAAATCTCTGTCTGAAAATAAAATTTATATTCAAGCCGGAAATATCGGCATTAACAAAAATACTGTCAGTATGAATTTCAACTTCAATTAAATTCAAAAAATAATCAGCCGCGCAAAATCAAAAAAATTACGAAGCAGATATCGTAATTCTGTAAATCCGTACCTGCAAAAAATTTTTTCATTGCAAAAAATTATTTTTCCTTTAATTCACTTCCCCGATCCATGCTAACCCTGATTCTTGCTATTTCCCTGGTAATATCCTGAACGGAACTGATACTGCTTATTGAAGAACGGACATTAAGCAGGCGATCGAATATCACAACCGTAGGTGTACTGTTAATCTCCAGAGATTCTCCGTCCCTGACATCCTTTATAACCGGAATTGCGGTATTCTGATCTGTCCTGCACTTTTTAATCTCATTCTCATTCAGCTTAAGAACTTCTGTTATTTCACGCTCCTGACTTCCTTCATACATTATTGAAGCCGCCAGCCAGAACATACGGTTGTTTCCAACCTTCGCTATGCATTCCATAAACATTGCCTGCTCCACTGCTCTTTTACCGTGCATCTTCAGAGGAAAATGACGCAGGATCAGACTTATCCTGCCGTTGCTGCGCTCTGCATATTCAATCAGTTTCGGAAAAAGTTTTGCACAGTAGGGACAGGAAAAATCGGAAAACAGAAACAGCTGAATTTCCGCATCCCGGTTGCCGTAAAGATGTTCGGCGCTGTCAGTCGGAGCTCCGACAAAGCGTTCCATTTGCACTGACAGAGATTTGAACTCCTGCTCCTCGACATATTCTTCGATAATTCTGTTAACCGCGCGCCTGAAGAGGAAATGATCTGCATCTATCAGCGATGAAAATTCTCCACCGACTGATTTTTCCTTCTGAAGCGACTCGTTCATATGCTCCAGTTTCATCTGCAGTTCTCCATACTTCTCATTCAAGCTTCTGAATTTTTCCGTGTTCCGGTATTCTGCATATGAAACAAACGACGCAACCGCAATCAGAGCGGTTACGCCCGCAAGCAAATTAAAATTTTTCATCGTTCTTTCCTGTCCGGCAGGATCTTCTTGATTTCATTTTTCGCATCCTGCCTCAGCATTGATTTCACAATCCGTTATCAGGTCACCGTGACCGTTATTTTTTCCGCGTCCGAAAAGAATACTCTCTGGAGACCAGTTTTTGCCGATCCTGTAGTAAACCGTCTGACAGCTTACGCCTGACACGGCGGCAAATTCACGAGGCGTCAAACCTGAAGGAATGGAACATAAATCAGAGATTCCTGTTCCGGAATTAATTTTTGCCTTTTTATTAATTATCAAAAGCAAGCTTGAGCTTGCATTCATTCTCCAGCAGCGGCGCGTTGTCGGATACTGTAATCACATTGAAATTTTCCCATTCAAACTGTCTGTCCTTAAGAGTGACGGGCTCGCGTCCGAAGGCGAGATTAATATCCCACCCGTATCTGATCCTGCTTTTGACACTCTCAAAATACGGGACTTTGTAACTTATGCAGAATTTTTTAAAATTCCTGCATTGGTTGCCGTTGACAAAATAGTATCTTCCGCTGCAGGTAAGTTGATTTTCCTCCGGCGTTGCAGGCATAAACAGCGCTTCAATATAATCCGCACCTGCAAGGATGCGTGAAATAATAATTTTAAAAGGAATTCTGAACCGTCTGCAGAAATCCTTGAAATGAAAATATTCAGAATTTTCATGATTGAAAATTATTTCATTGTTCTTTCTGAAAATAATTATTGAGTCTTTTCCGTTATACAGATCAGCCGGTTTACTGCCGTTCATATACAGTTTCCTCCTTATAAAAAAATGCAGCAGCTAGTAATATTCCTGTTCAATAATGTGCAGATACTGTCTTATCAGTGTTCTCAGTTTCTGCAGAACCTCAATCCTTTTTCGTTTTCTGGCATTGCGCTCTTCAAGATAGGCAACAGTTTCCCGAACCCATACCGGAAATTTTTTAAACGGTCTGGAATTGTAGTAATAATTTGAACCCTTGTTGATCTCCCTGCCGTAAACCAGCTGTTTGCCGGTTACGGGATGATGGAAAGGTCTAGGTTTATACCAGCGGATATAGACTTTCCTGTACCTTTTATCAAAGTGGCAGTAACATCCTATAAAAGGTCTGGTCCGGGGATCCGGACATTCATTTTCCATGGTTTCATAGAATTCATCCGCGGTGAACTGCGATTCAAGGAGGATCTGTTCCATCTCCCAGTCAATCAGATTCCCCACCGCTTCCATTTTATTAACGGAATCATCCCTGAATTTCATGCGCCTCAGAACCGAAGTCATGTACCGTATTTCACGGTTCTCCTTTGCGAAAAGAAAACCAAGTTCATCCCTGGCAAACTCTGATTCGAATTCAACAGTCTGTTTCATAGCAAACTCACTCTTGTATATCAGCAGATTCATGAAAAGCCGCAGAATGAGTGCCATGGAAATATTTTATAGATTTCAGAAAAGAGATTCCCTGACCCGCATCATGTACGGCAGATTCATAAATATCATTATCAATTGGTCACTGATTGAATTAATTCATATAAAGGACATTAAATATATGCAATTAATCTACAATCAGCATTACACAATATTACCGGGACAATATTACTTAAAATATAATTCCCGGTCCTTCAGGGCGCAGATTTCAGCGGAACACAACTTTTATGATTAAGTCTTTTTAAAACAGCAGAATCAGATTTATGGCAGACAGTCTGCTGTGCGCAGAAGAAGATTAAAACATGAAGTATCCTGCCGTGGGAAAATGCGTCTGCAACGGAATTTGCTTCAGCAGAAAGCTCAAAACATTTGCTGTAATTTCATTTCAGCGGTCAGAAAAACCTGAGAAAACGCAGAGTTTCTGCCGATATGCCGTGAGAACATGTCATGCTGTGAAGGATTCATCAAAATACTGCTGTTTCCGGATATTGAACACGAAAAACATAAGGCTGCTGAACAGATGGATGTACGATTGAATTAAAAAGGGTCTGAAAAAATAATTTCAGACCTCCGGCAGTAAAAATTCAGCATTAAAGCTGCACAAAGCGGAAAACAAAGATTATACAGCGGCATGAAATCAGGTTTATTCAGCGCCTCCTTCCCTGTTCCGAGAGCTGTCCCGATCAACCTCGGCCTTTTCAAAAAACCTGCGTCGGATATAACAGTACGGGCAAGTATCCTTGCTGCCGGCATGGCGGTAGAAATATCTGAAGCATTTCTGACAGTGCATCAGCTGTCCCTCTCCTTTATCCGCATCTCGAATCACCTTGCATATCTCTTTGATAATCAGACGGTACACAACGTCGCAGTCATCCGAATAGCGGTAATGATCGCAGTTCATCATATAATAATGATAAAGCACAATTGCATAATCAATACGGTTGAAGGTAAAACCTTCAGTAAGAGCTCTTAATTTGAAATAGGCGCAGGCAATGAAATTGCGGTGCAGCAGGGCAAGTTCGAAGGTATGCGACTTCATGGATCTGAAATGAGCAGATGCATGGATTTTGTAATTGTCCTTCCACATCGGATATTCAAGTTTCAGATCACGTTCAAGTCTGCGGAGAATTTTCGGGCTTACAAATGCATCCCTTTCAACCGTAAGCGCCGGGATCCCGTTAAGCAGATAGAAACGTGCCCTGTTTTCATGCTCGCAGTTGATGCGCTGATAAACCTTCTTTTGAGCGGATCCGGCTTTTACAGATGAAACCGTTTCGTGCGCCAAACACGAGTTACCTGCTCCTCCGGCAGAGGCATCAAACAGACTGACACGACTTTTATGGCGGTTTTCAGCAGTTCTTCCTCCGTAATTTTCTCCCTCATCAGGAGATGCTCCGGTGTGAGATTCATCATCTTCATTTTTTTCTGCTGACGCGGCAATCGCAGATCTGTAACGATCCTCCATCATGAGCTGACAGCTGATAAGTTCAAGCCAGGAATAGATCTGACGCATGAATCTTACACTTTCAGATTTTTCTATTTCACAGATCCTGCCCAGAATCAGTTCAAGCTGACGGCTGTTATAGCGGAGCTTAAGTTTAAAATCGCCGGAACGGACCAGCGCCAGAACCGATTCATAAGGAAGCGCCGCAATGATTCTTGCATTTTCAAGACTGATCCCCAGTCTGAAAATTTCAAGTGGATAATCTCGGACTGTATCCCTGATGGTCTGTATAATGCAGAATTTATTGAACTGGCTGTAGGACAGAAACACCGCATCCTGATCGCTTGCAACCAGATTGAAGCCGGAATGAAACAAATCATTAAAAACATTGTTCTGCTTTCCTTTGCCGAGGATCTGAAAAACCGTTTCCGGATCGACCCGGTATTTTACATGCTCAACACCGAGAAATTTTTTGCCGCTGCCGGTATTCATCAGTTTTTCCAGGGCTGCACTGTCTCCGGAGCCTGAGGAAATATCAATTCTGAAAATCTCGCGTTCCCTGCCCGGAAGCTCCATGCTCAAATCAAAGCCTTCAGCAGACTCCGTTTCCTGATCTTTTTCGGAATTATTGGGTGCTTCTCCCGACATACTGTCTGTTTCCGCCGGCAAACCGATCTGTCTGCGACCCTTGATATCGGCTTCAAGAAATTCGGAACGCGTGGTGCCGAAAACGGAAATTTCCCTGACGCGATCCATATTTCTCACATTCCGCTTTAATTCATCAAGACTGACGTTGAGAATTTTTTCCAGCGGCTGTTTGAAGGTAATTTCAAAATCAAGATTGACTGGATTAATCAGCAGCGAAAGCCGGGACGGATTCAGTTCCTTCAGCATGGATGCGGCAGAGGCTGAAAGATTGTGAACAAAACAGAACGTGCTCAGATTGGCGCAGTTATTTTTAAATGCCTCATACCAGAAAAGAATATTGTGAGATCTGATTGCACTGTCCAGATTTCCGGTATGATACATATAACTGTTATGATGATACGGAATTCCTTCTGGATCATTTTTTCTATTGTCATTCATTGAATATATCCTTGCTTCTTTGTTTCTACTATAAATAAAAAATTTGTTACATTAAAATAAATTTGTTGACTTTTTCTTAAAGTTCAAACATTTATCAAATTTCCGGGCTAATCATTGTCGAGTCTCGCTCTGAGTTCCTTCAAATAGAACCCGGGATCATTCACCGGCACGCTGTTCTCATTGCCGTGATCACTTTCACGGTCTTTTTCCGTTTTTTCTCTGTTGTTTACATTATCCCCTGCATCTCCCGGTAAATTTTTATCTGCCGGAATATCGGAAGCGGAATCACCGGCATCGGCATCTTTACCATTCCTCCGCTCATTGTCGGTCCGGGAATTTTCAGAAAAACCCTCGGAATTGCCGTCATTCCCTTCATTAACTCCGCTTTTCCCAGCCGAATCTGAAATATCAACGGATTGCGATTTTTTCTCCACGGTTTCTCCGTCCGATGATATAAAACCGTGGTGTCCGGATGCTTTCTCCGGTTCCTGACTGCCGGTAAGCACCTCCGCACTGCCCTGCATCCTG
>CACWLF010000110.1 GCA_902761645.1 uncultured Aeromonadales bacterium | reverse complement strand
ATAAAAAGAGGGACACTGTGATGAATGATAAGTCTGTCTTCTCTATAAACATCTTCCTTTTCTAAATCCAATTTTTTAAGTAATCTTCTTGTTTGCATATTTATTGTTTTACTTGGGAAAATGACCCAATAATCGCAATTTTCAATCGAGTATTTTGTATTCCGATAGTCATTTAAAGCATGAGATGTAACGATCACATGTATAGTGCCATCACCATGGCCACGGCCGTTAGCTACAATATTATCAAGTAAAGCAATGGTCAATTTAGATATAGTTTTGTCGCGTATCTTATCTATATCATCAAAAATCACCCAACTTTCGCCATTCGGAGTAAGATCTTTCAATGTCAATTTAGACAAAATATCTTTTTCCATAATCACTCTTTTTATATCTAACCCTTCAAATGCTCTATCCTGATCAACATCAGAAAAAAGAAAAATATCGGGTAAAGGTTTTAGTTCAAGTAGGTCCGCGGCTGTGGTAGATTTACCGCAACCCGGTGGACCTGCAATGAAAAAAGAAAGACGTTCGCCTAAAATAGGCAAAAAATCGGCCCCAAAAATGAGTCTTTTTTTCTCTAATTCGGCCAAAGTAATGAGGGTGCCATCACTACTTATCGCCAATTTCTTTGTTGTAGATCGCCTCTGCATATTTTTGTGGGTTGTAAAGAAGAGAAAGTTTTTCTTCAAATTCTTCAAACTTATGAGAATCTTGTGGTTCATCTTTTGATGGATCAAGCTTTGCAGTTAAAAACATCAAAACCCAAATTCCACAAGTGACGGAACCATCACCTACAGATTGTAAAGCAGCTCTTGAATAATTTATTTGGTACCCCTTTTCTCTTCTAAGGTACTCAAGAGCCCTGGAGATTTTAAGTTGCTGCTGCCCGGGGACTCCCCGCATGTCGGCAGAGACCATGAGCTCTCCGTCAGGGAGAAATCCGTAAGAGGAAAACCAGTAGATTTGTTTGTTGATTCCACGTCGCATGGCTGTCCAATGACCGACTTCATCTCCGTTGCTGGTGTAGAAGACGAAGGAGGGTGGTGGTCGCAAAAAAAGACTTGATAATTCAACTGGATCATCGGGCAGCTGGCTATATTGAAAAAATTGAGCGGATCGTTTCTTCCGCTCCAAGAAAGACGAGATCTGCTGTAATGAGAGTGGTGAGATTGGCATATTGAATCGAGTTTAGAATTCATAAAGAAAGGTATGAAAGTTGCTGAAAATAAGCATATGACCTACGACCTCGTCTTGTTCACCAGATTTTGTGGCAGCTAAATATCGCGAAAGGTGACTTATTTCATGTGAAAAATCATTTTTAATAACTTTTTTGTTTTCATCGATAAATTTTCCTCTTCTCTACATTTCGAATTCCATTTTAACGTGAAAAATGACGACTGTGCGTACAGTTATGGACCCCCGCGTGGTCGATGAGCAGGGGGTTGTTATGAACCAGTATGTCGGACCCTTGAATTGGGAACATTATAAAATCCCCGCGAGTGGACTTTCGAATAGCCAGATTACTTTTGCTAATATAGTTACCCTGGGCACTAACAGAATTTATGATTCGAATTTTGAGATTGAATACACTCTTCAGATCCTTGTGAAAAATCCTCAACAGATCCCTGCCCTAGATGAAAATTATTGGAAGACACACTTATCTTTCAACGCCTTCCCTCTTCATTCGGTTACGGATCAGCTGAGATGCAACATTAATGGGTCGGCTTGTATGTCAAGGCCCCAAGAAAGTTTGTTCCAGCGTATGATGTATTGGAGACAAAGTGTCCTTGATAAAACATGCAGCTTCTGTCCGCATGATAAACCTACTCTTGGGCATGACCCTTCTTTAACTTTTGCAAACGACATCCTCGTTAGTGAAGCAGATCGCCGTTTCGCTAATGATGTGAAAGGTAATGGGAGATCGCAAGGAAAACCTTTGCCTTGCGTTAGTTTCAGTTTCGACTCTGCTACGAACATAATCACTGTTGTGTTCCGAGAACCTGTTCTTTGCCCTCCTTTCAATCAGAGATTAGATAAAATTTATCAGCGTCCTATATTCAATGTCACCTCGATTGATATTGTTTATCAATTAAATGATCTAAGAAAAATGATTCTCATGCTTCAAAAGGTATTAATTCAATCTGATCAAAATGACATTCCATATTGGAAAACTTTAGAATCAGGAAGTTCTCTATCTGGTGATGATACTCCTAGACCAAGTGCAGTTCAAGTTAATATTACTTCTGCACAGTTATGCTTTAATGTGGCTAGTTTACCACCTGGTATGACCGTCCCTCCTTACATGACATTACCTTATTATGATAATGTCAATTATGTCACACAAGCTACGAACCCTGTTTCTTCAAATTCATTCCAAATTACATCCGGTGTTTATACTTTAGCACAGATTCCTACTGCTATTTATATATTTGCTTCGGAAAACCAGTTGTTTAGAAGTCAGGTTGGAACTCAGGACGGAATAAACCCTACTGATTATGCCCCAAGTCTTTGCCCCATTCGAGATATTAATATCACTATGGGAAACAATACTCAGTTGCTAGCCACCAGCAGTGAGAGAGATCGTTATCAAATGTGCTTAGCTAACGGTCTTGAAGATACGACATGGGAAGATTTCCATGAAGCTTATCAAGCTCCACCCTATACCCACCATATTAAAAATATAACTACGCCTGCTGATTTTATGAAAATCGGTTCTCATCCTAACAGGTGTATTCTTAGATTGATCCCTGGAATCGATCTTTTGGTCCCTGACAGAAGACTGGTAGGAGGAATGGATGCAGATCAGCTTGTATTCCAGGTAAGAGCAACTATTGATACGACCGGAATAAAACCAGAATCCCTTCCTTATCTTTCTCTCTGGATCATGTTTGAATATTGTGGAATTTTGACAATAGAACCAGTACATGCGAATATCGATATGATTCCTATAAAATCTCTGCCACCTATCACGCAGGTTGATGCAGTTGCAGATGCCTCAGCTGACAATGCGGCAGCTGGAGGTGAGGGTACCGGTAGTGATGTTTCTGGTGCTGGTATTTTTAGTAACATTTGGGGCGCGTTAAGTAAACTCCCAGGACTTGTGTCACGCGGTTTGAGAAAAGTTGCAGATTTTATGAATAGCCCTCAAGCTAGAACAGCTAGAAGTTTGGTAGACACAGCTCTTGGAGTAAATTCCGCGCCTCCACCAGATATGAATCCTAATCTTACTTCGGCAGTTGCGACACTAGGACAATATGCTCGTAACTGGGGTGAACCCGAAGCCCAACGTGCACGGTATACATACAATGGTTACCCTGTTTCTAATCCCCAAAGTGCTCTCGTTCCTACTGGAGCTAATTACACAGGAGGTACTGTAATTGGATCAGGAAAATTAGGAAAATTTTATAAATGAGGTAAAGTAACTTTCCCAATATGATCTAAATGTTCTTTCGAAAAAAGAGGGAAAGTATGAATTTTATCTTCAGCAATATATCTTTTTCTATCATCAGCACTCAAAACAACTCTCTCTAAATCCTTACTAAAAACACGGTGTCTTTCTGTTCGTAAAGCATTATACTCAATAGAATAAGGTTCAGATCTACCCATTAACACTTCTTTAAAAGTATCAAAATTTAAACGTTTTTTCTCTTGCATAGGGCAACCTTTAACACTCATTTTTACACTACCATCATCACACACCATTATATAAGTTTTAGCTCTCAAAGCAACCATTTTAACAATTCGTCCCTCACCAGTTTCACTTTTAAATAAACCCGGTTCATTGTTATGTTTATTGTGGCGCTCTCCTTTAAGTACAGCCGAGAAATTACTTGTGTCAATTACTTGTCCTATCTCATCTTCAGTATCATCTGTATTTATCGCTAAAGCCAAATCTCTTAACGAAGTTATTCCATGGAATTTTATTGTAAGAGCATCAGTATCAGTATACATAACTTCTGTATCGGGGAATTTTACTCTTACAAAATCATAGAAAAACTTATACATCCAAAGCTTTGAAAATTCTGTTATTGAGGCTCCTAAAAAGAACGGCTTATTAATCTCACATATTAAATTAACTTCTTCATAAAGAACCCAATCATTGAATGTCTCAACTTCACGATAAACTTTCTCCTCATCAATATCTTCACGTTTCTTTAACTGGAAATTACTTCGTCTTGTAACATCTTCATATGTTTTCCCATACAAAGAATTATTCATAAGTTTATACAACATCTTCTTAATGGGATCGTCCGCAAACTCTTTTCTTTTATCTAAATTATGTTGGACATAGTCTCTGAAAACAGGCTCATCTACACCTAAAATCACATTGTGTATTTTCTTAATTTCAATCACTTCATGTTCTAAATACCACAATAAAAGTCGAGTATGACAACAATAATGATCATGGGGTCCCACCACTTGTGTTAAGCCAGAAAAAGTGATGTTACTTATTTTTGTCCCATACATAGCCGCATATTCAGCCATTGCTTGATATTCATAAATTCCTTCTAATGACCGTTTACTAGCAACAGGAACATAAGAATAAAAATTAGGATCATCTTTTACTACCATATCAAGTTCAACGAAACCGCTTTTTCCTTCTCGATGCCATAAATCTAAATAAGTTTTAATGGGTAATGGGGGTCCATGCGGATTATTAAGTCGATCAAGCTGGTCAGGTAAAAGCTTTTTCCAATCATGACAAGGAAATTTAAACTTTAACATCACCGTTGCATATAAACTATTACAATCAAGATCGCAAACAAAAGTATCTGGTTCTTCATCCAAATCATAATATCTTGTCATAGCTCCAGTCTGCCCACCACGAATACTTGAATTAACAATATCATATAGTTCAGGATCAGTTATTGCTTCGATTTTAAATTTATTCTGTTTAAGCCATGCAGCCCAAGTCAAGCCAGGTGTACCAAAATACTGATGTGCATCTAAATCATATTCCGATTTCACAGTTTTTACAAAAAATTCAAAAACATCACAAAGCTGACTTACATCACAACGAAGATAATCAGAATAATAATCCTTTACTTTAAACCAATTAAATTCAATATGAATCTTTGCTAACCATTTTCTGATTTCTATAAGTTCTTCCCTACTGAATTTAAAACAAAACAGTTCTTCAGCATTTGGTGCCACAGTCCAACCTAATAAATCAGTAAAAGGCCTTTCTAAATCTTCACGCGACTTTATAGCATTATAAGGGAAAGGATTCTTTTTCAATAACTCAGCGCGTTTATCAGCAGGAAAAGTTTTTGTAAAACAAGGGAACTCATAACCACTGTCTCTTGTACTTTTTACCCACTTTTCAAGCGATGAACCTACAAACGCGAATGTATCTCGAAAATGTAATATCTTGCCTTTATAGTACACTGTGAAATACCGTATCTTTTCTGAACTATCATTTACAACCTCAAACTTCTCGACTTTTTTCCCGGGCATATTACAAAATACTGTTATCAAAAAATGAAAATCATATCCTTCTCCATTATGAAAATAAATTCGCAATTCTTTAGCAGGAAGTCGTACCCATGATGTTATCATTTTTTCTATAGAATCTTCAATATGAACTTTATGAGACACGTCATCACACCAACCAGCCAATATATTAACATGCTCACCTGTATCTGTAATAGCACTTTCCAAATCAGCATAAATATTCACAATCTCTTTTGAATCCTTCTTTTCAACAAAACCTTTTAATTCCTCTTGTAAATCGATCTTAGCTAAATATCTCGGACACTTACAATGATAACGCTTATGGTTTATTAAT
>CACWLF010000109.1 GCA_902761645.1 uncultured Aeromonadales bacterium | reverse complement strand
ATTTACATAAATTCATTCTCTCATAACGTAGTTCATTCACTTTTCAGTGAAATCACTTAGACTAAGCAAAAGCCATAATTACCTTAAAGGTTATTATGGTTCGTTTACTCAATTATTTTTTCAAATAATATTAATTTTGCACAAAAAACATACAACAGTTCATCACCATTGTATGTTGCCTGGTAATTTTTTATGAACTTCCGCAGCCGTATAGTCAAACTGCAGTCATATTGATTTTACAGTAAATGAGCTCTTAATTC
This sequence comes from uncultured Aeromonadales bacterium, assembly GCA_902761645.1. GTDB lineage: Bacteria > Pseudomonadota > Gammaproteobacteria > Enterobacterales > Succinivibrionaceae > UBA2804. Next base: position 5,727 of record CACWLF010000109.1, on the reverse strand, counting down.
CGCACCTGATTTAGCGCTTAAATATGCAGGAGGCAGATCAAGAATTGTCACACATCCCTTCTTTCCTTCCTGGCTCAAACGATAAACCGCACGTGCACACGCTGCCAGCACACTTCCTGTGAATGCAGGATTTGAATCAAGTTTCAGACTGTATTCAATAACATTCTTGAATTCACTGTCCATACCAGTGGTGCCAGTACGGATTACGAAACCGCCGTGAGGCAGACCGGCATGCTCTCTCTGCAGTTCCTCTTCACTGATAAAGTGCACGGTTGTATCATAATCAGAGAAATAGTTAGGCATTGTCTTGATAGCATTTTCCACGTATGCTGCGTCAGCACCGTCTTCCAAAACTACAAAACATTCTCTGGTGTGTTTCTGTCTTGTGGTTAATTCAGGATTTGAACCAGATCTTACTGCTTCCAGTGCTGCAGGAACAGGAATGGTATATTGTCTTGCATCCTTTACACCCTTGATGCGGCGTATTGCATCAGAGTGACCCTGACTCACACCCTTGCCCCAGAATGTGTAATCTTTTCCGTCAGGAAGGATCGCATCGGAATATACACGGTTCAATGAGAACATGCCAGGATCCCAGCCTGCAGAAATCAAGGCAACCTTTCCTGATTTCTGAGCAGCAGCATCAACATTTGCAAAATGGGTTGAAATATTAGCGTGAGTATCAAAACTGTCAACAACATTGAACCATTGAGCCAATTTTGGAGTCTGTACCGGTAAATCTGTCGCACTGCCGCCGCCTAATACCAGCACATCGATACGATCTTTCCAGCTTTCGATCTCATCAACACTAACAACTGGCACGTTTGGGGTTTTGATTTTAATGGATGATGGGTCACGGCGGGAGAAAACTGCTACCAGTTCCAAATCCGGATTGTGAGAAATAGCACTTTCCACACCTCTGCTGAGATTACCATATCCTGAGATACCGATTCTAATTGTCATTTTTAACTCCTATGTTTTAAATAATTATAGGTAACAAAATTAATAAAAAATACTAGACGTATTCATTTTATCTTTCTAAAATATCCATAAAGTTTGCGGAGACGTATCGAAGTGGTCGTAACGAGAATGACTCGAAATCATTTTGACCGCAAGGTCACGTGGGTTCGAATCCCACCGTCTCCGCCACCTGCAACAGATTCTCAAACTTTATTCTAAAACCTTCCTATTCACGGATCTCCGCTTAAAAAGCCGGATGATCAGCAAATTACAGGTTATACCCAATATTTTTGTTACTTTTTTTTATTATTATTTTCTTTTTATTTCTGTTTACTTATTTCCGAATCAAACAATTCGGAAACTTTTAATTCTGCACATTTTCAACTTCGGATCTCAGTTCCTCAGCCTTCTGCTGTATATCCGACGCTGTTGTTTCCACAGTCTCCACATCAACTGATTCTATATTCAGCGCTGATGAAACAACTGTTCCTGATTCGTTTTCAACCTGTATTTTTCCTGAATTATTTTCCGCGGCTTCAGCCTTTAAAACATAATCGGCAGCAGCTTTATTACAGATTTTATTTGTAGTCTCATATACCAGAACCGCTTTTCTGGCATCTTTATCAAAAACTCTGAAAGTCACTTTCATCAGTGATGGATATGATTTGTAGAACAAATCGCACAAGGAATCAGCCTGACGCACATCCGTACTCTGATCATCAAACATTTTTGTCTCTGCTGTCTCCGGTATGGAGGAATCAGTAACCTCAAGTGTTAATATGTTTCCCTCGGAAACGGCACAGTTTTTAAAATCCCAGGCTGTATAGGAACTCTCATTAAAAGCCTTCTGCAGAGTACCGCATATTTCCTGAGGACCTGCGACGGTCTGAACAGAGGCTGTATTCTGATGATTACTGTTATCCAGTGTACGATCGTTCCAGTACTTGACACCGAACAGCACAGCAATAATAACTATCGATATAATTGTATATTTAAAATGTTTCACCGTTTTTCCAACTGCAGAACTTACTAAAAAGTTCCTTTTTCTTATTACTTTCTATATCTGTTTATTCTTTTTTAACATTCGTCCTACTGACAAATTTCTCTCGTTATGTCAATCTTCTGCAGCGTACCGCTTTTACCGACAATGCTGAGATCCAATTCATCAACTCGAGTGCGATCAAAGAACTCAATACAGTAAAAATCAATCTGGTTGTCCGTTATATTTTCGTTGGTTATATTTTCCATCTGAAGTTCGAAGTACTGCTCCATTTCTTCCTTGACCTGCAGGAACAACTGAATGGTACTTCCATGGTCGGTATCCTTCAGACTGCATTTTCTTACGTCAAAAGAATCATTATTTTTAAATGAAGTTTTCAACGCTCCGCAGGCGCTGTCTGGACTTGTTTCAATATGCCAGTGAATCAGCCGGACCATTCCGTAACCCAACATCAAACCAAAAAAACAAACTACAATCAGTTTTATAATCTGGTACTTAACTAAATTTTCAGCCATAAACCAAGTTTTATCTCTCAAGTTCTTGATTATTATAACACAAAAACGCCCTTTTAAAATAAAATCTTAACAAAAACTCATAAAAACTTTAAATTATTTAGTTTTAATCATTGTTTACTAAATAATCTTAATTAAAGTTTAAATACATTGCTGCAGATCTATACCGGATAACTAATGGATAAAAACGAATTAATCGTTTTTGCATACTGATCCTGGAAAAGCCATTTTGCAGAATTTTCGAGTATCAGCATGCGGCTCACCTGACCGTCTCCGTCAATCTGGAACGGCATAACAATCAGACTTTCAACATTTCGTTCTTCCAGTTTTCTATAGGCCTTGTCGATAAGCATATTCTTTAAAATGACAATATTGGAAAACATCCTGCAATTGGTAATAGAGCCGAGGGAATGGTCAAAAAACTGTTCCAGCAGTCTCATATCAGTAATTTTCTCCTTTTTGACAGGATTTTCACCGATGCTGACCTCAACCTTTGCAGTCATATTGTTATTGTTAAAGTGATAAACAATAACTGTACCGCCAGTCAGTTTACACAGTTCCCTGCAGACAGCCTCTCTTTTTTTGGCAACAGGCTGAGTGACCGAAAGCGCATTATCGGTATTCTGTATGAACTCGCACAGACTGTTGATGGTAATTGATACATTGACATTGCTGTCGGCTCTGCTCTGCAGTTTCTTCTCCCTGGTTATATCCTGCATGTAACCGTAAAGCCACAGTTTATCGTTCTGATCATGTGTGATATACAGAGAGTCTCTTACATTGATTATATCGCCGGCGGCTGTCTTGATTTTAAAATCAACCTCTACCGGAGACTTGGAGGTTAAAGCTCTGCTGAATGTTGCATCAAACTTTTGGATACTTTCCTGATCCGCAAGCATACCTTTTATGCTGTCACCGAATTTAATTCTTACGTCATTGATATCATATCCGGTAAGTTCCTTGAAATACGGACTCACATAATGAATGGTATTTTTACCGGTAATTAAACTTCTGTGAATCGCTCCGGGAATTGTTCTTGCAATATTGTCTATTTCCGAAGTCAGACGGTTTACCTGATCCTTGACGTTTTCATTTGCACTGTTGTCGAAGAAAACAGTCTGGACGAACCTCTGCCCGCGATCATCGGCGCACAGTTCCATTTCACCCATAATCTTAACCAGATATCCGCCGCGATTTATGATATCGTAGCAGAAAGGCTGCTTGTCACCTATTGTATCCAACTTATTCAGATCCGCGATAAAATTCGGATAATCAGCAGGACATATGATTGAACCGTTGTCATCCACAATTTCTTCATAGAATTCTTCGGATGTATACCCGAAAATCTTCAAAGCCTGGTTGTTAACCTCCATATACTGATAGCGGCGGTTGATTTTCTGCGAATCAAAATCATATACAAATCTGGCAAATCCGAACAAATCGCTGTTGTATTTCTTGGGATCGCTCACCATTGATTGAGAAAACAGCTGTTCCTGAGCCAGAAGAATTCTCTTCGGAATGCCGTAACCGTCATTTTCCAGCAATACAATCCATAATCTGCGCCATAAAGTTTTTTTAATATCAAGACGGTTATGATAGTTTACTGTAACCAGAAAATTGCTGCTGTTAATAGTCTTTACTATGTTATCGGGTTTCAGCAGATTATAAAGCTGTGTCTGCTGATTGTTCTCAACTTCCGTTTCTATGAACAGCTGCAGCCAGTCCGGATACGACCTGTAATCAATAGGAGCAACCTTGTCTGTCAATTCGTAGCAATTCTCTTCAAGCAAATCAACGACCGTCATTTGCTTAAAACTGCGTTTAAACTGATTAACAAACAACCACAAATCCTGATCCTGCTCTCGAACCAACTGTTGAACCATAGAACATCCCCCGATTTTATTACTTTATCCGTTAATTGTAGTGGATCACCGGGATATAGACCATATCTGGTGATTAAAAATGTGTGTAAGATTGAAAAAAAACTTTAATTCGGATAAAACCTTTGATAGATCAACTTGTTAAATGGTTTACATTATCAGAACAGAGTTTTTTAATTCAGGAATTACGGCCGCAGATGTCCACGGCCGAAATATGTGAAATGCCAAATAAATTCTGAATGGATTTATTGAATCAGAGAAAATCCCTGCAGTTTTCGCTGTTTAATCTTATGGCATACTGCATTGTATTGTCATAGTAGTAGCGATATTCAACCATCTGTGCACCGATATAGCGGTTCCTGATGATGCGATCCGCCTGTTTGCACATTGCCGCCGCATTCTTTTCCTGACCGTTCTCCTTTAACCACTTCGGTCCGACAACATCAGCCATGGTCAATGTTGCTCTGCCTATTTCAACACCGATTACAAAAGTATTTCCTTCAAAGGTTGACTTGCGGAACTTTACGTTGGGAGTTTTTGCAAGTTCCAGATCATAGGAAGCTGCAAAATCCTCACGGTTGCCGGCCATCTTCTCAGGGGTTACAGGCTGATTGGCGCTTCTCCACACGGTTATAGCCAGAACTGTAACCAGTACAGCACCGACAATACCAAGCAGAATATACGAAAGGCGTGTTTTATGGTCACGATCTTCGTCTCCCCTCATAATGTTCTGCAATTCATCTTTCTGATTATCTGCCATATTTTTATCCTTATCTAAACAGAAGGTATTCTATCACAGCATATGTATTTTTTTAATCATTTTGAAACTCACTTGGATCCGGCAATATCAGAATCATGCGCTCAACGTTTTTTCGTACAAATTACATGCAAACAAACTTAAAAAAAAGAGTTGGCTGTAAAAACACTTGACGAAAGATTTTTTGTAACTATAATAAGCAACATCGAAAGTCAAACGGCGTCGGTGATTAGCGCAGCCCGGTAGCGCACCTGGTTTGGGATCAGGGTGTCGTAGGTTCAAATCCTACATCACCGACCACTCAGTTTAACGTCTTATGTCGGTGATTAGCGCAGCCCGGTAGCGCACCTGGTTTGGGACCAGGGTGTCGTAGGTTCAAATCCTACATCACCGACCATTCTTTTTTTCATTTGGTAATCAATCTGGACTCTTACGGTAAACTTCCGTCCCTAAGATCTCGTTTTTTGTCTTACACGAAATAAGATTAATTTACTATTAACCCTAAATCTTCATTCAACATTGCTTTTTTTAATTTGGTGTTTTGTAGAACTATAGGATCGATATCCATTGCCTTAAATAAATTCTCCTGCCGTTTTAAAATGTTTGTGGTAGGAATTA
>CACWLF010000108.1 GCA_902761645.1 uncultured Aeromonadales bacterium | reverse complement strand
GAAAATAATTGGTAGCGGTCTGGTGTTCAGGCCCGTTCGGATTACCGGAAACGGTATTGAAGCAAAGTTGTGATCAATACACGGTTACAACAGAACCAAGCAAAAATAATTTAACTTAATAAAATTGATTTCATCGTCTGCCGAAAACTTTTAAATCCGAAAAAATATTTTGAATTTTACGGTGAACAGGAGCAGAGTTCCGGTGATAAACATGAAAGAATAATTAATTTTTTTATTTTTAGGAGATTGTTATGTTTGCAACTAAAGTTTTGTTTACAGTGCTTCTTTCCTTCTCAACTTTCGTTTATGCGGGAGAAGCGGCAGATGCAGGAGCAGGCGCGGCACCACAGGAGGCAAAAGTGCAATTGAAAAACAGTTTTAAGTACAAGGAACTGAAGGTTGGTTATGATCAGAGTATTCTTACTGTGGTGGCGGAGACCAATCCTACAACCGGTTTTGACTGGTACGTAAAGAATTATGATGAATCCGCTGTAAAGGTTATTCCTTCCGCCTATGAATCAACGGTAAAGGATGAAATTGTTTCAGGAGCTTCTTCAATCGGTACATATCAGGTTGAAATTCTTAAAGCCGGAACCACGGTTTTTGATTTCCATTACATGAGAAACTGGCAGGGCGGAGAGGAGGCTGAACTCTACAGATTCACGGTAACGGCGGATCAGAACAAGGTTATTACCGACGCCAAGGTTGAATTTATCAGCCGATGATAATCATCCGTCAGGAGTAAAAATAAAAAATCACTGCAGAATTTTTTTCGGCAGTGATTTTTAAATCTGTGCAGAACTTCAGAACTGCCTACCAGTGTCTGTACTGTTTTATCAGATTCCATGCTTTTTCTATTGTGTTGCAGATTTCAAGATAGCGATCTGCCATTTCAGCCGGAAGCGAGGCTATTTCAGTCTGTTTAGGCACATAGCTTTTAAGCAGATTTCTGTAGGCTGTTTCCGCCTCTATTGCCGATGCATTTTCATCGATATTCAGAAAAAGATAAGCCTCCTGAATATTCTGATCCATGTTTCCTGTCAAATGTCCTGCTTTGTTGTTTTCCGGAGATGAAAATTTATAGGTGCTGATGTAGTTTCCGCTTTCCTCGTTGTAGATGAATTTGTATTTTTTCAGATAAGAATTGAATATCTGGGTGGCGGTCTGATTGCCGATCTTCATCCATTTTGCAATTTTGAAGAAGGTATTCTTTTCTCTCATTGTTAAAAAATTATCATAGAAAAGAATGCAGATCAGAATGTTGAACAAAGCGATTTCCGACCTGTCTTTTTCCCAGATGAACGCGCATTCTGAAAACAGATTTTCAATAAAGGCCTCGTCTGAGTTTTTTCCTTTGTTGAAATAGGAGAAGAAACCTGTAATCTGGGTTTTGTTGAATTTCTGACTGTATGCGGTATCCCAGATGTATTTATAAAGAAAAGGATTGTTCAGATCGCTGTTTTTTGCAATCAGATAGCCGAAGGTGTATCCGAGCAGTTCGCACTTTTTGTCATCGCCGGTTTTGTAAATTACTTTTGAAGCTTTGGACAGTCCGGCCTTGACCGTTCCCTTTTTGAGTTTCTGACCGTAGAAGGAAAGAGTGCCGATTGTCACAACGGCAAACATAAAAATAAATATTTGAAACATTGGATAGTCTCCGAAAAAAAAATTTCAGGCTGACGGCCTTCTGCAAAATTTAAATATTGTTCTACCAGTGGCGCTCCTGACAGATAATTTCCCAGGCATTCTGAATTTCCTGACAGAGCTCCTTATAGTGCTGCACTTCGTCAGGAGGAAGATTTTTGCCGTAGGCGCGGTCAGGGTGATAGCGGTGCATAAGTTTGTGGTAGGCTCGTTTTGCTTCAGCCTCAGGGGCATTTTCATCAATCTGCAGCAGCAGACATGCGCTGCGAAGTTTTTCAGACATTGCGCTGTGGGTATAACTCTGATTTTTATATTGTGAATTGCTGCTGTAGTTTTCGTTGCTGGTGTAGTTGTTGTAGTTAAAACTGTAATCGGAACCGTAGGTTGAATTGAAATCTGACTGATAGTTGTTCTGTTCTCTGCTGCTGTCTTCATCCTCGTCAGCGGTATTGCTGAATCTGTAGCTGGATTTGTAGTTTCCGCTGAGTTCGTCCTTTGTGAACTGGTATTTGTTTATATATGACTGAAAAATAGTGTTCAGGTTTGACTGCGGAATATCAAGCCATTCGCCGAGAATATTGAAGTATTTTATTTCTTCCGGTGTAACCACATTATCAAGAAAAAAAATCGGGGCAATCTGATTGAAAATAAAAACATTGGTATTGTCTTCGCTCCAGAGTGAACTGTGGCTTCTGAACAGATTCTTCATATCCTGGAATCTGGCTCTTTTTCCTTCCTTGAAATATCTGAAGAACATATTGAACTGGGTTTCTGGAAGTTCCAGCTCGTACACGCTGTCCCAAATCTGCTTGTATACGAAGGTATTGTTGAATCCGCTGTTGAGGGAATAAAAAAATCCCGTACCGCTGGCTATCAGTTTGATCTTGTTTTTTGTTTTGCGGTCAAAAAGCATGAAGAGGATTGTTTTCAGGAAACTGAAATCGGCCGGTGTTGAAACTTTTATTGAACTGTCACTGAACAGTCCTCTTTTTACCGGACCGAAATCAATATAGCCCAGTATACCGCAGGCGACAATAATAATTATGGTTACTATGCTCATTATTAATCTTGAGGTTTCTCCATCCATCGGATCCTTGCTCCTTGTCGGTATCTGGTGAAATTTCTTATGCCGGGAATCTGCCCGTATAATATAAAAAGGCGGATATTTAAAAATAATTGCCGGCATGGCGGTCCGTATGCTGTCGCGGCGGACAGTCATGGTCATAGATTATACACATCAACGGCGATAATTCATAGAAATATTGAACTGCCTGCTGATTTTCGGGAGGAACTGCAGAATTTTGTTTTTTTACGCTGCCTCTGCGATTTTTATTTCATTGCGGATATCCGGATTGTTTTATGTCCGTATTTGAATATTTTGTCGTAATAATTTGATCCGGCTGTAATTATTGGAGATCCTGAGCAACTGTCAAACGATCCAATATTTGCTATAATTAAAGAAGAGTTTTTTATCAGATTGACAACTTTTTATTGCATTGGAACAGAAAATGCATATTGAATAAACGGTTGTTGATTTGTTAATTGAAGGTTGTAACTATGAAATTACCTGTTGTTAAATATTTATCCGCATTATTGCTTTCGGGTCTGCTGTTTCAGACTGCAGACGCGGCCACAGTCAGTCAGAAAGTAGAAGCCAGAGTCAATGCCTCTTCCGGTGGAACCTTTACCACGCCTATATGCGGCGCGGGCAAGTGCGGTAACAATTCTGCAACAGGTGCGGACAGCCGGAATTCCGCTGCCGGAAAACGCAAGCCGATCCCGTGGTCGGCCGTTTCAAACAAGACAAACAATGCAAAGATCAAACCGAATAATGCAGCAACCGTACCCGGCAGTTCAGATAAAAGTTACAGTTCCAGGGATGCCTTCAGTCTTGATTATTTCAACCGTGATTTTTCCGACACTGTTGATTTTTCCGCCGGCAGTGATTCCTATGTAAGACGCAACAACGAAGGTTTATGGAGAATCGCTGAAAATACCCGCGGTAAAAATGTTTCCGTTCATAAACAGATCTCCGCGCTTTACCGTAAAAATCTTGCCTGCTTTGTTAACGGCAATATCAATGAAATAGTGCCTAACTGTCAGATTAAACTGCCTACTGCAGAACAGGTTCAGGCTGAATATGAACAGCATGGAAAACAGCTTCTGTATTTTGCCGGAGTTGAAAGCGCACGGCATCGGTTTGCAGTTGAAAACTGCAGATACGGTGTCTGCAGTGCAAAGAGCAGTGCAGTCAGCGATCAGAAAGTCGAGGAAACTCCAAGCATGGCAATTGCCAAGGCGGATAATCTTACTGATACCGCAGGCAAAACTCCGACTACCGATGCGGAGTTAAAGAATGCCAAACTTGAAATTAAGCTGCTGGATCAGGACGGCAGAAATGTTGCCGGAGATGTGCTCCAGCCGAAGGATGCAGTTGAACAGAAGACTGAAAAAAACACCGAAAAGAACACCGCTGCTGCCGTAACCGCAGGAATCGATCATGAAGCATTTGAAAAATACGGTAAAACTCTGAATGAGAGACTTGCCAGGGATTACGGCGCGCCGATAGAACAGCTCAAATCGGAAATAAAGCAGCTTAATGCCAACCAGGTTACAATCAACAGGGAACTCAAGGATGAAATCCAGGCCTTGAACAAACGTATTGATGAACTGACGACTTCGGTCGAGGAACTGGCAAAAAATCAGGTGGCTCCTGTTGAAACAAAGGTTGTGGTGAAAGAGGAAAGCTCCAATCTCAACATGTGGATTGCGATTATTGCAGGCATACTGTTCGTGCTGTCATTTGTTGCATATTACATTGTAACCAAAACCAAGAGGATTAATCCTGACGAAATGGGCGACGAAGAGGATGCAGAGGATATCAATGACGGCATTGACGGATTAATGTCAATCAATACCATGAACGGTGCAGGCGGGGATTTGAATATTGATGACGAAATGCAGTCACTCGGTGCAAGCAGTCAGATAAATCTGAATTCCGGTGAAACCGATCAGATCAATCAGGAAAAACAGGAAGGATTTGTTCTTCAGGACAACAATGTTTATGAGGAAAACAATAACGACCTTGTTCCGCCTAATGTTAATCCGGAAGAAAATCCGCAGCAGCCGGCGGAAAATGTTTCACAGCCTTCCATCGCAAATTACGATTTGAACGAACCGAGCGAGGAGCTTCGCCCGATCCGTGAATTGAAACCTAAGAATTTTGATGAATGGGATGAAAATTCATTTGATGAAAATGCTTTTGATTTAGCCAATGACAATAATCTGGACGACATTATTACACAGCTGTCGAACAAGAAATCAGGCAAGAAGACTGCCGGCGATATGCTCGATGAACTTGATTCCGGAGAAAGCAAGGGCGCTGCAGACAGTGAACAGGGCATTCAGATTGATGTTAATGACCTGATGAATTCTGTTCCTGATAACAAAACAGCTGCTGCATCAGGAGACGGATTATTGACACAGGTTGCTGCCGGTGTCGGCGGAGATCTCGATGTTAATGACGAAATGTCTGATGAAGAGGAAAACAAGTTAAAAATCGCTGATGCCTTTATTCAGATTGATGACAAGCAGAGAGCAAGAGACATGCTCAAGGAGATTTTATCCGATCCTAATGCATCTCCTAAAGCTGTTGAAGCCGCCGCCAGACAGATGGCAAATATCAAGGACTCTGTTCCTGCTCAGAGACTTGATACTCCTGCAGAACCTGAGGAGACTTCCGTATCTGCCGAGCAGCCAGGCGGTGCGGCTGTGGACAGCAGTGATATTGATGATCTGATCGGTTCAGTACAGTCTCAGTCACCTGCACAGGAGACCGGAGGCATGACTGAAGATGAAGATCAGAAACTGAAAATGGCCGATGCCTTTATTCAGATTGACGACAAGGACGGAGCAAGAGATTTGCTGCAGGAAATTTTAGGTAATCCGTCATCAACTTCAGAAGCGGTGGTCGCCGCCGAAGAACTTATGGCAAAACTTCCTGCAAAGGAACAGAAGGCAGCTCCTGCGTCAGAGGAAAAGAAACCTGTGGCGGATGAAAAGGTAAGCAATGACGATCTTGACGATCTGCTGGCGTCAGTACAGGCGGATATGCCTAAGGCTGAAGAAAAGAAACCGGCGGCAGACGAAAAGGTAAGCAATGACGATCTTGACGATCTGCTGGCGTCAGTACAGGCGGATATGCCTAAGGCTGAGGAAAAGAAACCTGCGGCTGATGAAAAGGTAAGCAATGACGATCTTGACGATCTGCTGGCATCGGTTCAGGCGGATATGCCTAAGGCTGAAGAAAAGAAACCGGCGGCAGACGAAAAGGTAAGCAATGACGATCTTGACGATCTGCTGGCATCGGTTCAGGCGGATATGCCGAAGGCTGAAGAAAAGAAGCCTGCGGCTGGGATATGCCGAAGGCTGAAGAAAAGAAGCCTGCGGCTGATGAAAAGGTAAGCAATGACGATCTTGACGATCTGCTGGCATCGGTTCAGGCGGATATGCCTAAATCTGAAGAAAAGAAGCCTGCGGTTGATGGAAAGGTAAGCAATGACGATCTTGACGATCTGCTGGCGTCGGTACAGGCGGATATGCCTAAGGAAGAAAAGAAGCCTGCGGCTGATGGAAAGGTAAGCAATGACGATCTTGACGATCTGCTGGCATCGGTACAGGCTGACATGCCTAAGGCTGAAGAAAAGAAGCCTGCGGCGGATGAAAAGGTAAGCAATGACGATCTTGACGATCTGCTGGCGTCAGTACAGGCTGACGTGCAGAAGGAAGAAAAGAAGCCTGAGTCTGCAGGCAAATCCATTAACCTGACCAAGAAGCCTAAAGCTGAAGCAAAAAAGTCGAAGGCGGGAGAGAAGGTTAATAATGCGGATATCGATGACATTTTGAATCTGGTTAATGCACCGAACGGTCAGGAGGCTCTGGATGCCGAGGTTAACAACCTTATCGATCAGGCTCAGGAGGAATTAAGCCGCTATGAACCGGATCATGAAACTCCGGAAATGACCGAAGAGGAAAGCAATCAGTTAAAATTGGCGGAAGCATTTATTCAGATTGATGATAAGGAAGGTGCCAGGGAGATTCTGCACGAGATTATGAAAAACTCGATAACCAAAGCTTTTTCCCAGGCAAGTAAGATGTTGGAAAGTTTATAGAAATGACAAGAATTGCATTGGGTGTAGAATACGACGGAAGTAACTATCAGGGATTTCAGAAACAGTTTGAGGTAAACAGTATCCAGCAGTGTCTGGAGGAAGCAGTCGGCAGAATAGCAAATCATAAAGTGGATATTTTCTGTGCCGGCCGTACCGATGCAGGAGTCAATGCGACCCAGCAGGTGATCCATTTTGATTACCTGGGAGACAAGCCGAGAGATGTGAGTTCCTGGATGCGGGGCTGCAATGTATTTCTTCCTCCCGATATTTCCATAAAATGGGCGAAAGAGGTTCCGGATGACTTTCACGCCCGTTTTTCCGCATTTGAGCGTACCTACCGCTATATCATACTTAATTCCCACAGCCGTCCGGCTATTTTAAACGGCGGTATCAGTTTTTATCCGGGCAGAAGGCTTGATGAAAATCTGATGCATGAGGCCGGACAGTATCTGCTCGGCGAAAATGACTTTTCGTCATTCCGGGCATCCGAGTGCCAGTCAAAAACTCCGTTCAGAAATGTTCACAGTTTAAGTGTTACAAGAGATCGTGACTATATAATAGTGGAGATCAGCGCCAATGCGTTTCTGCATCATATGGTACGCAATATTGTCGGAGATTTGCTGGAGGTCGGATATCACCGCAGACCGAAGGAATGGATCAGGGAACTGCTTGAGGCAAGAGATCGTACTCTCGGAGGCGAAAATGCCCAGCCGTACGGTTTATACCTGGTTGGTGTTGCATATGATCCTAAATACGGGATTCCTTCAGGAACAACCGGTCCGCTGTGGTTCAGATAGAACTGTCAATTCCTGCGTGCAGATATGCATTCTGAAATATTCAGAACTGAATGTTTTTTGATCGTAAACAGTAATTTTGTGAGATAAAACATGGTTTGTGTTCCCAAGTAGGATAAAATGAATTGGCTCTGTTGTAACAGAGTATTGATCATACATTATTGAATCAAAGGGAAAACTGCATTTCAGATCTGTCAGATCTGAAATTAGATATTTTAAATAATATACAGTATATCTATATTGTATATTATTTATTTTAAATTCCAACGAGATATTTACGATGATTTTATGCGCATGCTTCTACATAGATAAAACAGAATGGTTCGAGGAACAGTTCCTTTATTCCAAACATCTGTATAATCAGGGCAGATATGTGATAAACAATCATTACAAAGAGCATAAAACCTTTATAAGTCAGACGGAATTAAACAAAATTCTGAGGAATTACGAACCGGAATTTAACAATTACCGAAATCTGTGCAAGGCTAAACTGGCGCAGATGATTCTGATCCATTTATGTAATAACTATAAATCATACTTCAAGTCTGTT
>CACWLF010000107.1 GCA_902761645.1 uncultured Aeromonadales bacterium | reverse complement strand
CAAAACTGTTACTGACCTAGGTAGCGAGCAAAGCAAGGTAACAAAGGAAATCAGCAAGGCCTTAAATACTCAGAATTCCCAGCAGAAAGACGCCAACACAACTCTTGCCGAGCAGAAAAAAATCATGCAGGAGCAGGAAACTGAAATCAAAAAGGTAACCAAAGCCGTAGACAGTCAGACTGGGGTTCTGCAGAAAAATGCCGGCGGCTGGAAAATGCTGATGACAGGTTTTGCCGTTCCGGTGGTTCGGGATAATACCTTATCATTCAGGAGACTTCATGCCGGAGCGACTCCTGTGCAGATTTTTACCAAGAGCAATATGCCCTCAAGTCCGGTAATCACCTATTCGCTGCCAAAGGACGATGACGTTGATGAGGTGGTGGTTAATTTCACCTCGCCTAAAACCTACAAGACCGAAACGGTGTACTGCCATGTTGATGATGACGGGAATAAGTGCATCACCTCCTATCCTGAATCCGATAATCAGGAGCAGCTTGAAGCCTGGGGCGTAACAGACTATGACCATGCGGTAGCTCTCGGCATGAGGAGACTTAGGTATCTCAGAAATACACGAGTTACCTATGAAATCAAAACCGAGCTTAACGGACTCAACTGTCAGTTTAACGACCTTGTTGGACTGATGCTCGATGAGAACCTATCCAACATCACCGGAAGAATAACCGGACTAAACGGTCAGACCGTTACCACCGATATCGAGCTTCCGGAAGATGTGTGGGAAGGTATCGTGTATATCTCAAGAAAGGATGGCTCCTATGGAGAATACACTTTTTACCGTAATGACAGCCATTCGCTTTATCTCGACAGTTATCCGGATATCGACTGGGACATTGACTTCGGCTCCTCTCTGGAATATCCGCTGTTTGCCATAGGAGAGTTACAGCTCTGCTGGGTTACAGCCGTTAAGCCGGAAAGCAATAACCGTTGTTCGCTCAGTCTCATCAACTACTCAGAGGACATTTTTAAAGATGACATTAAGGAGAAAAACCAATGAAAGCATTTGTAGTTCTTGATGAGGAATATATCAATCAGGCGGTGGTATCCCTCAGTTCTTTTTTCAGATATAACCGCATTGAGCTTGTGATATACGCTCAGAAAGGTACAGACCTCGGGCGGGTTCTTGCCGTAGTTCCTGAAAACTTCGTGGAAGTACGCTACGTTACCTTTCCGCAGCATGAGCTTTTTGCCACTGTGGGCGGTAACAGACTGATGGTTCACCGTGATGCCGTTCCTGCCATTGCACAAAGGATTAAATCACTTGAGGAAGTTTCTGCAGAAACGGACTGTGTCCTGAACTTTGATTTGGACACGCGGACTGTGTCCTGAACTTTGATTTGGACACGCTGTTTTTAGGCTCTGTGGTTCCTCTGCTTGATGAAATTACGGCAGAGCAGAAATCCGGCATCTTCGGAGTCAGCGAACGTGAAAACCGCGATAATTGGATGAAGCAGATGAAACTTAAGGAAATCGTGAACACTCCGCTGTATTTCAACACCGGTCTTATGTGCTACAAGGCTGACTGCACAGGACTGTATCAGAAGTTCATCAGAACGATTGAGGAAAAAGGAGAGTTCATGTACTGCCCGGAGCAGGACTTTGTGAATCTTCACTTCAAAGAAAAGCACCAGCTTTCAGGTGAGTTCAATGCCATCTGGTTCAACACCGGCTACAAGGATATGGCACCGCTGATGGTGCATTACCTCTCAATGGAGAAGCCATGGAATAAGTTCATCTATCTTGATTTCCGGGCATATGCCTACTGGCATAAATACCTCTCTGCCTGTGAACGGGTGGAAGGAAATCTCGACCGAGAGTTCATAAGTCGGGTGCGAAGTAACGTAAGAAGAGTTAAATGACAGGCGGCTTAAAGGTCGCCTTTTTTATTGGAGAAAAATACATGAGAGAGCTTTGGAATATGCTCCAGGCAATGTTTGCAGGTATTGGCGGTTGGCTCGGTTACTTCCTCGGCGGTTGTGACGGACTGCTCTATGCCCTGATTGCCTTTACGGTTATCGACTACATCAGCGGCGTTATGTGCGGGATTGTTGACGGCAAGCTGTCAAGTTCCATAGGGTTTAAAGGCATCTGCAGAAAGGTAATCGTGTTTATGTTGGTTGGCGTTGCCACCATTCTGGATACGAGAATCTTTCAGACCGGGAGTGTTCTGCGGACTGCGGTGATTTTCTTTTACCTCTCAAACGAAGGCATCAGTCTTCTTGAGAATGCATCACACCTCGGTCTGCCGATACCGACTGTGGTCAAAAAGGCATTAAACCAGTTACACGATAAATCAGAAAATAAGGAGAACGAAAATGGGAAATAGTCCATTGGTGAGTTTTACAAAATTGAGTCCTAACCATTCCGGAAAAAGAACCTGTTCCATTAGCAGAATCACACCTCACGCAGTTGTCGGTCAGCTCAGTGCGGAACGCATCTGTGACTGCTTTAAGGACAGCAGCAGACAGGCAAGCTGCAACTACTGCATTGGGGCTGACGGCAGAATCGGACTGTGCGTTGATGAGCAGAACCGTTCCTGGTGCTCATCATCCCGGGATAATGACCAAAGATCCGTTACCATTGAATGCGCATCAGATCTGACGGAACCGTACACCATGAATGATAAGGTGTATGCTTCCCTGGTAGACCTGTGCGTTGACATCTGCAGAAGGAATGGCAAGAAGAGGCTGTTGTGGATTGCTGATCGGGACAAGGCTTTGAGTTATGCGGTAAAATCGGATGATATGCTTCTGACGGTTCACCGCTGGTTTGCTCGAAAATCCTGTCCCGGAAATTGGCTATTCGGGAAGTTGGGAGATTTGGCTCATGAGGTGAATAGCCGACTTGGGGAATAAAGGGATTTGGCAGACTGCCAAGTTGCAGTCTGCCTTTTGATGTTTATTTTGCACCTTTTGGTTTAGGGTAGGAGTATGATTCTGCCCCCACGAACATGTCGGACATATCAGTCTTGGAAATATCCCAGTTGCCGATTGGCTGATTAAAGGATGATGCTCTCCAGAACATACCATGCATATCAGTAACCTTGGAAGTATCCCAGTTGCCGATAGGCTGATTAAAGGATGTTGCACTCATGAACATACCGCCCATATCAGTAACCTTGGAAGTATCCCAGTTGCCGATAGGCTGATTGAAGGATTCTGCAATACAGAACATATTGCTCATATCCGTAACCCTGGATGTGTTCCAGTTACCGATAGGCTGGTTGAAGGAGATTGCTTCATAGAACATTCTCTCCATACTCGTAACCTTGGAAGTATCCCAGTTGCCGATTGGCTGATTAAAGGATGTTGCTCCCTTGAACATACCGCCCATATCCGTAACCTTGGAAGTATCCCAGTTGCCGATTGGCTGATTAAAGGATGTTGCACCACTGAACATACCCCACATATCAGTAACATTTGAAGTATCCCAGTTGCCGATTGGCTGATTGAAGGATTCTGCTTCAAAGAACATTTTATACATATCAGTAACATTGGAGGTATCCCAGCTGCCGATTGGCTGATTGAAGGATTTTGCTCCATCGAACATCCGACTCATATTAGTAATCACGGAGGTGTCCTTAATATTTACATATTCAAGATTTTCAAAGTTGTAAAAAGCACATGCGAGAGAATTGCTTTTATCTGTCAGTTTGATTTCAAATTCAATACGCTTAAGTGGTTGAACCTTATTTGCTCTCCAAAAAGGATTGATTCGATTCTGCTCATTTTCCCAATTATCATAGTCTTTCTTATCAAAACTTTTATTACACCTTGTAAACTCGTAATTGATGGTTAGCGAATCAATGCTATTGTCGATAATTTTCTGAACTAATTGAGACGTTATATCTTCAGGAGAATTTAAAACAGGATTATTACTAAGAGAAATGTAATTTTGCCAGAGAGAAATGTAATTTTGCCAGTATTCGTATCGCTTAAATGCACCTAATCCGGTAAATGCACCTAATCCGGCAAGCACAGTGATTCCTGCGGCAAGCACAGTGATTCCTGCCATCAACCCGGCAATAATTCCTGTTTTTGATGATTTGGTTTTGATTTGGATTGCACCACAATGGTTGCAGTTAACAGAGCTGTCAGCTATTTCCTTCCCGCATTTGCTACAGTACATTTCTCATCCTTTTCTGATTCTCAAATAATCTAAGTTTTTTATGACTTTTGTCACATCTGCTGTCATATATTGGTGTCACACAATCTGCTCGCCAAATAACCACTCAATCATAATCCATAAAATACCTCCGCTCAAATTTGGCTTTTAGAGCCTAACTGTATGCTTTAAAAAAATGAATCTTTTTTAACTTTATATTTTTCCATTAACATCATAACTAAATGGCAAATAGAATTAATCAAAAGGTATCCATAAGCTACAACACCATAGATCATGCATACATAGAATATATCGTTTTCACGAAATACGGCCCGCATTATTTGAGAAGCACATAATAACGAATTCGAAGCAAAAAATAGGAACAGCTTCATTATTCCTCTTTTGTCTTCACCTATCGCAAAATGATAAACACCTGTCATTCCCAAAAAGAAGCAAAGCAAGATAGGGCCCCAACATCTTTTCAGTTTTCCGTCCGAATTTATTAATTCTGAGTTGCTGTCTTTAGCTCCGTTTTTTATTGAATTTGATTCAAGCGCTTTGAAGATATCTTTAGCTGTACCGTTATCAGCCCCAATTGCAAAATCTACTACCAAACCTTTTTCAGGAAAGCCTTCCTCTTTCCATTCTGATGATACAAATGAATACCTATTACCATCGTCACAAGTTATTATTCCAGAATTCGATTGAATCGAATAATTTAAGATTATCCCTTTCATTTTCCCGCCTCTATTCAAAATTTATAATCAAGCAATCAAACGCTTATAAAATCAGCAAAAACTCAATTTCGCTCTTGTTGGTTTCATTAGTCTCATACCAAATGTCCTAAAATTTATAGCGTTACAGATCATTTAAGTGCAGGACCATATTTATTGTCAGTATGTTGACCATCAATAATGACTAAATACAAGTTATAGAACGGCACCAAAAGCAACCAGCCAGAATGTCCAGAATCATGTAATCTTCTTACTGCACAGGATAACATTGGAATTAGACCACCATACATAATAAAGATTGGAAAAACTAAAAATGCACCTGGAAAAAAACAAAGCAGTAAAAATAAATTAAACCACCAATATTCAGATCTGCTTGCTCTTCCTTTAAAACAAAAATACTTAGAGAAGCACATTTTTACTGATTCAATTAAGCTCATTCCTCTTTTAGATTCAACAAGAGATTGTGTGACTTTCGTATGAGAATCAGTAACGCCAGCTGGAGAAGTTTGAGCTTGATTTTGAATATTTGGCATTGGTGACATCGTTGCTGGTCCGTTTCCAGGCAACGGTGGGACGGCTACCGCCGGGGATACGAGATTTGCAAATTCAGTTTTTTCAATCGGCGTCCATCCTGGCAACGATGCATTCCAAAGTTTAGTTCCACTTTTAATCTGCCCAGAAACAATAAGATTTACAAGATCATTTTTGTTTACAGGACCTTCTTTAGAACCGCTTCTGGAAAAATACCACTTCACTTCCGACATATACATCTCCTTATTTCAAATTACATAATTTATTCATCAGATAGAAAACCAAAAATATTGCCTAAAATACCGTCATCGTCATCTTCGGAAATTGTATCATCGCAATCAGTATCTTCAGACTCATCAGGGATATCATCGGGTACATCGGGGATATCGTCGGGTACATCCGGGATATCGTCGGGTACATCCGGGATATCGTCGGGTACATCCGGGATATCATCGGGTACATCCGGGATATCATCGGGTACATCCGGGATATCATCGGGTACTTCTGGGATATCGTCGTGGATATCAGACGCAATTTCAGGATTATTTGATGAATCTGGATTTGAATAGTTTTTTTCTGAAAAAAATTGTTTTTTGTATATTTCATATTGTTCAAATTTTTCAGCCAAATCATTATCAAGTGTTTCTGGGTTTTCGTCATTATTTTGATCTTGCAAAGATCTTGCATGCTTTTTAAATTTTTCAACTAAATTGTAATCATCGTTTTCATTCTTTGATCTCTTTTCAAGTCTATTTATAAGTTTTGCAGTTTTGATGTTTTTGGTTAAAGCGCTATCCCCGGATGGACCACTTTGATTCTGGAAATCTTCTCCCCCCTCATTTTCTTCTTCTATCGAACTCTCATCACCGATTGCATTGCTTGATGCGCTGGCAAATGATGCGCTGGCAAAACCTGAGATGGAACCGAAAAAAATCGCTAATACTGTATTTTCGATTTTTTCCCATCCGTTCATAGATGAATTCCAAACGAGGTGATTCCTAGTAACAGTACCTTCTTGAATGAGCGTCTTCATTTTTTGCTCATCAACAGGTCCTAAATAATAACTGCCGTCGGGAGAATAAAACCATGCTTTGCAATTTGTATTCATATTACAATTATTAATAATTAAAAATTAAAAATACCAATTAAAAAACTATTATAGATACATATCTATTAAATTATTATGCGATTATGAAGAAAAATTAATCTTATGAATTCATAATTGAATAAGCTCAATATCCTAGTTCAACGGTTAAGCGAGTTGCAATCGTACATGCCTTATCCACTCTTAAATAGCAAGCTTTCATATAATAGTCTCGGGCTTTTTCTATGTTTTTGAACCAAACACCAGTGCCAGTTTGATAAGCATCACCGACCATGGCACAAGCAATTCCGTTGCGTTCTTTATTACATGCATCAATGCAATAATCTACGGCTTTGGAATATTTTTCTTTTTCCATATATTTAAAACAATCAGAAGTATTATTTGCAAATGCAAAGTTACAGATACAACTAGACATTCCCAAAATTACAAAAATCAGATTTTTCATTAAAACGTCCTAGTAAATCGATTAATATTTAATTCGGATCATTGAGATTAATTATTTTGAAAATTTATAATTTTTAATCACAAGCTGAATCATCACCCAACATGCAGTAAGCGTAGCCCACATATAATCGTTAAATCATCATTTACTGTAAAATGCACCTTTAGCAAGTTCACCTAATAATTCTCCAAACAATCCCATATAGAGTCTCCTTAAATAAGGTTACACCCCACACCTATCAGTTTACCTTTGTTTTTTTTTTGAACAGTTTTAATTAAAATTACATACTTCATTTGTGATCAGTATAAAAAATAATCATATTTTTGTGACTTTCATCACATCTAATGTCATATATCGGTATCTCACAATCTGTTCACCAAACAGCCAATCAGCCACATTCCCAAAAATAAATCCGCTCAAATCAGCCTCTGATGTCCAGTACATTGTAGGAGGCAACGATTTATGAACG
>CACWLF010000106.1 GCA_902761645.1 uncultured Aeromonadales bacterium | reverse complement strand
CTTTGCCTGTGCAAGAGCCAGAGCTTTTTTACGGGCAATATCCTTCGGATCTTCGGATGTGGCTGGCATGTTTTCCTGAGCGACGGAAGAACTGTTTTCGTCTGCCGATTTATCAATTTCTTCCTTATTTGCCTTGGCTTTTGCCTGAGCGAGAGCCAGTGCCTTTTTACGTGCAATCTCCTTAGGATCTGCAGCGCTGTTATGAACTCTGCTGTCTCCTTCTGAAACTGCATTCTGTTTCCGTTCTGCTGCCTGCTGTTCCTTGAGTTTCTTTGCTCTTAACAGTGCTTCCTGAACTTTCTGCTTTGCAACGCTGTTCTGATTTTCACCGTCAGAAGTCTTTTTCTTCAGTTCCTCAAGTTTGGCGGCACGTGATTCCTGTTCAAATTTGATCTGTTCAAGTTTGAAATTGGTATCGTATTTAATTTGTTCTCTGCGTTTTTTATCTGCACGCTGTTTGTTAAGCTGAGCCTTACCGATGCGGAAATAATTTACAAGATCAATCTTGCTTGGACATACATAAGCACAGCATCCGCATTCAATACAGTCCTTCGGATTGCATTTTTCAAACTGTTCCCAGTTGCTGCTTCTGATGTGACCGTACATTTTGTACGGAGTCAGATGTGAAGGGCATGCATGCTGGCATTTGCCGCATTTAATACAGTTTAGGGACTCGATGCCGCATGGCAGTTCGAGTTCGTCCGGAGCGATTATGCAGTTTACCGTTTTGGTCATTGGCACACTTAAACTTCCGACGGTAAATCCCATCATCGGTCCGCCGATGATAATTCTGGCATTTTCAGTACGATTAAGTTTGTATTTATTTACAATCTGTCTCAACAGTGTTCCGTTACGAACAATTACGTTTGCATGTTCCTTGAAATTGTTGCCGGTAATGGTAACAATACGCTCAATTGACGGTTCGCCGTCAATTACAGCTCTTTTAATATAATATGATGAGGTAACATTCTGCATCATTACCCCGAAATCGGTGGAGCGGTGGGTATAACCAACCTCGTGCCCTGTTAAAATCCTGATGAGAGGACGCGCGGCTCCTGACGGGTACAGGGTCGGAAGAACACGTACTTTGATGTCTTTTCTGTCTCTGACTGCTGCTTTCATTGCCTTAATCGCCTGCGGCTTATTGTCCTCGATGGCGATAATCACAATCTCAGGCTTTAAAATATACTGCAGAATTTCAATTCCGGTAACGATTTCTTCAGTTTTCTCCTGCATAAGACGATCGTCACAGGTCAGATACGGTTCGCACTCGCATCCGTTTATAATCAGAACCTTTACTTTGCCTTTTGCCGATGAGATTTTTGCATGGGCAGGGAATCCCGCTCCTCCCATGCCGACAATACCGGCATCGCGTATTTTTTTGATAAGTTCTTCGGGTTCAAGACTGCGGAAATCTTCGGTTTTCCTGAGTTCGCACCATTCGTCTTTGCCGTCCGGTTCAATAACAACCGCAAGATCTTTAAATCCTGACGGATGGCAGGCATTGTAGTACTGAATGTTTTTTACGGTTCCGGAGGTGGGAGCGTGTACGGCAAGATCTCTGCCGGAAATACACATGGTCAGCGGCTGGCCCTTTTTTACGGACTGTCCTTCCTTGACAATTATTTCACCGGCATTGCCGCTGTGCTGTTTAACAGGCACCACCAGAACATTTGGCAGCGGCATGGCTGTAATTGCAAGACTGCATGTGTTTTTATTCTCATTCGGATGAATTCCGCCGTGGAAATGCCACAGGTGACCTCTCTTGATTTTTCTTAAAGGATCCAGTTTAAAGCCGAACATCAGGCAGTCCTCCATTGTTTACGGCAGAAGATCGGAGAAATATTTGATTTGCATGAATTCATGATTACTCCTCCCATCCTGCATCGGAAATTCTGTAGTTCCAGGTTGCCGGGGTCTGACGTCTTACATTCATCTGAATGCATTCGGTCGGACAGACTTCAGTGCACAGTTTGCATCCTGTGCATTTTGCTTCAATCACGGTATGCTTCATTCTTGCACCTCCGACGATTGCCGCAACCGGGCATGCACGCGAGCATTTGCTGCAGCCGATACATTTGTCTTCATCAATAACCGCATACAGATCCTCTGGTTCTTCAGCGGCCGCCGCTACTGGTTCCACACCCATAATCGCAGCAAGTTCGTTGATTACACTCTGACCGCCAGGTATGCATAAACTGATGGCCGCCTCGTTTTTTGCCACGGCTTCGGCATACTGATGACAGCCTACATAACCGCACTGTCCGCACTGAATCTGCGGGAGTGCTTCATTGATTTTTTCCACTACCGGATTTTCCTTTACAGCCAGTTTTTCCGATGCAAAACCGAGCAGTGCACCGACAGCGAGGGCTATGGCGGTAAATATAATAATAACAATTAAATAACTCATAATAATAAACCAGGCTAAATCAGTCCCGCAAATCCCATAAACGCCATGGACATCAGTCCGGCACTAATCATGGCTATTGCCGCACCTTTGAAAGGCTTGGGCACATCTGCCTCTTCGATCTTTTCTCTCATGGTTGAAAACAGGATCATTACAAACATGAATCCGAGACCGGCTCCGAATCCGTAAAGCAGACTTTCAATAAAGTTGTGCTTGAGGTTGGCATTAAGCAGGGTCAGACCAAGCACAATGCAGTTTGTCGTTATAAGAGGAAGGTAGATGCCGAGAACCTGATAGAGTTCAGGATTGGTTTTTCTTACCACCATTTCCGTGAACTGAACAGTACATGCAATCAGCAGAATAAAACTCAGTGTGCGAAGATATGTTATATCCAGCGGAACGAGCACATAGTGATCGAAAAAGTATGATAAAGCCGATGCCACTGTCAATACGAAGCAGGTCGCAGCTCCCATGCCGGCCGATGCCGATGAGTTTTTGGACACACCCATGAACGGGCATAAACCCAGGAACTGAACCAGTACGAAGTTGTTAACTAGCACGGTACTGATTAAGAGCAGTGCATATTCTTTCATTGCGGAACCATTATCTGTTGTAAATTTAGTTCGCTATTTTAACACTTTTTAATTCAATTTTAAATAAATCATACTAATTTAGTAGTAATTAGGGATTTTTAATATGAATGACTGAACTACCGGTTTTTTCAACCGGAGGAAAAACTGATTTGCGCGATTTGTTTTTCTGGGTACTACTTGAATTTTCTTACCATGCCGGTTACGACGCCGAATACGTTAAAGGTCATTTCAGGTGTAACGGTTATGATCGGGTAGTTCCGGTTCTGCGGAACAAGACGCGGATAACGCTGGTTGAGATCAAGAACCTTGACGCAGAATTCACCGTTCACATTGGCGATAATGATGTCGTAGTTTCGAGGTTCAAGCGAGCGATCCACCACAAGTATATCGTTGTTGAATATTCCCGCCTCAATCATGGAATCTCCGTCAACACGAACAAAGAAGGTTGAATTCGGTCTGCTGATCATAAGTTCATTCAGATCCAGCGTCTGCTCCATGTAATCCTCTGCAGGAGACGGAAAACCTGCTGAAACCTTGTCGGCATAATAGGGAACCTGAATGTTTTCCTGATTTTCCGAAGGCGATATAAATTTTATGGACATGGCGGTGTAAACTCCTGAAAAATCTGTTTTTCTGCAATTATACCACCTGACAGACACTCCATGAATGACTGTTTGTCATTCCTCGGTCCTCTGAGAACACAAATATGTGAAAGCGAATGTTTTTACCGGAAATTAACTGAATGCAGAAATATTTCAGGACTGTCCCGGCAGTCATGTATTTCAGTGAATGCCGGACGGTAAACGGAATTATGATTTTTTCAGTTCCATATAGTAGGATATTCTGTTTCCTGAAAACTTCTTGCTGTTGTATGTTCCGTTGTCGGCCTGCTCGTAGAGGGTCTTGAAACTTATGGCATTCTGTCCGTTGTAGAAGGTTGCACCGGCACTTATTTTTACCTTGCGATCAGCCATTTCAGGAATGTCTATCGCCTCGATATTCTGGAAGAGACGCTGAATAACGACCTCCGCCTTGTCCCTGGTGTCAAGATCAACCGCATATACCGCAAATTCATCTCCTCCGAGTCTCATGATTACGTCAGCCTTGCGGAAGGTCTTTTTGAGTGCGTCGGCAATCGATATAATCACCTTGTCGCCGACATTGTGACCGTAGGTGTCATTGATGCTCTTGAATTTGTCGGCATCAAGCAGAATGAACATTCCCGGCTGTTTGGCCGCTATCAGTTTTACTATGCATGATTCGCCGGTTCCTCTGTTCTTTATGCCGGTCATGAGATCTGTTTCCGCAAGATAGGTAAGCTCATCTCTGTTACGCTTTTCCTCATCGATGTTTTCCACCAGCCACAGAACATGGTCTATTTCATTTTTTCCGTTAACGGTTATGAAGTTTGAAACAATGAATCTTGCACGGCACCACCTGTTGCTGCTGTCCAGAAATTCCTCGGTGACGGTCCTGCCGCTGCCCAGCCTTTCCTTCAGAGTTTCAAAATTCATGAAATTGCGCATGATAACGTGATAATTCGGATCCGAGAACTGTTCGGCGATTTTTATCAGATTGTTCTGGGCATCGGTCATCTTTTTAAATTTATTATGATTCAGTTCATCAGGGAGATTAAAAATTTCGGCTGTCTTGTCATCCGCTGTGCCGGATTCGGCCTCATTGCCGGATGCAGGGCTGTGTTTCTGATATCCGGTGTAGATATTGTTGTTGATTTCACTGAAGACATTCTTTTTCAGATCTATGTCGAACATGGAAATATAGATGCTGCCTACCGATGCAAGCTGTCTGTTCATTCTTTTGGCAAAAAGATGCTGTTTGCTGATACGTATAATAACCATCAGGAACATCAGTGTTGCCGTGATTGTAACCAGGAATGACACCAGAGTGATAAGTCTCGGTGTTTTGTAAAATTCGTCGATGTCCATCGCCGCAACACAGTGCCATCCGTCTTCCAGCTGTTCGGCATACACTATGTAGGTTATGTCGCCGTATGTGACCTCGAATCTCAGTTCTCCTTCATCGATGATTTTCTTTGCTATCAGTGCCCCGAGCGTTCCGGTTTCTTTGATAAAATTGTGCTCCACCTGCCGCTTGTCTGTATGGGCAACAACTCCTCCGGAGTCATCCAGCACAAAAGCAAGTCTGCCGGGACAATCCTTGGCAATATTTTCAGTGATTACTTGCAGTTCGCCAAGGGAAACATCAAGTGCAACCACACTTTTTTGATCACTAAGAAGTGACGAGATGGTCATCATTACCGTATTTGTTTGCATGTCAAGGTACGGTCTGACAAAATTTATTTTCTTGCCGGCGGAAACGGTTTCAATATACCACGGGCGGCTCTTGGGATCGAAGTCGGCGTCTGGAACCCATCCTGCACCGTCGATGTACTCATCTCTGATAAAACCGTACAATCCGGTATACTCGTCGGCTATGGCCTCTTTTATATTGTCTGATTCAGCGGTCATGTATCTGCCGATGATTTCATTTGAATCACCGTTGAGAATCATATTGTCAACCGCATAGGATGCCAGTTTCACCGTGTTGAGACTGGTCGAAAGATATTCATCGTATAATTTTGAAAATTCCTTTACGTTTAGTTCGCCCTGGATAAAGGCTCTTTCCTTGCTGGAGGTGTATATGTTATAGAATCCCGATATGAGTGTGGCCAGGGCAAAGATGAATATCACAACGACAATCATCATGTTGCGAAGACCTAAATTTTCAAGAGCTTCCAGGATGCTGATGTTTTTTGCATATCTCAAACTCTGCATAAATATTTCCGTTTTGTTTGTAATTATCCGTGTTATTTTTATAAATCTTTGTTTGTTTTTATATTTATTTAGTATTGCAGAAAAGGCATTAGTGATACGAGACGATATTCAACCTGTCTGAACAACAGAAAGATTCAGGTTTAACACATGAAAAAATAACATCAAACAGTTTATAAAATAGTCGTCATGTATTTTTAAAATGTCTCACTGATCACATTGTAGCCAGGGCCTACGCATGACCATCAGATTTATCTCTCAACTCTTCTGCTGCTTTTTTGAAAAATTTTGATCTTCATGTCGTAATCTCCGCTTTTGGAATCGT
>CACWLF010000105.1 GCA_902761645.1 uncultured Aeromonadales bacterium | reverse complement strand
ATAAAATAAACAAAACCCGTTACAGATGTCTGCATGATTATTCCGGAACCTGGAATGCAATTCCTGCATGACTGATTATGCAAAGAAACTGCTGTTCCGCAACAGCTGCACATACCGCGCGCTTAAATTTAAACCGAACTTTTAATGAACTGATGCATGAATTTCCGCATCACGGTATTTATTCTAAACATTTTATCCTTAAATGCAATCATTGAATCATAAAGGATAGTATTTTCATGATCTGTTTCGCTTTTAAATGCTGAACCTTATAGTTTCGGCTGGCCTGGTCGGCAGTGCAGTGATGTTTCAATAAATAATTCATGGCGGTAATCAAAAAATTTTCAGAGTTGTTTATTTTCTAAATTATTTAGTAAATAATTAAATGTGGCATTCGATTATTTCAACAGGATGCACTTATTAACCTGATAGTAAATAATCTTTCAATGATTATCTGTCAATTACTGCGATATGCCGATTTATGAAATAAAAAAAGTTTTTGCTGAGAAACAACAGATTTTTTTATGATAAATTATCTGCAAGAAATCAGAAACACTGTAACAACTGTTTGCAGAGAACTGAAATAAAGCCGGCACGTCAGAACAATGCAGATTACAATTTCCTTAAGTCCGGAAATACTGCAGTCATTTCAGACTTCTGAATAAAATCTATATCTGCAGGTTAACAGCGGATAATCAAACAGTATGAAATATCTGTAAAGAATGCAGGGTTTCCCGTTATATTTGAAAAAAATAATATCGACAGGCTGGAGAGGTGTGCAGAGCATAAAAAAAGCCTGCAGTCGCTGTATGAGTGCTGCAGGCAAACGTTCAAATACAATCAGGATGAAATTATAAATCCGCTTGTTCAGTCACGCATCAACCGGGATCGGCAGTGCGGTGCAACCTGATTTATTATGATTTAAAAATAATTTCCGGTCATTCTTGTATTTTGACTATGAATTATTATGAGTCGCTGATTATTATATCGGTATGTTATTAAAAATCTTGAGCATTCAAACGCGCAGATTCGTATTATTAATTGCAGAAGTTTTAGCTGAATTCTTATAATAGGGAAGACTTTTTTCCGGTTGACAGAAAAATATTTTTTTAGATAGAGGCTTTGAGAGAAAATGGACTTCTTTTTTAAATATCTTGCAGGAATCAATCTTTTATCATTCAGCCTGTACTTCATCGATTATCTGCGTTTTTCACTCACCGGAGGCCTGAAAGAGCACTGGAGCATATGCAATATCGCATCGGTGCTGGGCGGAGCGCCAGGAACTCTTCTGGCTTATATTTGCTTTGATCGCAGGTTCGACAAGCCGAACAGGTTCAGAATTGTTCTGGCTGTCTGCATGCTGGTGCTTCAGGCTGCGGCATGTCTGGCGGCATATATGATAATGAACGGAACTGCAGGCAGGACAGGAACGGAAGGTTTTCTTTCAGGAATTCAATCCTTCGGCAGAGATCATATGATGTTCTGGTACTGTCTTCTGGGTATGAACGCCGTTACCGCGCTTCTTTTCGCCGCTGACAAATATAAAGCGGTTAAAAAACGCCGGAGGATCCCTGAATACATACTGCTGATGATGTCGTTTTTCGGAGGTTCAATCGGCGGGCTATGCGCCATGCATGCGGTTCGCCACAAGACGTCAAGCATCCAGTTTTCACTTGGAATTCCAATGATGATTCTGACTCAGACGGCTGTTCTGATTTTATGGGCTGTACTGTCTCTGTAAATTTTTTTAAAACTGATTATGAGACAGCTCATCAAGAAAATTTCTTAAAATTTTCAGTCCTCCTGCCGGCGCGCAGAATCTTTCGCGGCTGACTTCTATTTCTTTCCATACCTCCTCGAGATCGAACCATCGTACCTCCTCAACCTCGGACTGCTGCAGTACAAGCTTTTCGATATCCACCGGTCCGGTGTAGACATAAACCGATGTAACCTCGTTATCCTTATACAAATCCCGGTGAAATACCCTTTCATATCTGATTCTGAAGGTTCCTGCATACCTCAGATCTGCGGCAGTGGCTCTGATGCCAAGTTCCTCCTCCAGCTCCCGCAGAGCAGAAGGAACCGGTTCAGTTCCTGCCGGAATGTGTCCTGCCGACGAGGTGTCATACAGTCCGGGAAATGATTCCTTGCAGCGGCTTCTTTTCTGCATCAGGATCTGATAGCCTGAAGGTGATTTTCTTACAATCCATACATGGGCGGTTCTGTGTCTGATCCCCTCTTCATGCGCTTTTGCGCGCGATACCGACTCTCCGGTAGGATTGCCCTGTTCATCCACAACATCAAGATATTCCATCAGATCCTCCTGAATTCCGTTTCACCGGCTTCGACCGGCAGATCTGTGCTTTCGATTTTATCGATGCGGATATATCGATCTTCATTGAGCGATGCGATAATCCGGTCTATTGACTGCTGTTCACCCTGAATTTCCATGGAAACACTGCCGTCACGTTCATTGTGCACCCAGCCGGTGCAGCTGTGATGCGCGGCAAGCATCCGTGCAGTCCAGCGGAATCCCACACCCTGAACCTGTCCGAAAAAGATAAGCCGTCTGCGAATCATGTGTCCGTCCCTTTACTGTTTATTTTCCTGATCACATTATAACTTTTTTACATTTTCATGATGCTGATTTTTTTTTCTGTCTTTTTTTGTACGACCTGGTTATAAAACTGTTTTTGCGTTTGTACAAAACACTAAATAATAGTAGAATGAAAGCATTGAAAAAAAACTGTTAAAGCAGATTTTTCAAAATAAATTCAAATACATTATTCAAGGAAATTTAATTTATGAAGTTGAGCAGAATTGCCGGTGCTCTGTCGCTGGCAGCAGTAGCAGGTCTTGTGTCTGCACCGGTATCGGCAAGCAGTTTTTCCATTAAGAGACCGTATGTTTTATATTATATTGATGGAGCCAAAACCTCTTTTTCATTTATCAATGATTCATCTAAGTTTGATTTAAGCCAGGGCGAACACCAGGTTGTTGTGAGATTCGAGGGTGCATTCCGTGACGGACGTGAAACAAGAATCGTTACCAGTGAACCGGTGGTGATTAATTTCAGCATTGACGATCCTTCAGTTGACTACGTGCTGGATTTCAAATATCCCCGCAATTACGACAAGGCAACAGAGTATGCCGCCAATCCTGTGGTTACACTTCTCACCTCCGACGGAAAGGCTGTAAGCGATGCGGAGATTTTTGTGCTTCCGCATAAACCTGGTCTGCAGATCGGCCGTGATTATCTGCGTGAGATTGATGAACTGGGCAAAGGCTTCCATTCGGAAAATTCACCTAACAACACTGTTCTGGTTGCCAATGCAAACGGAGCAACTCTTGATACACAGAAGACCATTGAACTGGAAAAGAAGGATGTAAGCAGAGTTGTTACAGAGAAGGCGAAAGTTGAACCTACAACCGTTGCTGATGTAGAAAAACTGAACAAGACTTCTCAGGATGCCAGGAGTGCGGTTAATCCTAAACTTGAAAAGCTGAAGAAGGCATATCTTGAGGCGGATCCTGAAACACAGAAACTGTTCAAGGTGTGGATGGTTACCAGAGAATAACTGATTTAATGCTGACCTTACAGCATAAAATCAAGCCGAAAGGATCATTTTTTCAGGCAAAGAATGATCCTTTTTCACATTAATTAACAAAAAAAATGCTTTTTACTGGCATAAACAATATTCATTGGATTAAAATTTCAGTAGTTAGTTTGACAAAAATTATAATAAATAGGTTAACCTGATGTTCAGATTAAAATTAAAGAGTGTTCTGCTTTCATCTCTGATGGTTGCATTTCTTTCTTCGTGCAACGTTATGGGTGTTTTGAAAAATCAGAAGAATCTTGTAGGAAGATATTATGACGGTGCCCTTAATGAAAAGGAACTGAAGAAATTCAATCCGTCTCTTGCCAAGGCATATCTGGTGGCCAGCAAGGAAACAGATTTCAAAAAACCTTATATCATCGGTAAATGCATCGCTGATTCCATTGTCAGCCATCTGCCGAAAAATTCGTATCAGTCCTTTGCAGACTGGCAGATCCTGATAACCGCCTCGGACCGCGTATCGATTTCAGCCATCGGCAACAGACTTCTTCTGGTATCCCAGGGGGCTATGGAATATTTTGAATACGATCAGAATGTCATAGCGTTTTTCATCGCTCATGCGGTCGCCCATTCCGAGCTTGATCATCTGAACGAGCGCATGGGAATGAAGCAGTATTCCGTTTCAAATCCGCTGGAAGCCTTCCAGCAGAATACCGACAATTATGTTTCAACGGTTATGGCGCTGGCCGGAGAACCGCTGAACGAGAAGGACATGGTTCTCTACAGCATGGACATGGAGCAGGAGGCCGACAATATGGCCATGACTCTCCATGCGGTTTCAGGCTATGATCCGAATAATCTTTTTATATATTTAAACAATCATATTGATGATGATCAGGTGTTTTATCTGAAGCAGCATCCTATCACGCAGAAACGCGTTGATTACCTTGCCACGCTGCTTGATAATTCAGTTGGTTTAAGAGATCGCGCACACAAGTTAGGAGTACATCCGCAATGTTCAAATACACAATAAGAAAAGGCACTCAGGATGATTTAGAGGCAATCTGTCACCTGCAGTCATATGCCCAGGAAAAGGCGTTTTCAGAAATTACCGAATATGAATTGAAGGTTCCAAGTCTTATGGTTTATCATGAACTGTGGAAAAAACGCCTTAATGATCAGCACAATGATTATATTTTCTACGTTGCCTGCCAGGAGTCCACCGTTTTGGGCTTTATCTATTGCAGACTGGTGGAGTATCGTGATAGAAAGATAGCACTGGTGAAGGCATTATACGTTAATCCTACCCACTGGGGACTCGGCATCGGTCTGGATCTGCTGAAGCATCTCGACAAGGATCTTGTTAAAAACAAGGTTGAAATTATCAGTCTGTTTATTCTGGATCAGAACAAGCGTGCTGAAAGACTGTACAAGAAGATCGGATTCAAGTTCGACAGCGTGGTACGTAAGGTTAATGTTCACAAGCAGGAATACTACCTGCGCCACATGGTTCTCAAGAGGATCAAGGACAGGAACGGAGCGGACATTTTTGCCGGAGCTGACAGCGACGAAGATAAGGCTCAGGAAAAATAAGCATAACATTAAATTGGATAGAGAGATAAAAATGAATTTTGAAACAACAGAAAAGAAGGTATGTTACGGTCTGGGATATCAGTTTGGCAGACAGCTGGCACCGAATCTTCATGCTTTCCCTGATTTTTCCATTGAGGCACTGATGGAAGGCATCAAGGATTATTTATATCAGAATGAACTTCAGGTTGACAAGGGTGAACTGAACAAGGCTTTTGCCGAGATTCAGGCACAGATGGACAGTCAGGCCAAGGAGTTCGAGGCTGATCAGAAGAAACTTGAAGAGCAGTTCCTTGAAGAGAACAGAAAGAAAAGCGGAGTTGTTGAAACCGCTTCCGGTCTCCAGTACGAGGTGCTAGTTGAAGGCAGGGGAGAAAAACCTGGTCTCAAGGATATTGTAAAGGTTCATTATCACGGTACTCTGCCTAACGGCGATGTTTTCGATTCTTCCGTAAAGCGCGGCGAACCAGCGGAATTTCCTGTCAACGGTGTAATCAAGGGCTGGGTTGAAGCTCTGCAGCTTATGAATGTAGGTTCAAAGTTCCGTCTGGTAATTCCTTATCGTCTTGCATACGGCGAACAGGGTGCGGGCGGAAGCATTCCTCCGTTCCAGACACTGGTTTTCGAAGTTGAATTGTTGGACATTGTAATGAAGGCTAAGAACTAAAATGGCGGATAAATTAAAGATTGCCGTAGCCGGCTGCAACGGCAGAATGGGTAGATTTCTGATTCAGGCTATTGCCGGCACTGAAAATGCGGTTCTTGCGGCAGCCAGCGAGGCTCCCGGTTCATCTGTAATCGGCGCCGATGCCGGTGAGATTGCCGGAACCGGTAAAAACGGAGTTGTCATCACCGATGATTTTTCCAAAGTAATCAATGATTTCGATCTGATTATTGATTTTACCAGACCGGAACCATCCATCAGAAATCTGGAACTGTGCGCTGCAAATAAAAAAATGCTTGTGCTCGGTACCACAGGTTTCAGCAAGGAACAGCTCGGCAGAATTGATGAAGCGGCAAAAAGCATTCCTGTTGTATTTGCCTCCAACTACAGTGTTGGTGTAAATCTGGTATTCAATCTGCTGGAACAGGCAACCCGTGTTATGGGTTCATACAGCGATATTGAAATTATTGAAGCTCATCACCGCCACAAGGTTGATGCTCCTTC
>CACWLF010000104.1 GCA_902761645.1 uncultured Aeromonadales bacterium | reverse complement strand
TCATTCTCTCATAACGTAGTTCATTCACTTTTCAGTGAAATCACTTAGACTAAGCAAAAGCCATAATTACCTTAAAGGTCATTATGGATCGTTTACTAATAAACAACATCCTAATTTCTAAAAAATGAAGCTAAGCAGAAACTGCTTAGCCATGAACCGCATCGGGTATTTTATCAGTCTTATCAATTAAAGCCGTTCATACTGCAATGTCCGGCCATAATTTAGAACGAACAATTATTTTTCCTGAAACAGTGACGGAAACAGTATTTTTGCTACGTCATCATATGTTTCTACAAAATTATATTCAATACCTTTCTTTACAAAATCCGGCAAATCATTAACGTCACACTCGTTTGCCTTCGGACAAATCAGTTTTTTGATTTTAAGTCTCTTTGCAGCAAGAGATTTTTCTCTGATTCCGCCTATGGCCAGCACCTTTCCGGTCAGGGTCAGTTCTCCTGTCATGGCATATCCTTTAAGCGGCGCCTTATTCAAAGCAAGTGACAGCAGAGCGGTGGCCATTGTTATACCTGCAGACGGACCATCCTTTGGAGTTGCTCCCTCCGGTACGTGAAGATGAATTTTTGCCTTGTCGAAATAATGTTTCTTCTTTGCATCATATTTGGCAATATGTGAAACGATATAGCTGTATGCCAGATTTGCAGATTCCTTCATCACGTCACCGAGCGAACCGGTAAGATTCAGAGCTGCACCAAGATTATTAAGCGTTATTGCTTCAATCGGAATTGTTGCTCCGCCCATGGAAGTCCATGCCAGACCAGTGGCAATGCCGACACCCTTCAGGTGTTCATCCTCTCTGAAAAGCGGACTCTTCAGATATTCATGAAGATCTTCCGGTTTTATTGATATTGATTCCAGATTTTCATCAATCATCTTTACAACGGATTTTCTTACCAGTTTTGAAATAAGTTTTTCCAGATGTCGAACACCTGCCTCGCGGGCGTAGTCCTCGATGATATGCTTAACTGCCGAATCACTGATTTTTATTGCACTTCTGGTTAAGCCGGCCTTCTGGATAATCTTAGGGATCAGATGGTGTTTGGCAATCAGCAGTTTTTCATCCGACAAATATCCGGACAGGGATATTACGTCCATACGGTCGAGCAGAGGTGCAGGAATTCCGTCTGTACTGTTGGCGGTACATATAAACAGACATTTTGACAAATCAACTCTCACATCCATGTAGTGATCAAGGAAATCCACATTCTGTTCCGGATCCAGAGCCTCAAGCAGCGCAGCAGAAGGATCTCCTATGTGACTGTTGGTGATCTTGTCGATTTCATCCAGCATGATTACAGGATTCATGCATTTGCTCTGTTTCAGTGCCTGAATAAGTTTACCCGGCATTGCTCCGATATAGGTACGGCGGTGTCCCTTTATTTCAGCCTCGTCATGCAGACCTCCGACACTGAATCGGTAGAAAGGTCTGTTCAGCGCCCTTGCTATTGATTTGCCGACAGAGGTTTTACCGACGCCGGGAGGACCTACGAACAGAATTATTGATCCGTTAACCTCTCCTTTTTTGCTGCCTACGGCTACGAATTCAACTATACGCTCCTTTACATCAACAATGGCATCGTGATCCTCGTCCAGAACCTTTCTGGTATTCTTGATGTCAAGTGTTTCCGGAGTGTAGATGCCCCATGGAATGTTTGTTATCCATTCCAGGTGATTTCTGGTAATCGCATATTCAGGAGAACCCTGTTCCAGCACCTTAAGCTTGGCAATCTCTTCCTCGAATTTTTCTTTTACTTCGGCAGTAGGCTTAAGCTTGGCCATCTTTTCTTCAAACTTCTGAACATCAACAGTCTTGTCGTCAACTGAAATTCCGAGTTCCTTCTTGATTTCCTTCAGCTGTTCGTTAAGGTAGTAATCTCTCTGACGTTTCTGCACCTTTTCGTCAACACTTGTCTTGATGTCGCTCTGCAGTTTTGCAACCTGCACTTCCTTTTCAATAAGTTCATAGGATGCCTTTAATCTTTCCAGCACATCATAGGTGTCGAGAACTTTCTGCAGTTCTATTCCGGTTGCAGTGGTGATTCCCGCTGCGCAGTCGGCAAGTACGGAAGGATGATTAGGATTGAATTTCGCGGTGTACTGCTTTATTTCCTCTGAATACATCGGATTGAGAGGAATCAACTCCTTTATGCCGTTCATGATCGCCATCGAATGGGCTTTCAACTCAATCTTTGTCGCTTTGCTGGTATTGAGATCCTCCGGATAGGTAACATCCGCAAAATAAGGAGGTTTCTGGGAAGGTATCAGATTGGACACATTAACTCTTGCAATACCTTCGGCAATAAACTGAATATCGCTGTCATTGCTTCTTGCATGCAGAATACGGATTAAACATCCGGTTTTAGGGATGTTTTTGATTACATCGTCACTGTTCAAAAGATTGGTCTGAACGACAGGACCGTCCTCGTTTGTAGGAATGCAGAACAGAGCCAGAGTTTTGTGTGTTGTTTTCAAAACCTGATCTATGGTCTTGTGCCATGGCTTTGAAGCGATCTGGACCGGCAATATCTGACCCGGAATAAAAGGTCTGCCGTAAACAGGAATCACATACACCTGACTAGGAAGTGTTTCAAGCGGATCTATTAAACCGGAAGCCTGAATCTTTTCCCCCAGCTTCATCTTTTTATCGATGATTTTGCTTACCTGCTCCTTTATTTTTCTGATTTCGTCATCGTCAGAGGAATTTCCTCCGCTGTTATCTGACTGATTTTCAGAACCTGCATCGGATTCACCGGAACCGCTTTCGCTGTCACCGTTATTCTGTTCATTTGTATTGCTGCTATTGTCGGTGTCATCATTATTCTGAGCAGGCGAATCATTTGATGATTCGTTATGGTTTTCGTTCTGCTCTTCGTTTATTGAGTCCTGCTTGTTTTCGTTGCTTTCTTCAATAGCCATGTTCTTTCTTCCTTATGTTTCATTATCATCATTATATATAAGGACGAATTTCCGATATTCAAGACTATTTGTTTAGTTCATGAACATTTAAATGTCAATGAACTGATTTTGTGTGTTCGGCAGGGACTGTTCTTTGTGGAGAAAGTCCTGAAATCTTTCGCTGCAGTGCAGAATCACTGATGAACAAATTACTCAAAGTCCGCATGCAACAGCTGATTTATTTTATGATACTGGTCAAATTACCTGCATATGAATGAAAGGATAATTGTTCACAGAAACAGATGCCTGGAATTTATTGAAACCAAAAATTCTTGATGTGAGATCCGAAGAAGATTTGAGCAGGTCAGGAAACGGTTGCTTCGTTGAAGCAAAGAAATTTACAGGCTGAACCGGATAACTGATATGGAGCCGTACGAGCGACAACGAGTGAGGAATGGGGACATACCATCCCCACCCGATTGACGGATTTTTTCGTTTTGATACAGCTTAGACGGCCAGTTCGCCGATGAGTTCTATAAGCAGACCGTAGAATTTCTCCACTGAATATACTGAAACCTTTTCGTCGACAGTGTGAGCTC
The DNA here is from genome assembly GCA_902761645.1 of uncultured Aeromonadales bacterium. Classification (GTDB taxonomy): domain Bacteria; phylum Pseudomonadota; class Gammaproteobacteria; order Enterobacterales; family Succinivibrionaceae; genus UBA2804. Next base: position 2,816 of record CACWLF010000104.1, on the reverse strand, counting down.
CTGTGATTGTAGGACCGAATGATATCACATCAATATCAGGATATTTGTTCAGCATCAGACCGCACTCAACTCCGGCATGAATCACACATACCGCAGGTTTTTTAAAGTTGAAGTCCTCGTAAATCCGGCAGTATGTTTTCAGAAGACTGCTGTTTTTGTCCGGAGTCCATCCCGGATATTTGTTGGAAAAGGCAACGGATACATGATGCTTTTCTGCTATGCTGTCAAGAATATTGCAGACAGGACGGGTGTCTATGAAGGAACGCATAAGGCTTTCCGTGGTGATTTTATCCTCGAGTGTTCTGATCAGACCGAGATTGCAAGAAGTTTCAACTGTATCGCTGAATTCATCGCTCATTCTGATGATTCCGTCAGGCATTTCGCACAGTGTTTCAATAATATTCATGGTATCGTCATGACTGATGCCCCTGAATGATGACACGGATTCAGCTTCAGCCAGCAGGATAAGATTAGGATCTGTTTTGGCGTACTGTTCCTTTACTCCGTTTTCAAGTTCCTTGCAGAGTTTAATCAGATCGCCGCAGTCGCTGCCGGCACAGCCGATAACCGCGGAAACCTCGTTCGGAATGGCGTTTCTGAATGTTCCTCCGCTGATCTTCTGCAGGGAGATATTATAATGATTTCCTATTTCCCGCAGGATCAGTGCAAGGGTCTGGATGGCGTTGGCTCTCTTCTTGTGAATTTCGATGCCTGAATGTCCGCCGGTCAGACCTGCCAGACTAAGTGTTACTGCAGAGTATCGGTCATATGACTGATAATTTAAAGGAAATTCAAAACGGGCATCTTCTCCTCCTGCACATCCGACGGTAACCTCCTCGTCATTTTCGGAATCAAGATTCAGCATATAACGGCATTTAAGCTGATTCGCCTCGAAGGCATTCATGCCGACCATCGAGGTTTCCTCTCCAACGGTGAAAAGAGCCTCCAGCGGACCGTGTTCAAGATCCGGGTCTGTCATAATTGCCAGAGCTGCAGCCACACCGATGCAGTCATCGGCTCCGAGAGTGGTGTTATCGGCTGTTACGTAAGGAATATCCTTTATTTCCACAATTTTTAATTTCAAAGGGTCTTTGCTGAAATCGTGCCTGCTGTTTTCTCCGCGAACCGCAACCATATCCATATGACCCTGCATACATACCGCAGGGGCATGTTCAAATCCTTTGGATGCCTTTTTTCTTAATATTACATTGCCGGCCTTATCCAGCTGACCTTCAATGTGATTCTTTTTTGCAAATTTAAGGATCCAGCCCGCAATGTGTGATTCATTTCCAGAAGCATGAGGTATTTTTGCCAGTTCCTGAAATATTTCCCAGAGTTTTGCTGTAGGCAGATCGTTTAATCTATCCATGATTTTTCTTTTTCCTGTTTTTTTTATTAACTGTTAAATCCTGCCGGCGTCATCCGGCCGAGAACCTGTTTATGCGTTACGGCTTCCCGGCTGCAGTTTTTTCAGATCGATTACCACCTTGGCGGTATAGATCACCGCAAGTATATACAGAGATATACAAAGTCCGCTCCATAACCCTGCAAACTGATACGGTCCTCCAAGCCAGTCTGTAAAGCACAGACAGAGAGAGCACGGCAGTCCGATCAGCCAGTAAACCACAATGGATGCCGCCGTTATAATCCTGTTGTCCTGAAATCCTCTGAGAACACCGATTCCGTTTATCTGACAGAAATCCGCCAGCTGATACAGGGATATTATAGCAAAAGATCCTGACACAATGGCAATTACCTCCGGATCATCGGTATACAGAGCTCCTACATAATCCCTGCATAAAAAGGTACTGACTGCAGTGATAATGGCAAGTACAAATCCGGTTACATAGCAGGTGACAATTGCGGACATGGTCATATTCCAGTCCTTCAGACCCCTTGCATAGCCTATTCTGATTGAAACCACCTGGGACAGGGAAAACGGGAGCATATAGATGATGGACATGAGATTATAGTAAATCTGATTTGCCGCAATCATGCTGGTTCCCATAAAGGTTACAACTATGCCCATGAAGGTAAAGAATGCAACCTCAAAGAATAATGCAAAAGCTATCGGAAAACCTATTTTTAAAAATTTTTTCATTATTCCGAAATCAGGTCTGAAACTGCGCCAGCTGAAGTGCAGGTCTTTAAAATATGAAATATGCTTCATTAAAATGCACTGGGCAGCAACCATAAGAAACTGAACGACAACCGTAGCAACGGCGGAGCCTGTTCCGCCCATTGCCGGAAATCCGAGTTTTCCGTACATGAAAATGTAATTAAGACCCGCATTGATAAACAGTGCAATAAAGCTCACATACATTGTGAGTTTGGTGTAACTCATGCCTTCGGTTAGTGCGCGGATCCCGTGAAAAATATAGTAACAGGGAATGCCGATAAGAGAAATAAGAGTATACTTCAATGCCACATCATAAACCCGCGGTTCGAGATTGAACAATGGGAGCAGCAGTGTTGAAAGCGCGAGCGCCAGAACGGTAAACAGTGATAAACCCAGACAGATAAAAATTATCTGGTAAAAGTGAAGATGTATTCTCTCATAATCACCGGCACCGTGATCTGCCGAGATAGTAGGAGTGGCCGCCAGTGTAAAACCGGAACCTGCAATGGTCAGGGTTACAATGAATGTGCAGGACAGAGCTATGCCTGCCAGATCCTGGGCACTGATATGACCTGCCATTGCTGTATCGGTAAATGCCATGCCCATGCTTGCCATACTGCCTAAAAAAACCGGTACAGCCAGACGGTATATTTTTTTTAATTCCTGCAGTTCGAAATATTTTAAAAATTTAAACATT
>CACWLF010000103.1 GCA_902761645.1 uncultured Aeromonadales bacterium | reverse complement strand
GGCACATAAACCGACAGCAGCCATCCTTCATTCTTCAGGTGGGATATCATCGGTTTTGCATCGTCGGATGTAAGAAGATGCTGCACTCTCGGAATAAACTCTTTATCAAATGAGATTAGGCACAATCATTGAGGTTTCTGTACATATGGTACAGTCCTCAATTTTTTTGCAGTAAATCTAATTTACGGTAAGTTGATGATCTGGTACAAAATTAATTTTTTCTAACAATTCTAGATCCTTCTTTCTAGTATTACAAAGTTTCCAAATTTTATCTTGTTTTATCATTCTCATATGACCGGCTTTTAACAAAATATCAAAAGTAGATATATTGCTTTTGCCTAGATTCTTGACTGCTTCATTGAGTTTTGAATGCAACATCCCAGTGATCAACATTATAAAATCGAACCCGTGCTGTATGTAGTAGTCCTGAATTTTCAAATTATTGAAATGCGCATCGTTCTTTATGTAATTGTTGAAAGTTTCAATGGACCATCGTTTTTTGTAATCATTATATATTTCATGAGCCGGGGATGAGACATTTGTTTCAATTGCAAAAACTCCCCAGTACTCGCACACTTCATTATATTTTTCCATCGTATAGCCTTTTTCATTTTCATCCATGCATTTGAGAAAACTTTTACGGTTGGAATTGTTCTCATCCAAATCCTTGAATATGATCATTCTTTGGGTTTCTGAAATTTTTTCTTCATAGAAAACCACCCGGGCACATTCTTTTCGTCCTGATGAATAAATAAATTCTCCGGAAGTGTACTGAAGATTTTCTTTGATTCTGACGAAATCAGAATTTTTTGAAGTAACCGGAATAATGTAGCTGTTTCCGTTTGATGACATCATATTCAGAACGGTTTTGGAGTAGAATCCGCGATCGACAATAAATTTTGTATCAGAAAATTTTCTACTCTCGAGTAATTCGATAACACTTTTCTTATCGATAGAGGAACCTCTGAAAGTTCTGTACAGCAGCGGTGCATTATTTTTTGTATCTTTTCTTCGGAGCACGAACGGATCACATGACCGTCAATGGCAATACTTTTGGATGATTCATCAATGAGAGACTGTTCGAATGCTTTGACTCTGTTGCCTTTTTTACCAAGTTCCCTAAGAAGGGTAGAGAGTGCTGTATATCCCATCTTGAAAGAAAAATTTTTGAAAATTACTGACATAAAACTTTCCTGGTAATAATCGTCAATTTGATCGATATATGTAAATCCGTTCACGCACATAATCAAACCGTAGCAGTAAATTTGAGTTCCCTGCTCCTGTCCAAAATATTTTTCCAATCGTTCGAGAATATCCTCTGACAAAAATTTTATCAGTGCGTAACTGCCGTATGATACATCTGTAATAGAGTCATCAAAAAAATTGGTTGCTTCAGATGTATTTACTTGTGCAAATTCTTTCAAGTATCTTTTATTCGGAATGAAACCTTTATCCTCAATTATTTTACCAATCAGAATTCCTCCATCGCTGGTCCATTTTCCGGTTACAGAAGATTTTACAGATTTGTATTTGTAGACTCTGTAGGTGTCGCCGTCTCTTCTTATTCTGCAGCATTTGCACGGAACATATTTTTTTATTGATTCAGGAATTTTGGATTCTGCAACCACAATGACACCTCAATTTATTGCATTATCAACATATGTGCATCAATATAAATACATATGTACATTTTAACATAAATAGACTTCGATTAATAGTGATAAATGATTATTTTGTGAACACAAAGCAATAAAATAAAAAAAATAAGATCGTGCTATCACGGGAAATGTAGAGATAAGGATTTTGAGCGACGGAATATTGCTACCTTTCAGAAATAAAGGAGCTTTTCATAGGTACAGATTTCTCAATGATTGTGTCTAAATTCAGAACAACCTGACGGTTTAACCGTTAACCTCATATTCACCGTTTGGTTCCGGATATCAGTCAGTATTTCACCTATACATTCTTTCCGTCATCAGTACATATTCTATATGCAGGCGGATGAATCTGTTTTAAAAATTTTTCAAAAACTTGATTAATATTACAGCAGTCAAATTTCAGGATACAATGTCAGCACACCGGAAAACCATTAATCAGCGGTTTCTTTCTACCTCTTCCTCCACATTGTCAGGTTTATTCTGATCGCTCTCCATGCGATCAAACATTTCCTTTGTTTTCTGTATTTCATCCTGCGCTGCGAAGAACACCTCCACTATTTCAGGATCAAAATGAGAGCCTGCACCTTCCCTTATAATCGAGAACGCTTTCTCAATCGGCATCTGAGGTTTATAAATACGTTTTGAAACCAGGGCGTCGAATACATCGGCGACCGCCATAACACGCGCAGAGAACGGTATTTTTATTCCTGACAGACCTTCCGGATAACCTGTTCCGTCCCATTTTTCATGATGATATGCAGCTATGGATTTAGCCTCTCTCAGATATGAGGAATTCGGAACCTGTTTGATTACCTTCTCAATCATGTCTCTTCCCGCGGCGGCATGAGTCTTCATGATGGCAAACTCCTCATCGGTCAGTTTGCCCGGCTTGTTAAGAATATGATCCGGAATTTTTATTTTGCCGATATCATGAAGCGGTGCCGAATTTACCACATTATTGACATATTTGTCGGTAATGAAATCCTTATGCAGCCCGAGTTCCTTCATTTTTTCCAGAATAATTCTCACATATTCGGCAGTCTTATGAATATGCATACCAGTGTTTTCATCACGGCTTTCAACCATATCAGCAAGTACCACCACCATGGAATTCTGCATTTTGGAAACTCTTTCCTTCTGTTTCTGAATTTCAGCGGTATACTTCCGGCTGTTTTCAACCATTTTGAGAAAAGTTTCATAAAGATGCTCAATTTCATCTCCGGTATGAATATCCAGATCTTTGAGTATTTTTATGTTGTTATCAATTGCCGTCTTGCTGTTGAAGGAAAATTCACTTGTTCTCAGCGCAATTGAGTTAATCGGATAAATCAGGGAATAATCAACGTATCCGACAACCGAGAACACAATCAGAATCAGGAATCCGACGAAAAGGAACATCAGCTGTATCAGATAAATAATCTCGTTTTTTGCAATATGATCCATTCTTATATCGGTTCCGACATAGCTTACGGTACGTCCATCCTTGTTCTTAACCGGGTAGTACACGGTCAGAAGCCATCCGTACCGGTCGTTTGAAACTATAGGATCTATTTCCTTTCCCGCCTTCAGCCGGTCAAGAACAGGAAGAAAGGTTTCATCAAACGGAATAACTGTGCCCGGATTCTCTCCCGGCTGCCCTTCCTGATCGGTATCAAAAACCACCAGACATCCGTTATCAATTATTTTGTAGACATACAGGAATTCAATATGCGGAGTGGCATTTCTTACCAGTGACAGTTCTCTCAGAATCTGTGCATATTCACCATCCGATTTGCCTTTCTGCACATAGGAATCAATTTCATTCGGATCCAGCAGTTTTGATGACTCAAAGGCTATCTTGTTGGCTATCTGGGTGTATTCCGAAATCATGTAGTTGTGATACAAAAATGAACTCAGAGAGGTTGCAACAATTGATACAAGAATGATTGATCCGGAAATGATAATGATTATCTTGGAACGAATTGAGTATTTGCGGCACTCTATGTTTTTTGTCATGGAGGCATCCTCCCGGGAGAGCGGATTCTGCTGCCAGAACGCTATTACCAGTTTATCATGCATGGTTTTGGGAGATAAACGCAGAATGGCAAGCACAACAAATATAACAATTGTCTTATCCAGAAACTCCGTTCCGATGCTCTTAAGAAGATTATCACTGCCGATGCCTGCTATAACGAAGGATATTATCTGATCAAAAACAACGGCTATAATCGGAATTATCAGGAATAATGTCCAAATGGACTTAAGGTTCTCAAAATACCCCTTGCTGTAGTAGTAGGACGCAAACAGTGCAATAATCACACTTACCAGACTGTAGTATATAAATGATGAATCGACCAGCAGACAGTTTATTATATTGGTTAAAAAGCCTATCAGAATGCCCGGCAGATAACCGCCTATTGCCGCCACATACATTGTACCGACAGTGTCCAGCCAGACAGGAAGTTCAAACTTCTGCGCAATATATGCCGGCAGAATATTGAGAACCAAACCGATAAAGCATAAAACCGCCACTTTCCTGGCATACACTAGAATTTCACTGAAAAAATTATTATCCGACACCATCACTTACTGAGCCTATTCCATGATCTGAAATCCGGGTTCACTGAAATTTCCGAAAATACAAAAAGCAAATTAAAGTATGCCGTCCTCCGGAATTATTCACCGGAAGGAAAAGTTTTCAGAAACAAAAACACCTGATTTATTGTAATAATTTAAGAATTTTTTTTGTGTAATTGAGTTCTCAATAATCAAACAAGATTTGCCCGGCATTACGGAATTTTTCTATCACCAAGTACTATTTTTATGTATAATCTACACATTGTTTAAAAAATAAGAAAATCAACCAATGGACAGAAAAATTTTACTTACCGATTGTCGTGATGAGACAGGAATTATCGCCAATGTAACAAGTATCTGCAGCAGATATAAACTGAATATCGTCAAAAACACCGAGTTTGTGGCCCATGAACAGGAACGTTTTTTCATGCGCACTGTACTTGAGGGTGATTTCAGTGACAGTTTTCTGGAGGATGTAAGAAAGGCACTTCCCGACGGAGCAAGTGCACGACTGGTATCAACAGCCAAAAAGAGACTTGTGGTAATGGTTACCAAGGAAACACACTGTCTCGGCGATCTGCTTCTGAAGCATTACGCCAAGGCTCTCAATCTTGAAATCGTTGCTGTTATCGGCAACTATGACGTACTGAGAGATTTAACTGAAAAATTCAATATTCCATACCACTGCGTGAGTCATGAGGGACTTACCCGCGAGGAACACTGCCGCAGAATTATGGAAGTAATCAACAGGTACAATCCTGATTTTATCGTTCTGGCAAAATATATGCGCATTCTGACACCTGAATTTATCAATGCGTATCCGCAGAAGATTATCAATATCCATCATTCGTTCCTTCCTGCATTCATCGGTGCAAAACCGTATGAACAGGCATTTAACCGCGGTGTTAAAATTATCGGCGCAACTGCCCACTTCGTCACAGAGCATCTTGATGAAGGTCCTATTATTGAACAGGACGTTATCAAGGTGGATCACAACTTCTCAGCCGAGGACATGGCGCTGGCCGGACGTGATATAGAAAGACTGGTGCTGGACCATGCATTGAGTTACGTTCTTGACAACAAGGTTTTTATCTACGGAAACAAGACCGTGGTTTTCAGAAACTAGCAGTTGGTAAAGGCAGGATAATCAACCGTTTTCTGTTTTTACTGTTCGGATTTATGAGGGATCAAACATGTTTTGATCCTTTTTTTATATAAAAAGCTTTATATTTCAACCGCTTATAATCAATTTCCTGACGACCGGATCACATAATTGCATTATTTATAATTTTGATCTTAATAAAATGTGATCTATTAACAAAAGTTGGCTTTTAAATTTTCATATAATAAAAGCATGGTAGTTGATACCTTTGATTTGAATTTTTAAGTTTCATTTTCATAAATATCTCCTTATGTTTGTGGGTTCCATTTATTGGAACCTTTTTTTTTGTCCCGGAAATATTCATAAATCAGATTGCAAATGATGACGGCACCATGCCAAGAAGTCAAAAATCCGCCATAGCAAGAAACGGCGGATATTGCGGAAAAGTATCAGATTAGCTCATGAACGGTTTGCCATTTCTGAAACATAACCGCTCAGCCAGCCGATAAAATTATCAATACCCAGTTCCTGTTTAAGCAGCAGATCCAGAGATATCCATTTAATATTGCCGGCAAACCTGAAATCATTCCTATTGTCCGACCAGTTCATGTCAAGTGCCGGATCAGTAAAAAACTCAACAATGAGACAGAATTCTCTGTTCAAATCACGCTTTTCGAGAAACTTTTCACACTTGTCATACAGAACAGCATACAGTTCATCATCCAGATCGATTGCCTGATCGATAAAAATACAGGACAAATTGCGCTCATCACCGCTCAAAGACAAATCAAAATATCTGTTCGTTGTATCATTGCGCTTCAGCGGCAGCAGAGAAAGAACTTTTTTTACAAAGGTAAAGCGAAGATACTGAAACTCTTCATCAATCTGCTTATTGTTGCGACAATTAAAAAAATCACAGACTTTCCATTCAGAACAGCTGCAGTCTTCACTTCCGCGATATTCCTGCTGCAGCGAATTTAATTTACCTAAAAAATCTGAAGCCGCCTGCTGCAAACAATTCAAATCCACCATTTTTTCAACGTTGTTCATATTGCTTCCTGTAATATAATGCTGTTATTGTTTTCCGCCGGCCTGTTCAAGCGCATTGCTCGTTGCCTCCACGAACTGATCGTAGCTGCGTGTAGCCCCGGTCACCGCGTCAACTTTACTCAAATCCTGCGTGGAGATAAGCTGTTCGACATACTTCGGATGAGCTTTTATTGATTGCTGAGCCTTTTCGTAATGCTGACGGCGGGCTGTCTCGGCAGCCTGTTTCTGGTCCTCTGTCAGTTCTGTTCCTTCAGGCATATCCTTCGGTTTCTTCCCGCTGTTTCTGCCGTAATTTTCATCTTTTAAACTTCCGTCACGGGTATAGGCGTCAAAAACCACATCGGTTATTCTGTGATCTTTTAAGGTAACCTTTACGGTTGCATAATCGCCGTGATGCGAATTGGCATCTCCGGATTTGCCGGTATAGGTGCCGTCCTTCAAATCACCAAGCGAATATTTTCTTTCCGCCTGATCCAGTGCGGCACGGACAGTTTCATTGAACTGATCATACATGATTGATGCGCCGGTAATTCCGTCAACAAAATTTATATTCTGAACCTCAAGAAGCTGATCTGCATACTTCTGCTGAGCCGCAACCGCATGCTGCGCTTTTTTATAATCCTCCTGACTGACAATCTCGCCGTTTACCTTACCGTAATCAGCATCCTTCAGTTTTCCGTCAGCAGTATAGGTATGATAATCCACAGCGGCAATACGACGGTTCTTAACAGTAATTTTTGCTATACTGTATCCGCCATCTTTATCCGGAGTACTTCTTGCCTCATACACGCCCGGTACCAGGCTTTTCTGATCGTATTCCCTGTTGCAACCCTGAACAGCAGTTACAGCCGTCAGCAATATTAAAGTTCCGATGATTCTGTTGTTCATGCTCCTTCCTTAACTCCTGCATTTATCAATTTTCATCCTTGTCTGACATCTCTTCATTATACTTGCAAAACAAACCTTTTTACACACCAATATTCTCTGATCGGCATAGCGAATAATCGGGAGCAACGCACGAGCGCTGCCGCATACGAATATTCAACACAAAATACGGTACCACGGCAGTCAAATCACGGAAATCAGGAATCAGCAATGCAGCCGTTGTCCGTGCGTACTTCATCCTTCAGGTTTAATTAGCATGCAGTCGCACTTCTTGACTGCAACGATGAAGAATCTCTTACATACTGCGTAAAGAGCAGACTTTTATGGTCAACACATGGAAAATATGTATCTCACCCGGAAAAACAGGCTGGCGGATGCAGTGCCGACTTGTATATGAGCATGCAATAAAAGGAACAGCACCTCTTATGCTTAAGATGGTTCTGCCGAAGAGGCAATCATTCAGAT
>CACWLF010000102.1 GCA_902761645.1 uncultured Aeromonadales bacterium | reverse complement strand
TTTAATATTCATAAAAGCTCCTATAAATAAACTTATGGAGCTATCCTAGCTGAGATTTATTTTAAAGGGAATGACGCGGATTGCTGTTACGCTTACGTTCTGTGGATTCAGAACGGTAAAAAGAAACAGGCGGTTTATGACTTATTGACCATGTCGGAATGGACTGGATGGATGGCGCAAAGGCGGTTGCCTGCGACATGAATTCTGATTTTGAAGAAGCCTTTGAGGAGAAATGTCCCTTGATTCAGCTGTTTTTTGATTATTTCCATATTGTTAAAAACTTTAATGATAAAGTGGTCAGTGAGGTTCGTATGGATGAACAGAGGCGTCTGTATGAAGAAGGAAATATCGAGGCGGCGAAAGCCTTAAAAAACAGATATATATTAACCTCCAATCGTTCAACTCTGAAGAAAAAGGATAAGGAAGCCGGCGAGGATAAAGTAATTCATAAAGGCAGCGATCTGTTTAAGACCGAGGATATTAAACGCCAAAGAGGATATGAGGCTAAATACGACGAACTGCTCAAACAGAATGAACTGTTATTCACTCTAGATCTGGTAAAGGAGAAGGAATCACAGGCCTGCAAGATGACTGATGAAATTGAAATGGCTGAAGAAATCGGCAGCATAATGGAAATCTGGCAAGCTACAAACAATGAGCATTTCATATGGTTCAGTAAACTTCTTAATAATCATTTTGAGGGAATCATTGCCCATGCCACCTATAAAATATCATCAGGTAAAATTGAAGGAATTAACCAAAAAATCAAGACATTAAGAAGACATGGTTACGGTTATCCGGATGACGAATACTTCTTCCTGAAAGTCATAAATGTGAGCAGGAAGAGGTACATCAGAAATCAGCGATCACATAAAATTAATGATTGAGCCACATATCAGACAATTTTCTCAAGTGGCGCTTAACAAGGGTTTACACGGAATTCGTTCACTCCCGTTTATAAGTTCAAATCATAATTCCAAGCACATGCTATCAAAAATAAACAGTTTAACACTGAAATGTGATATACATATATTGCCAGGTATTTTAGAAATAATTTAAGTTAGATTAACCATTTTTTAGGTGCTATAATCTCTTTAAAGACAGTTTTGATATTTGCTTTTAGTCCCAGTACATAATTAACAACACATAAAACAACAATAACAGGAATGATCGCACTATGAGTGATGAAATTCATATAAACAAACAGGATTTAAAACTTCTTTTAGAAAAGCGAAGAGACAGCATTGTTAAAATCCATAAGCAACAAATTATTACTGATCTGTTAGGCGTCATTACAGTTGTGTCAGCCTGCCTTCAATTCGCTGACAATCAAAAATATTTTATTCTTTTTTTGATATTTGGTACATTATGGATCATTCTGACAATATTGAATCTCCTGCATAACTATAACAACAAATACAGTCATGAAAAACTATTAAATGATATAGAAGGGTTAGGAATTAATGAACACCAGTTTAACATTATGGTCATTCAAAACAAATCAAATGGCAAAGTTCTGACCACTAAGGATAAACGCTGTGACATGTGGCTCTTTCCGTATAAAAAATCAGTTTCAGGCAAATTAGGAACAAAGGCTGACCAGGAAGAAAATCTGTCAATTAAAGAGTACTTATCGGTTTTGTTTAATATTCCAGAAGATCGGATAAATACTTCATTAAGATTGACTGATTATACCCGCAAATACTCAGTGTCCGACAAAATTGACAAGGTTTATTTTCACCGTTATTTTAAAGTAACAGCAGATGATCTAAATACAGATAATGATGAATTTGAAATCAACGGTACGAAATATCGCTGGTGGTCAATCTCAGATTTGGAAATTGATCCGAAATCAATGCAATACAACTCAGAAATTATCGCCACAGTTAAAAATGAGGTTCTATAACCCAAACAGGAATGAATTAAATTAATTCCAAGAGTTCAGTTTCTCCACATGGATATTTTTAATATTGTTACAATTACAATGTGTAACCATTAATAAACTTATCGTTGCAAATTATCATTAGAATCAACTTGATAAAGAATTAAAACCGATAGAAATCCGAAGGAAACACGAATCCGAATAAATGCTCAGAAAAAAAAGCAACCGGAATGAAAAACCGGTTGCAAATCCCTATGTTTGTTAGTTAGTTTAAAAGTTTCTTCTTATTATTGGAATATTTGTTATATTTTTATTTCATTGTTTTAAATTTTTAAGGCCTAATTCCGCTTATCAGGACGAAAACAAGGCAGTAGATAAATAACGGTCACCGCTGTCAGGCAGCAGAACTACAATGTTCTTGCCTTTATTCTCTTCTCTCTTTGCAAGCTGTATAGCTGCGTACAATGCGGCTCCTGCGGAAATACCGGTTAACACACCTTCGGTTCTGGTGAAGTCACGTCCTGTAGCAAATGCATCATCATTTTCAACCGGAATGATTTCATCATAAATCTTGGTATTAAGAGTTTCAGGAACGAAGCCAGCACCGATACCCTGAATCTTGTGAGGACCTGAAGTACCTTTTGACAATACAGGAGAACTTGCAGGTTCAACAGCAACAACTTTAACATCAGGATTCTTTGATTTCAGATATTCACCAACACCGGATAAAGTACCGCCTGTACCAACACCTGCAACAAAGAAATCAACCTGTCCGTCAAGATCTTCCCAGATTTCAGGACCTGTATTTTCACGATGAGCTTTAGGATTTGCCTGGTTTACGAACTGACCTGGTATAAAGCTGTTAGGAATTGATTTAGCCAGATTTTCAGCTTCAGCGATAGCTCCCTTCATACCCTGTGCACCAGGAGTTAATTTAAGTTCAGCTCCGAATGCAGATAAGAAATTACGGCGTTCAACACTCATGGTATCAGGCATGGTGATAATGATACGGTATCCGCGGGATGCGGCAACCATTGCCAGACCGACACCGGTATTGCCTGATGTAGGTTCAATAATAACTGAATCCTTGGTAAGTTTTCCGCTCTTTTCAGCATCGTCAATCATTGCAAGAGCAATACGATCCTTAACAGATCCGCCAGGATTGAAGAATTCAATTTTAACGAAAATATTGGCAAGAACCTGATTTTTCTCAGCGAATTTGTTCAACTTTAAAATCGGTGTATGACCGATTAAATCCAGAATAGAGTTATATACTTTTGTCATTCGAGACTCCTTAAAACATATTATTTACTTATTTCCTATCAATTTAATAAGTATTATATTCCTTAATTCATACCTGTCAAGTATGAATTAAGGAATTTTAATAATTTTTTTTCTTTTCAGCTGTACGGCGCCGAAACTGTCCAGAATCATCGGAACAACAATGAAAAAATCATCATTCTTATAGTGATGAAGACATACGGCAGCCGAAGGAGTTCAAACGCAGCTGCAAATCCATAATTATGCAGATTAATAGCGGACAATCAATAATCCGGCCAATCAGACAGTACAGAAATTCAGCTGACAGTCATGCACTCCGGTAAACATATGATATTCTACTATATATACGATGAAATAATAGGTTATCGATTTGCAAATTTGTGAAGAAAAAATATTTAAAAAACTGAGCACTGCCCCAACTGAAATACAAGCCGGCGGCATGATGAATATAATGCAGATGAACAGCAGATCTGACAGAGCACAGTACATTAAACCGTTTGCTCACTCTGATGATCTGCCTGTAATTCATTAGATAATCTGATTAATATTCCCATAACATCTGATTAAAAAATCGGCATAATAATACAATAAATCAACAACTTAATAATCAGTATGTTTTTTCAGAAATATTTTCCTTCATTAAAATCTTTATTAATATTTCAAATAAAAGATCTCTATAAAAAATTCCCCCAAAAAAATTTCATAAGACAGAAAAAATTTTTTTTCCTGTTTTAACCTTTATTACAGAAAATATTTATCAGTTAAAAAAAATTAATTTTTTGATCGTATATTGATAATATTTATATATTTACGATTAAATATTTTCTCCGAATGACTTTAAAATAAATTTTTTTATCATGAAAATTAATTTTTTTTGCTGTACAGCAGTAAAAAATCTGCTTACAAAAAATATTTTTTAGACAGATTACTAAAAATTTTCCTGATTACTGTAAAAATATTTAACCCAGATCAACTTTTTTGCATATTATTTTAATTTTTTTTAAAATAATTCTTGACTATTACTCAGAATGATTCATAATGTAATCATTGTTATGAATGACGCGCAGTTCGTCAGAAACAGAAAGATTTCCAAACAAACAAATGGTAATTATCGCAGACCTTCTTCGGGAGGTCTTTTCCTTTTTATAGATCAGTAAAATTTCAAAGCCTCTTTCTTTCAGCATTAAACAGCATAATACTCACCGCTCTTCAGGCATATTCCCGGAGCTGCAGGCATTTACCGCCGGATTCTCTGATCCTTTACCGTGCACCGGATCAAAAAGAGCGACTGCTTCAGCCGCTCTCCATCATTTTAATATCTGTTGTCCCGGTATGCGCTAGGCTTCCGGATGCTGTTTCAGATATTCTATAACCTTGAGACGATCTTCATCTGTATCAATGCCGGCTGGAGGTGTAACCCTGGCAATGGATACATGAATTTTTTCACCGTAACTCAGCGTTCTGAGCTGTTCAAGTTTCTCAATATCCTCAAGCGGTGTTGCCTCCCACTTTACAAATTTCTTCAGAAAACCTGCGCGGTAAGCATAAATACCCAGATGACGGGCATGTACACTGCAGTCAATAACCTTTGGATCACGGGCAAAGTTATTGCGTTCATAAGGAATCGGAGCACGTGAAAAGTAAATCGCATCTCCCAGTCTGTTCATAATCACCTTTACCGCATTCGGATTGAACACCTCGCTTTCATCGGTAATCGGTACAGCAAGAGTTGCCATCGGTGCGTCATTATCTGCAAGATCCTGAGCAACCTGGCTGATTAAAACAGGAGGAATCAGAGGTTCATCGCCCTGAACATTTACAATTATCTGATCTTCGGAAAAATTCATGATACTGCAAACCTCGGCAAGTCTCTCGGTTCCCGATGAATGATCAGGGGAAGTCATCACAACTTCAACGCCAGGCAGATTAACTGCATCGGCAACCTTGCCGGAATCGGTAGCCACTATAACCTTCTGCGCACCTGACTGAAGAGCCTTTTCGGCAACACGCTGAATCATGGTTTTTCCGCATAAATCAATCAGCGGTTTTCCAGGAAGTCTAGTTGAACTGTATCTTGCTGGAATAATAACAATAAAATTCATTTTCAGACCTATATCAATATCATATAAAGAAGTAAAAAAGCGATGAGCCGGCATATCCCTTCAGGCAGCCGGATCATCCTTAGACATGCTGTCATTATTATAATCGTTTGCGGATTAAAGACAAAGCAATAGAACAGGTACCGCATCAGTGCTCTGTCTGCTTTCCTGATGCAAGCCTTCCGGTATTATCGCTTCCGAATGTTTCTAGCACAAAATCCTTCTGACTGCCGATGCTTCCTCTCTTTTCCGTAAGAAGCTGTCTGCCATCATCAAACTTGCGCTGCAGCACATTCAGTGTATCGCCGAGGGAAGAATACTTTTCCGTGAATTTCTCAAGATCTCTGCACAAAGGAAGAAGCAGACTTTTTACCTTTTCCACATTTTCATTCTGTCTTTCGGCAACCCACATCTGTTTGGTGATAAACAGAGCCGCCATGATGGTGCTCGGCGTAGTCAGAGCGATGCGCCGCTCAAAGGCATAGAGATTAAGCCGTGGATCCTGAGCCGTGGCGACTATATATGCAGGCTCAATCGGAATAAAAAGGAATACAAAATCAGGAGAATTCAGAGTCTTTATTTTATGATATTCCCTGGCGCTCAGTTCGTTAATTCTCGCTTTTATATTGGAAACAAGCTCTTTGAGTTTACCGTTTTTAACCGCAGGATCATCGGTATTCACATAATCGCGGTACGCATTGATCGGACACTTGGCGTCAATCAGCAGGTGACGGTTGTCAGGAAGATTGAGAACAAAATCAGGTCTTTGAGCCTCCCCGGTTTCGGATTCACTGCCTTTAACCGCAAATTCACGCACATACTCCTCGTTTTCACGAAGTCCCCAGGTATCCAGAATATCCTGCAGTACGAGTTCTCCCCACATACCCTGCTGCTTCTTTTCATAATGGAGCGCATTGGCAAGTTTTTCCGCCTCTCCGTAAAGTTTGTTCTGAGCCTCAGTAAGAACGCTGATGGTATCTGCAATTCTGGTTCTCTGCTCAATGTTTTCCGCATTGATTCTGGTAATCAGATTCTGAAATTCCTGAATTTTGCCGATCATCGGATTAACAATGCTGTCCATGGAATTCTTGTTGGTGTCAAAGAGTTCCCTGCGTCCTTCATTCACAATTTTATTGGTGGCATTGGTAACCTTTTCCATAAACTGCTCATACAGCTGTTTCAAACGAACATCCTCCTGAGCCAGTTTTTCAGAAAGATTGCGATTGGTATTGCGCAGTTCCGCAATTTCAACAAGACAGCGGCGGTTGTTATCCAGCTGCTCGCTGTATTTTGTTTCCCAGCTGTTCAGCTGAAGATTGAGACGATCCGCCAGCTGATCCTGCTGTTCGATTTCGGTTCTCAGCCTTGCGGCATCGATTTCGAGCTGATGCCGATGCTCCTCGGCATTTTTTAAATTCTTTTTAAGAATTTCGCATTCAGCGGAAAGATTCTCCAGTTCCCTGCTCTTAAGATCGTACAGAAAACCGAGACTGCGCATTTTAAAAAATCCGAAACAGAGCATCAGAACCGCTGCTGCCATCACTCCTGCAGCAATGGCAATTCCGTTCTGACCGATCATGGATAGCAAATTTTCAAACATGAATTTTTTAAACCGAATAAAAATGATTAACCGAGGTTTCAAGCATTCATTAATATATTCATTAATATAAAGAAACCGGACCACCCAGAGATTATATCAGAAATCCGGACTGTTCATTACTGCAAACACGTGAAGCGGCTGCAGACAGATCAAATAAAACCGGGAATCCGCCTGCACGGGTATTCTGCAGACAGACAACGATACAGAACAGGCGGATAACGGAATACATGAGGCAGAACTATTTACCTGTTACCGAACCGTCCGCAGATATTGCAGTCGACCTGTTTACTTCAAAATTAACGCGATCTGTATCTATATCAAAAATACGCTCAGCCGTTCTTTCCATAACATTTTTTCTTTCAGTTTCAGTAATATTTGTCAGAGAACTGCCTGTATAATCAAGATTAAGTCTGCTTCTGCTTCCTGTCAGTCTTTCGGCATCAATATCCGATGCATCTGTAAAATTTCCGGTGATCTTGAGCAGAGCAACCCATTCTGAAAGATCTACCGCAGACCAGTCAATATGTTCAAGCTGATCAATGGTAATACCGCCGCAGTCCGGAGATTTCGGATTCAGTGAACCGATAGGCATCCCGAGCTGCTCATGCACCTGTTCCTGAATGATTCTCGATAAAGGAGAACTGTAACAGCAGTATGAATAGGTTTTCTGAATACAGGTATGCATCACCTTTTTTGAACAGTACTGCCCCACATAACTGCAGTTGCCGAGTTCCTTTGCGGCGGCAAGAGCAATCTGTTCATCACGGCATTTAAAAATCATCTGTGAGGCAAGACAGGCAATCTGATATGTCATGTATACATAACCCACAACCGAAAGAGCCGTGCTCAGACCTTCAACCGCAGCAGCCGCCTGTTTCTCGGCCTGAGCTTCAATCTGTGCTGTTGCTTCTTCGGTTGCCGCTGCAGTACCGCCGGCCTCTCCTGCTCCCTGAATTCCGGATGTCTGCGCCCGCACGATAATTTTTTTGATGATTTCCTTTGCCTTCTCCTTCAGCATATCGGTAAAGGCATCCATAATACCGCGGGAACCGGTCTGTCCTGCTCCGGCGGTCGTCGTATTGGTAATGCCGAAATTATTTTCCAGCCAGGAGGTAAACGGTCTGGTAACATCGCCAAGTGTATTGGAAATTCGTGCTATTCCGTTGAAAACAGGTTCACGAATTGCATTGTAGGCTCCGTATATCGGACTGGCCGGACCGGTTCTGGCAATCATTGAATCTATTTTCGGCAGCGCCATGAGAGCGGAAATGTATTCAGAGGGAGTAATCCCGCCCGGAGACTCGCAGCAGTTTACCTCAAGCCCGCCGAGTCCCTTCATTGATACGGCACAGTCTCTTGCATTGCCGGCAAATACCCTGCAGACAACATCCACATCTCCCACTGGATTTCCCCTGGCATCAAGTCCCGTGCATTCCATATCCTGTCCCATAAACTGCACCGCGTTAAGCAGTGCCGCGGCACTTGCATAGCCGTCACTGATATCGTATGACGTATCCACACATTCACTGCCGATGCATCTTACCGTTCCTCCGCAGTCATAACTTATATCAGCTATCCGGGACTGATCGTCAAAATCCGTTCCGCAGTCGTAGATTTCCTCAAAATCATAACAGTTTCCGGCATTGTCTTCTGCACCGGCAGAACATTTTGAACTTACAAAGGAACATTTCCCGCGGTATTTTTCACAGCCGTCAAGCCGGTAGTTTTCATGATCATCTTCAGATCTGTAGTATGTAGTGACAGAATTTACTCTTGCATTCCGGCAGAAAGGGGAAAGATCCGCAACCGGGGAACTTCGCCTGAGTTCATTTTCGCACAGACTGATCCCGTTGATGTGCAGGCAGTTCTCTCCCCTGGACTCATTGAATGAAACTCCGGAAAAAGTCTGATCGCAGTATAAGGCTCCACTTGTAAAGCCGTTTCCTATCAACTGTGCGCTCTCCAGACAATCTGCCGGCGTCCATGCATCTGTATGCACAATAAGAGCGGGATCGTAATAGATTTTCAGTTTTGCCTGATAATTTCCTGCATCCGCCGTTGAGGTCAGAGAATGAAAAATAATAGGATTTTCAGGATCTGCTGCCGATCTGAACAGCGATGTAAGATCGGTTCCGGAAACAGTTTTTCCCTGCATTAAATTTCTGCCGCGGTTGCAGCGGTTTCTGTAGCAGTCCTCTCCCTTGTTTTCACATCTTGGTCTGGCAACAACAGCATCGCCGTTTATTCGATCTACATAAACCGTTCTGCCGGAAAGAAACATTGACTGAGCCTCGGGATTAACTGTATCCGTCACAGATGCAAGTCTAATCGGCAATGTACCTGTGGTGTTAAAAAGAAGTTCCTCGCTGTTTTTTCCGCCGATGTAAAGCGCCATGTAATCATCCCACTGCACATAAGACAGAAATACCCCGGTGACAGCCTCCGGATGATCAACTTTTATATAGAGATAATCATGATATGCAGTGCACCAGTTTCTGGAATCACGATATTCTGAACCAAGCCATACCTCAAAACAGTTTTCATCCGAGCAGGGACGGATATTCATGAAATTGCTGACATCATGCGCATCTGAATCCGCTTTAACCAGGCTTATTACCGGTTCAACGCTCAACTCGTGAGATAATGTGCACTCATTTGAGCGATCTACAAGCCGGTTGCAGTGAACAAGCTTAGGCACATGATTTTTGGTTCCGGAGGTACGGTAACTGATTTTTCTGCTGCAGTCGCCAAAACCTGCATCAGCACCGGCTTTATCTATTGATGCATAAATATCACGAGATCTGCGGGCAACAGGATCTTCAGACAAATCAACCGGTACGACATTTTTCCTGGTATCGGTAATAATTCTGTATGCAGCTGATGATCCGTCTCCATTTCCGGAGTTTCCCGAACTGTAAAGTTCCCTTTTTTTCTCAAGAGATAATTTTTCAAGTTCCGCGCCTGAACCTGCATCAGTAACCGCCTGATAATCAAAATTTCCCCAGTTCCGGTGCAGGTCGGCTTCAAACCCTTTTATGCCTGAGGAATCATCTTCATTTATATTGTCTGTGCTTTCCCTGAAAAGATCTTCAAAATTTCCGGAAAGTTCACGTCCCAGATTTTTACCGTCGCCCACTGCACTGCTGAATGAATCCGCATATGAAATTTCAGGCCAGGGGCTGAAAACAACCGATTCAATCATAATTGAAATCATAGTCTGCCGCAATATTCTGTTCATACTCTGCTGCTCCAAAAAAGACAATCATTCAGAGTATCGCCGGATATAGACAGAACAGGCGGAAAAAACCGGCCTTTCGGCAGTAAAAAAGCACTGAGTTCTCTTTTATGCTCCGGCGTGCGAGGATCGTAACAGTAATATCAAATCAGCAGAATGCCGGGTGATCTTGTCCTTTATTATATTACCGGCCGGGATTTGGTGCCTGCGTCACTTTTTCAATATATCAGGAGATGAAGTGCTGTTTTTAATATTTCTGCAGACAAAAAAAGACCGGTCACAGCCGGTCCTTGCTCTATTGGTTATATTTTATTCTTTCTGTTTATACCGCTCTGACTATCTTACATACTCAAAGTAGTATTT
>CACWLF010000101.1 GCA_902761645.1 uncultured Aeromonadales bacterium | reverse complement strand
ATTCATTCTCTCATAACGTAGTTCATTCACTTTTCAGTGAAATCACTTAGACTAAGCAAAAGCCTTAATTACCTTAAAGGTTATTATGGATCGTTTACTGATTTCAGCCGCACGCGCAGTGAAAATGAATAAAGACTAGTGACGTGGTTTTCTGTGTTCGCCGAAAAATTCCTGACGTTTTTTATAGTAGGCTTCCTTGCGGGCGTACATTTCAACGTCGGCATGCTTGTACAGTACTTCAAACGGTACCTTGCGACTGTCGGCAAAACCGACGGCAAAGGTGGCAACAATGCCTGAGCGGAACTGAGGATTGAAAGGATCATCCTGAGCGGCAAGAAGTTCTTCAATAATCCGGTCGGCATTATCCAGATCCTCCTGCTGCAGAATGGCAATAAACTCGTCACCGCCGATGCGGTACAGCTGCGCATCATATTTTGAGAACACCTTCTTCAGGCGTTCGGATACGGTGACAAGCAGTGTGTCGCCGGCGGCATGTCCCTGCTTGTCATTCATCTCCTTAAGACCGTTGACATCAATAAGGAACAGACCGATTTCACGATCCAGACTGGTTTCATAGAAGGATATTGCCTGTTCATAGGCGGCGCGATTGCCGAGTTTGGTAAGACCGTCTGTTTTGGCCCAGTATGCAAGACGGTTGCGCAAAACGCGGTTGTCAAGGAAAATCGATGCATCACGGCAGAATATCGAAATATTGCTAAGTATAGCGGGATCAATGCTTTCTATCGGAGAATGAATAACGAGACGTCCGACGCCCTCATGCATCACAAGAGGAAAAATATAGAAACCGTCGCGGTTGATATATGCATCGGAATGGAAATTTTCATCAATTTCAGGAACATCGGCCTCAATATCCGAATATCTCAGTTTTTTCTCATTTTCTATTTTGTATTCAAACAGAAATTTCTTCTTCAGATTAAACTGATTGATGGTGGAAATAAAGGCATTGAACACCTGCTTCGAAGAAAAATCCTCCTTAATCAGTCCGCGCTGACTGATAATGGTGCTGTTGATCTCATTGCATCTTCTTGAAAGTTCAAGAGATTTTCTGAGGGATTCCGTGCGTTCCTCAACCTGAACCTCAAGACGGGAGTTAACGTTTTTCAGCTGCTCATTTGCAACTTCCTTCTCGTCATTGGAAATTTTCAGCTGTTGGTTTGTTTCATTGACTTTAAAAACCTGAAAATCTATTTCCTGCTTCATTCGCATCAGCTGCTTTGAGGTTTCATTGAACTCATAGATGAGGAACCGTTCCTTTCCTACGACGCTCTTGTTGCGGATATCATGAATAAAATCACCGAGAGTTCCGAAGGAATGGGTGATAACGGAAAAACATCCAATCAGAATAAAACCTATGGCAATGGAAATGAAAATATTGGTTTTAACCTGGGAAAGAATCGATTCCAGAATATTTGATTCGACATTCTCAATCGGTTTCAGTGTATCAACATAGAGAATAATATTTCTTTTGTCATCAGGTCTGGCAAAAACAACCGTCTTGCTCAGCGCCACATAAAAGTCCTGAACCGACTCCTTGCGGTGTGAAACTCTGACAATCGTATTGCTGTCTTCAGTACTTATATATGACGCGATTCCGTCCACCGGAACCACTACTGTGATAAAGCCGATCAGATTTTCCTTTGCCGCCGGCTGATTTTTCTTCAGTACCGGATGGGCATAAACTGCGAAGAAGGTTTTGTGTTCGCCGTCCTCCGCCTTGATGTAGAAGTCGGAAGCACCGCGTGCATCCTCATAGCTTCCGCTCAGTCCTGTTGCTATGCTGTGATACAGATTTGACAGATAAAAGAAATTGCGATCGTCCGTATCCACGAAATCCTTATTGTAGTCCGGGGAGGCGGATATCATTTTTCCCGAAGGATCGACAAGATAAACATCGGAAATAATCGGATTCTTTTCTTTTATGTATTTAAGAATTCTCTGTGCATGATCAGCGTCCGGAACGACTTTTGTCTCCTCATGGATCTTTACATCCTTTCTCGGTTTTTTATTTGCCTGCTTTACATCAGCGGAACCTGTGTCGGAAACCTTGTCCTTTTTAGACGGGGATTTCTTCGGCTTAAGGGAGAATTTTTCAGACTCATCAATTATGATATCGGTTCTTGCCATGTATGCCACATTTTCAGTGGCAACCTTCAGAAAATTCCTGAGCTGATAATTGATATAGGTTGATTCACATGCAAGTTCCTTTACCACATTTTCAATGGCGAACTTGCGGAATTCACGATAATAATTTAAACAGAAACAGAATATAGCGAGACAAAATATCACCAGAATTGCAATAAGCAACTGTTTGATTTTTATCATACCTACATCCTGCAGTGTTTTTTTTAATTATTGTTCTTATTGTATTGCAAGCAGGGCACCGCATGCAATATTGCCGGAAAACAAACCGACTTCTTATCATGTTAACATGTTAAATCCAGTAAATGCATAATCCAACAAAAAAATGCATTTATTTTTGATTTATTTGATCTGAATAGTATTTTTTGAGCCCTTAAAACGTCACGCTTCAGTGCCTATCATGCAAGAGCCGGGTATTCCGCCCAATCCGCAGTCTGACGCAGTTTCCCGACCGGAGGCACCGTCTGCATTCATGGTTCCTGAATGCAGGAATCATTCATTAATCCGATCCTTTTTTCCGAAAAAAATTTCCGCCGTTCATGACAAAAGGGCAATTTGCTGATAATATAACTGATGACGGGCCGGCGGTCTTATCCTTACGGATATGGTTTTTTCCCCGGAAAGAAATTAAGTTAAAATGCAGTAAACTTCGGTTTATTTCAAGTCTGTGAGGAATTCCTTACGGCTGCAAGATTGCAAAAGTTTCACCGGCGGTCCGTCACTTCTCCTGGAAATTTCGGAATCAATGCCCGGAGGCGGTTCGGCTCTTATCTTGCGTAACATCATGAATGACACCTGCCGGCAGTTTGCACAGGTACAGCTTCGGAGGTTTCGTGAAATACATCCTCAGCAGATCGCGTGAATTCAACTCAAAACTGCAAGGCCAATCAAATATTTAAAATTATTATCAGTGACAATTCAATACGTCACTGCTATCATACATAACGAATTGATGGTCATGATCCCTGCGGATCTGATTTGTTTCCAGATCGAAACGAATACCTATATCTTGACACTGATATATTTGCACACCAAATATATAAAGCTGGACTTTTCAGTCCGGTTCAACACATATGCTGATACCATCAATTCACTGCGTGATTCTTTTTTCAAAATGCCCCAATGTTTTCATGCTCAATTTTTTAACAGAATTTTCCATAAAAAATTTAGTCGCACTGCTTTTTTTATTTATAATAACTGTGAACATATGATAACGGGGTGCACATAATATGACAGAGGAAAAGAAAACCGAAAATGCAGTTAAAACAATGATCCATGCCGGTTCAGACGCTAACAGTGGACGACCTGTGACAGATCCTGCTGAAATTTCAAAATTATGGGATGAAACATTCTCTCCGGAAAATTTAAAGCTGCTGTTCAATTCAAAAGTAAAATGCAGAAAGAACGGCACTCCGAAAAAATCCGTCGGACTCGACTTTGTTACCGTAAAAAAATTTGAAGAGGATCTTGATAACAATCTTGACATTATCATTCGCAAAGTAAAAAATCAGTCTTATCATTTTACCCGTTATAAACTCATACTTGCACTTAAGGGGCCGGGAAAAGCGCCGAGAGAACTGCGGCTGCCTACGGTAAGGGATCGCGTAACGCTCGCCGCCATGGGCGAATTTGCCCGCAGGGTTCTCGGAGCAAAATGCGAACTGCCGGCAGGACGTAAAATTATTTCCGATATTATGAAACAGAGGAAGAATTTTACCGGTTACGTAAAAACAGACATCAGCAGTTTTTTCAAATCGATCCCGCATGACAAACTCATTGATATGATGAACAGAAAATTCATTCATCCCGGCATTGTCGGTCTGTTTGTAAATTCCATAACAACCGGCGCTCTGCTCCATCCTCAGACCTCGACCTTCAATCCAAAACAGAAAAAGGATACAGGCATACCGGAAGGTTTATCGTATTCATCATTTGTTGCCAATGCATATCTCGAGGATCTTGACAGCGTGTTTGAAAACATTCCTGAAATCAGATATTACCGTTTTGTCGACGACATTCTGATTCTGGCGGATCGGAACAATACCGGAAAATACCGAAAGATGCTGGAGTGCAGTATAGCAGCCCGCGGTCTGTCGCTGAGCGCGGACAAAACAACTGATGACAGTGAAAATCTTGATTTTGACTACCTCGGTTATTCCTTCAAGGGTGACACTGTATCCATCAGGGATTCCAGTGTGGCAAAAATTCAGCAAAGTCTTGCAGAAGCGGTAAAGAAGATTGCCATAAAACTGAAAACAAAACTTGAGACGTACCGAAAGAAATATAAAGGTGAGGAACTTGAAAATATTGAAAAGTTTGTTAAATCCGCCGCCCTCACTGAATTGAACCAGAAAATTACAGGATTCCGCATGGGTGGAATTTATTATTCCTGGATGAGCTACTACCGTAACATAAACGACTACTCTCTGCTTGGCAGGCTTGACGCCATTGTAAAAAAACATCTTAAAAAATACGGTGTTGATGAATATATTACTCCGAAAAAATATATTAAAACCATGAATGAACTTGTTCATAATCCGGAAACATCCTACATTCCCGATTTCTCCTGCATGAAAAATTTCATCTCTGATTACGTAAACAGTGAAAACAGCAGGAAAGAACCGACTGAATTTGAAGTTTCCAATACGCTTGTTGCCGAAATCGCAGTTTCTCTGGGATGGACCAGGGAATCCCCGGAGTCAAAGAATGATTATTTTGAATATGCTCTTTCCCTTGCCGCCAAGGCTAGATTTGAATTTTCATTCAGTGACGGAAAGATCTTATTTGATAAAAACAAATTCAAACGAGCCGTAATAAAAGGACTGAACAAATCAATAGCTGAAGAAAAAGGCATGTAGTTTCATTATCGTTGTCTTAAAGATCAAAGCCGTCAGAAATTAAATTTCCGCCGGCTTTGCATTTTCTTCCTGAAAATATTACGTATTTCTACCCTGCCGATGACTGCTTTAATTCCCTGATGTGTTCAGCCATCTGTCTGATAATTTCCATTCGCGCCTGATATGATCCCCATGCGATATGAGGAGTAATAATCAGATTATCCGGAGTATCGTCAAGCAGGACATTATGCTTCGGAGGCTCTTCAGTAAGCACATCGGTTGCGGCACCGGCAATACGGTGATTTGTCAGAGCCCTGTAAAGCGCCTCCTCGTTTACCACTCCGCCCCTGGCGACATTCACAAGAAATGCCCCCGGTTTCATCTGTTCAAATTCGGAAGATGAAATCAGATCCCTGGTTTCAGCAGTCAAAGGACAATGCAGTGAAATTACATCGCTGTTTCTGACAACCGTTTCAAAAGGCACGCGACCCTCACGGGCTTCCCCGGCACCTTTGCGATCTGCAACAAGCACATTCATGCCCAGCGCCTTCGCCGCCTTTTCCACACCTCTGCCTATAGCTCCGTATCCGATAATACCGAGAGTGGCACCTGACAGTTCAAGAGGAAAGAAATACCGGCATAAACAGAAATTATCAGCTCTGTTCCAGTCCCCCTGTCTGACATGGCGATCTGCTGCGGTAATGTTGTTAATGAGTGAAAGCATAAGGCCGATGGTGTGCTGCACTACTGAATTTATACCGTAGGCAACGCAGTTCTGCACCCTGATACCAAGTGCATCCGTATCCGGAAAGGAAATGTTATTGGTACCGGTTCCTGATACAAGGATCAGTTTAATGCCGGGATTAAGGTTGGATCTGTTTAATTTTACCTTGTTGGTAATCACCACATCTGCACCGGCAACCGCTTCCGCCAAGGCTTTTGATATTTCCGATTCTCCGGCATAATGATTAAGATTAAGATTGCTGCAGTAAACCATCTGATCGTCATGATCATACAGCGACTTCAGTTCCTTTTCATGATTGCCGATGCACTCCGGATCCTCCGCATCGGTAAAAAGTGTCTGTATATCAAGTGCTACAATTTTCATAATGTAAATCCTTCAAGTGATACGGTAATTTTACACAATGTCCCCTCATGGTGACAACACTGCCCTTCAGACTTTCATTTTTTCAGAGAGCTGTTCCGCCGCAATCTCAGGCTCATTAGTATACCGCAGCGGATAAAAAGGTTCCTTGAATACCGTCCTCAGACTGAAATCATCACCGGAGGTACTGCAGACATTATTTTTTTATTCCGGATCATTATATACATCGTTTCCAATCTGATTTTTGTGTTTGATATCAACATTCATAACAAACGATGATTTGTGTCGGTAAAATATTTTTACTAATTTTAAATTTCGTTTATATATAAATGTTTTTGATTTATAAAGTTTTTTTTGTCTATACGTCATTTTTAAACATTTTTTAACAGATTATTTACTGCAAAAGCATTGCTATTTTTCAATAAAGTGCTATGAAAAAAGAATTGTTATTAGCAACAGGTCTGTTCCTGGCAACATCAGGTGTTGGTTTTGCAGATGATACTCAGGTTGGCGGTTATGTAGGTTTAAAAGCCGGTGTTTCAAACATTCACATTGACTTTGACAAACATTACCAGGGTTACAAATTTTCAGACTTCAGCGACGGTACAGGTCATTTAGGCATTGCAGGCGGTGCACTCTTCAAGAACGGAAACATCGGCGGAAGAGCGGAACTTGAATACCTCCACTACTTTGAAGCTGAAGACAAAATCACCGTAAGTAATGCATATTCCAAATACGGTCCCTACAAAATCAAAATCACCGGTGACAGCCTTTTTGCAAACGGTTACTTCGATATTTATCCGACTGATTCCGTAAATCTGTACCTGACTGCAGGTCTCGGTATAAGCTGGATTGACGCAAAGATGCATGAGATTGATCTGGAAACCCAGAAAAACGGTAATTTCTCATGGAAAACCGGTGCCGGTGTAATGTTCAATTTACTGGATGATTTAAGCATTGATGTGGGTTATCGTTTCACAAGTCTTGATTCTGAATCAGACGGCGATGTATATTCTCATGACATCAATGCAGGATTTACTTTCA